>NZ_JBHXRL010000006.1:0-419809 GCF_042717315.1 Streptomyces sp. NPDC058650
CCTCCGGGCTTCCCTTCGGTACTTCGTGTTCTTGCGTTTCCGACTCTATCAGATCTTTCCGATCCGATTTCCTCGGTGCTTTCCGGTCCCTTTTGCTTTCGCTCCGGGCCCTTCCGGCGTGTTCACTACTTTAGCTGATTTCCCTGGTGACTCATAATCGAGTCATTCGAAACAAATTTCGGGAATGCCGAAATGCGCCCCTGCTGGGGAATCATCGTGTGTAGTGGATGGCCGCTGCGGGGTGCTTGAACAAGCAGGTCCGTTTCCAGCGGCTCGGGCTACGTTAGGCGATCGGGCGGCCGGAGTCAAGGTTGCGCTTCCGGGGCGTGTGGGCGCGGTAGGGGCTCACCGTCGGGTCGTCGGTGAGCCAGAAGCGCCAGGGGTGGGGGGCGCCGTCGCCGCCCACGCCCGTGCGGGGGCCGCTGCTGAGGGCCTCCGGGGCGGGTGGCGTGCCGGTCAGCAGGGAGAGCGGGGCTTCGGGGCCGGCGCAGGTGTCCGTGCCGTTCAGGGAGAGGGCGACGTCCAGGGCCGTGGCCAGGCGGGCGGGGCCCTTGGCCAGCTCCGTGTCGTGGCGGGCCGAGCGGCGGCGGGCGCGGGCCTGCTCGGCGCCCGTCAGGATCTCGCCTGCGCGCAGGAGGACTCCGCTCGCCTCGCCCTCGGGGCCGCAGACCAGGTTGAGGCAGTGCCACATGCCGTAGGTGAAGTAGACGTACGCGTGTCCGGGCGGGCCGAACATGACGGCGTTGCGTGCGGTGCGGCCGCGGAAGGCGTGCGAGCCGGGGTCGATCGCGCCGGCGTACGCCTCCACCTCCGTGAGGCGTAGCTCGATCCTTCCTTCGGCCGAGTTCCGGACGAGGGTGCGGCCGAGCAGGTCGGGGGCGACCTCGAGGACGGGGCGGTCGAAGAAGGCCCGCGGGAGCGGCGTACGGGAGGGGGTGTCGCTCATGGCGGCCGAGCGTAGTGGCAGGCGGCGGGGAACCGGCTACGGTCGTCGCGCGTATGTAGAGGTCAGTACCGAGAAGGAGTGGAAGTCATGGGATTCAAGAAGCTGCTCGCGAGCCTGGGTGCCGGTGGGGCCACCGTGGAGACCGTGCTCTCCGAGGCGAACGTGGTTCCCGGCGGTGTCGTCCAGGGTGAGGTGCGGATCCAGGGCGGCAGTGTCGACCAGCAGATCGAGGCGCTCTCCGTCGGGCTGCAGGCGCGGGTCGAGGTCGAGGGTGGCGACCAGGAGCACAAGCAGGACGTCGAGTTCCTCAAGGTGCGTCTGGGTGGTGCCTTCGAGGTGAAGGCGGGGGCGGTGCACGTGGTGCCGTTCGGTCTCGAGGTGCCGTGGGAGACGCCGGTGACCTCGATCGCAGGTCAGCAGCTGCACGGCATGAACATCGGCGTGGTCACCGAGCTGGAGATCGCCCGGGCCGTGGACTCCGGCGACCTGGACCCGATCAACGTGCACCCGCTGCCGGCGCAGCAGGCGATCCTGGACGCCTTCATCGGTCTGGGCTTCCGCTTCAAGAGTGCGGACATGGAGCGTGGGCACATCCGGGGGACGCGGCAGAAGCTGCCCTTCTACCAGGAGATCGAGTTCTTCGCGCCGCAGCAGTACCGCGGGCTGAACCAGGTCGAGGTCAGCTTCGTCGCCGACGACCGTGAGATGGACGTCGTCCTGGAGATGGACAAGAAGCCGGGTCTGTTCGGCGAGGGCAGCGACTCGTTCCGTGCGTTCAAGGTGGGGCTGCACGACTTCCACACGACCGACTGGGCCGCCTACCTGAACCAGTGGCTCGCCGAGGTCGGCGGCCGCCGCAACTGGCTCTAGGGTCGGCCGAAAAAAGCCGGAAAAGCAACGACAGGCGATACGGAGGTTCCACGTGTCCGAGGGCAAGAGGGCGCCGCTCCCTCACGATTTCCATCCGCCGGTGGCGGCGTTCACGGTGGTGAGCGACGACGTCACGCCGGGCGGGGTCCTGAAGGACGCTCAGGTGTAC
Organism: Streptomyces sp. NPDC058650; assembly: GCF_042717315.1. Taxonomy (NCBI): domain Bacteria; kingdom Bacillati; phylum Actinomycetota; class Actinomycetes; order Kitasatosporales; family Streptomycetaceae; genus Streptomyces; species Streptomyces sp. NPDC058650. The sequence goes on from NZ_JBHXRL010000006.1 coordinate 1,986, forward strand.
GCGGCGGGGAACACCTCTCCGCACCTGCGCTGGACAGGCTTCCCGGCGGGGACGAAGAGCTTCGCCGTCACGTGCTTCGACCCGGACGCCCCGACGGGCAGCGGGTTCTGGCACTGGGTGCTGTTCGACATCCCGGTGTCGGTGACGGAGCTGCCCGTGGGTGCCGGGTCGGGGTCGTTCGAGGGGCTGCCGGCCGGCGCCGTGCACGTCCGGAACGACTACGGCGCGAAGGAGTTCGGCGGCGCCGCTCCCCCGGCCGGGGACCCCGCGCACCGGTACGTCTTCACCGTGTACGCCGTGGACAGCGAGAAGCTCGGGCCGGACGCCGGTGCCTCGCCGGCGGCCATCGGTTTCAACCTGCGCTTCCACACGCTGGGACGTGCCCAGTTGGTCGGTGAGTACGCGGCTCGCGCGGCGGTCTGATCGTTCGTTTGTTGTTTGCCCGCTTCTGGTCTTGGAGAGATCAGAAGCGGGCATCTTTCGTTACGCGGGAAATTGCGTTGTCCGACCCCGGCCGGCCCGGCCATCGTTGATCCAGGCCCCGCGCCCCGCTCCGGGGTGGGGCCGGCACACGGGAGGTGGGCACAATGCGGGACACACTGGTACTCAACGCAAGCTTCGAGCCGCTTTCGACGGTCACACTCAACCGTGCGGTGGTGCTTGTCCTGCAGGACAAGGCCGTCGTCGAGCAGGCCCATCCCGAGCTGCGGGTGCGTGGTGCCGCCGTCGATCTTCCGGTGCCGCGGGTGATCAGGCTCTGCCGGTACGTACGGGTGCCGTTCCGAAGACACGCCCCGTGGTCGAGGCGGGGGGTGTTGGTCAGGGACCAACACCGGTGCGCGTACTGCGGGAGGCGGGCGACGACCGTCGACCACGTCGTGCCGCGTGCCCAGGGGGGCGGGGACAGCTGGCTGAACACCGTCGCGTCCTGCGCCGAGGACAACCACCGCAAGGCCGACCGGACGCCGGAGCAGGCGGGGATGCCGCTGCTGCACGAGCCGTTCGTGCCGTCGCCCGCGGACGCGATGCTGCTCGCCATGCGGGCGGGTGAGCGGTCCGAGCTTCCGGAGTGGCTGGCGAACTCGGCCGCGTAGACCGTCTCGTACGGTGTGGGCCGTCTCGTACGGTGTGAGCCCGCCTTCCCCGATGTGGGAGGCGGGCTCTTCCGTGGACCGGGCTACTTCAGCGTCAGCTGGAGGATCGCGACGACGCCGACCGCGATGATCACTCCGCGCAGGACGGACGGCGACAGCTTGCGTCCGACCTTGGCGCCGATCTGGCCGCCGACGGTGGAGCCGACGGCGATGAGGAGAACGGCCGTCCAGTCGAACTCGGCGACGAAGAGGAAGAAGACGGCGGCGACGCCGTTGACGAGGGCACCGAGGACGTTCTTGACGGCGTTGATGCGCTGCAGGGTGTCGTGGAGCAGCAGGCCCATCAGGGAGAGGTAGAGCACTCCCTGGGCGGCGCCGAAGTATCCGCCGTACATGCTGGCCAGGCAGAGGCCGACGAGGAGGACGGGGCCGCCGTCGGGGTGGGCCACGGTGCCGGTCTGTTCGCGGCGTCGCCGCACGGCGGCGGCGATGCGGGGCTGGAGCAGGACCAGGACGAGCGCGATGCCGATGAGGACGGGGACGATCGCGTCGAAGGCCTCGGACGGCAGGGCGAGGAGCAGGATCGCGCCGATGAGGCCGCCGAGGAGGGCCACGCCGCCGAGGCGGAGGATACGGGCCTTCTGGCCCTTCAGTTCGTGGCGGTAGCCGATGACTCCGCTGATGGCACCGGGGACGAGGCCGAGGGTGTTGGAGACGTTCGCGGTGATCGGGGGGAGCCCGGTCGCGAGGAGGACCGGGAACGTGATGAGCGTTCCCGATCCCACGATGGTGTTGATGGTGCCGGCGCCGATACCGGCCGCGAAGATCGCCAGCGCTTCCCAGATGGACAACGCCATCTCCTTACATGGTCAGTGAGTCGCCTCCCCGCTCCGACGTCGTCGGGGTCGAGGGGCTCGCACCGATCATGCACGAGATTTAGGTGTACGTGTCAGTCAACCGGGGGTTCTTCTCGCCGGTCGGACCGGGCGCCGTCCTTGGTGTTGAATCCGGGGACGCCGCCGCCGACGTTGCCGAAGGCGCCGGAGAGGCCCTTGAGGGCGTCGCCGATCTCGCTGGGCACGATCCAGAGCTTGTTGGCGTCGCCCTCGGCGATCTTCGGGAGCATCTGGAGGTACTGGTACGAGAGGAGCTTCTGGTCCGGGTCGCCCGCGTGGATGGCCTCGAAGACCGTACGGACGGCCTGGGCCTCGCCCTCGGCGCGCAGGGCGGCAGCCCTGGACTCGCCCTCGGCACGGAGGATCGCGGACTGCTTCTCGCCCTCGGCGGTGAGGATCGCGGACTGGCGGGTGCCCTCCGCGGTGAGGATCGCGGCGCGCTTGTCGCGCTCGGCGCGCATCTGCTTCTCCATCGAGTCCTGGATGGAGGTCGGCGGCTCGATCGCCTTGAGCTCGACGCGGTTGACGCGGATGCCCCACTTGCCGGTGGCCTCGTCGAGGACGCCGCGCAGTGCCGCGTTGATGTCCTCGCGGGAGGTAAGGGTCCGCTCCAGGTCCATGCCGCCGATGACGTTGCGCAGGGTGGTGACGGTGAGCTGCTCGATCGCCTGGATGTAGCTGGCGACCTCGTAGGTCGCGGCCCGGGCGTCGGTCACCTGGTAGTAGATGACCGTGTCGATGTTGACGACGAGGTTGTCCAGGGTGATCACCGGCTGCGGCGGGAACGGGACGACCTGCTCGCGCAGGTCGATCCGGTTCCGGATCGAGTCGATGAACGGGACGACGATGTTCAGTCCGGCGTTGAGCGTGCGGGTGTAGCGGCCGAAGCGCTCCACGATCGCCGCGCTCGCCTGCGGGATGACCTGGATCGTCTTGACCAGGGCGATGAAGACGAGCACCACCAGAATGATCAGGACGATGATGACTGCTGACATCGTGTTCCCCGTGCCCTTCGATACCGGTTGAGTGCCGGATGGCTTTCGATGATCCAGATCGAGTTTCCCAGACGGCGGAACGTCATGGGCGAGGTTCGGTCATATGACGTGTGGTCACATGACCACGGCCGTCGCGCCGTCGATCTCCACGACGTCGACCTGGTCACCCGGTTCGAAGGTCTGCCCGCTGTCGAGCGCGCGGGCGGACCAGATCTCGCCCGCGAGCTTGATACGGCCGCCACCACTGTTGTCGACCCTTTCCAGGACGACGGCCTGACGCCCCTTCAGGGCGTCGACGCCGCTGGCCAGTCGGGGCCGGTCGTCGCGGTGACGGGCGGCGATCGGGCGGACCACCGCGATCAGTGCCACGGAGACGACGGCGAAGACGATCACCTGAGGGGTGATGCCGAAGCCGAGCGCGGCGGTCACCGCCCCCGCGACCGCGCCGACGGACAGCATGCCGAACTCCGGCATCGCGGTCAGGACCAGCGGAATGCCGAGCCCCACCGCGCCGATCAACCACCAGACCCACGCGTCGATGTCCACGTGGTCATGGTAGGGCGGTGGGGACCTTCCGGGACAGGGCGCGGGCGGCTGTGCGGGACGCCGGCGCTCCGGTCCGCTACTTCAACGGCAGGCCCTGGGCGGTCCAGCGGTCGCCGACGCGCTCGACGACGAGCGGCAGGCCGAAGCAGTGCGAGAGGTTGCGCGAGCTGAGCTCGGTCTCCACGGGGCCGGCGGCGAGGACCTTGCCCTGACGGATCATCAGGACGTGGGTGAACCCGGGGGCGATCTCCTCGACGTGGTGCGTGACCATGATCATGGAGGGGGCGTACGGGTCGCGGGCGAGGCGGCCGAGACGGCGGACGAGGTCCTCGCGGCCGCCGAGGTCGAGGCCGGCGGCGGGCTCGTCGAGGAGGAGGAGCTCGGGGTCGGTCATCATCGCGCGGGCGATCAGGGTGCGCTTGCGCTCGCCCTCGGAGAGGGTGCCGAACTTGCGGTCCAGGTAGTCGTTCATGCCGAGGCGGTCGAGGAAGGCCTTGGCGCGCTCCTCGTCGACCGGGTCGTAGTCCTCGTGCCAGGTGGCCGTCATGCCGTACGCGGCGGTGAGGACGGTCTGGAGGACGGTCTGGTCCTTGGGCAGCTTCTCCGCCATGGCGATGCCGGCCATGCCGACGCGGGGGCGGAGTTCGAAGACGTCGGTGCCGACGCCGCCGAGCCGCTCGCCGAGGATCGTGGCGGTGCCCTTGGTGGGGAAGAGGTAGCTGGAGGCGATGTTCAGGAGGGTGGTCTTGCCGGCGCCGTTGGGCCCGAGGATCACCCAGCGCTCGCCCTCCTTGACCGACCAGGAGACCTCGTCCACCAGAGCCCGTCCGCCGCGGACCACGGATACGTCCACCAGCTCCAGTACATCGCTCATGAGCGCGTTGTCTCCCCTTGCGGTCGAGTCGTGTCGTCGCCTTGCACCGATGGGCGCGGCGTCCAGGGGAAAACCTACGTTATCGACGGAGCGGGCCGGTCCCTAGGGCTTCCTTTGAGTCCTTAGTCTGGGGGGATGCTTTCGGAACCACGCTCAGGACGCCTGGCCGCCTGGGGCAATGCCCTGCTTGCCGGGGCGGTGTCGCCGGACGACGCGGCGCTGGCCATTGTCGGGGAGGACGCGGTGCACCGCGTGGAGGGGCTGCCGGGTGAGGCGGCGCCGGTGGGGCTGACGCTGGCGCTGGGCCGGCTGCGGCGGCTCGGGGTGACCGGGTGGCGGGTGGCGCTGCCGGCGCCGGGGCATCCGCTGGGGCTGAGCGGGCCGCCGGAGTTCAACGCGCGCGCCCTGGAATCGGAGGAGGCCGTGGTGGGCTTCGGCGCGCCGTACGGTCTCGTGCCGGAGGTCTCGGAGGCGGGGCCGGTGGGCGACGTGCATGTGGAGGTCGTCTGGCGCTGTCTCGCGGTGCGGGAGGCTCCGCCGGCGGACGTGCCGACGCTCGGTGAGGCGGAGCGGGAGCTCGCGGAGGCGCTGCGGGACGCGACGGCGGTGCTGACGCGGCTGGACGTGGCGGCCTCGGGCCCTGCGGCGGACGTGGCGCGCGCGGCGTACCGGGCGCGGGCGGAGGTGGGGCGCGAGGTGCTGGCCCCGGGGTACCCGCCGCGGGCGGTGCGCGTGCTCGAGCTGGCCCAGCGGATCGGCCTGCTTGTGGACCTGGCGTACGACCACGGGCACGGGGGCGCGGTGAGCGCTTCGGAAATGGCGGCGCGGGGGGAGGCGCTGCGGCCGGTGGAGCGGGTCGCCCGGCGGGCGCAGGTGGCCGCGTACAACGCGTACGTGGAGGAGCGGGAACGGGAGAAGGAACGCGAGCGGGGGGTCTGAACCCCGGTCCACACCTCGGCGGTCGGAGACCGCCGCAGCGGCCCGAAGCCCGGGAGGCCCGCCAGGGCCGAGCGGTGCGAGGGGTGCGTCGGAAAAGGGGCCGGCCCCCGGGGGGATCGTCCGGGGGCCGGTGGTTCTGGGGTGGCTCAGCCGTTGAGGGCGTGGTTGCCGAAGGCCGGGTTGAGCAGGCCGATCACGTTGACCGTGTTGCCGGAGACGTTCACGGGGACGTGGACCGGGACCTGCACCAGGTTGCCGGACGCGACGCCCGGCGAGTTGAGGGCCTTGCCGTCGGCCTCGGCGCCGTGGGCGGAGGCGGCACCCGCACCGGCGGCGATGATGCCACCGGCGATCATGGTGACGGCAGCGGCCTTCTTGAGGTTCTTCACTTGGTACATCCTCCTGGTCATCGCTGCGGCAGGTCCGCCGCAGCACGCCATGGAGAACGCCGCCGCCCCCGCCGGGTTGCGCCGAACGGGGGATATACACCCGACGGTATGAAGGACTGAACGGTCGTGCGCCCGGAGTGTCAGGGGGCGCACACGGAGCGCGGGTCAGTCGGTGAGGCCGTGTCTGACCGCCCAGAGCGCGGCTTGGGTGCGGTCCGCGAGGTCGAGTTTCATCAGGATGTTCGAGACGTGTGTCTTGACCGTCTTCTCGGAGAGGACGAGCGCGCGGGCGATCTCGCGATTGGACCGGCCGTCGGCGATCAGGCCGAGGACCTCGCGCTCGCGCTCCGTGAGGGTGGTGCCCCGTCCCGTACCGCTCGGGGAGTCCTCCTGGCTGAGGAGCGCTTCGGCGACCTCAGGCTGGAGCAGGACGTGGCCCGCGTGGACGGAGCGGATGGCGCCGGCCAGGGCGTCGGGGTCGATGTCCTTGTAGACGTATCCGGAGGCTCCGGCGCGGAGGGCGGGGACGACCGTGCGCTGCTCGGTGAAGCTGGTGACGATCAGGACCCTGGCCGGGTTGGCGAGCTCGCGGAGCCGCTTCAGCGCCTCGATGCCGTCGGTGCCGGGCATCTTCACGTCCATGAGGACGACGTCGGGGCGGAGCTCCTCGGCGCGGGCGACTCCTTCGGCGCCGTCGGAGGCCTCCCCCACCACCTCTATGTCGTCCTGCACCTCAAGGAAGGTGCGCAGGCCTCGGCGGACGACCTGGTGGTCGTCGACCAGCAGGACACGGATCGGCTTGTCAGCCACCGGGAACCTCCATCTCGATCGTGGTGCCCTCACCGGGGGCCGAGGTCACGGTGAGTCCGCCGCCGACGCCGCCCGCCCGGTCCCGCATGGAGACGAGACCGAGGTGGCGACCGGCGCTGCGGACCGTGCGGGGGTCGAAGCCCTTGCCGTCGTCGGCGACCGTGAGCCGCGCGCCCTGGCCGCTGCGGGCGAGGATGACGGTGACGAGCTCGGCCTCCGCGTGGCGCAGGGCGTTGTGCAGGGCTTCCTGGGCGACGCGGAGCACGGCCTCCTCCTGGGCCGCGGGCAGGGCGCGGATCCCCGGGCTCTCGAAGGTGACCCTGGCGGTGTGGGCTCGGTCCATGACCTGGATCTGGGTGCGCAGGGTGTGGACGAGGCCGTCCTCGTCGAGCGCCGCGGGGCGCAGCTCGACGACCGCCGCACGCAGCTCGTCGGCCGCCTCGGCCGCGAGGAGCGCGACCTGCTGGAGCTCGTCCTTGGCCCGGGCGGGGTCTCGGTCGACGAGGGCGGCCGCGGCCTGGGCCGTGAGCCGGAGCGAGAAGAGCTTCTGGCTGACGGCGTCGTGGAGCTCGTGGGCGAGGCGGGAGCGCTCCTCGGCGATGGTGAGCTCGCGGCTGCGCTCGTACAGCCGGGCGTTGGTGAGGGCGATGGCCGCGTGCTGGGCGAGGATGCCGAGCAGTTCCTCGTCCTCGGCGGTGAAGCCGCAGCCGGCCGTCTCCTTCGGGCAGCGCTTGTTCGCGAGGAAGAGCGCGCCGAGGATCTCGTCGCCGTCCCTGACGGGGAGGCCGAGGAAGTCGGACATCTCGGGGTGGGCGGCCGGCCAGCCCTCGAAGCGGGGGTCCTCGCGGACGTCGGCGAGGCGCTCGGGCTCGGCCTTGTGCAGCATCGCGGCGAGGATGCCGTGCTGCCGGGGCAGCGGGCCGATCTCCTTCCACTGCTCGTCGCTGACGCCGTCGACCACGAACTGGGCGAAGCCGCCGTGGTCGTCGGGGACGCCCAGGGCCGCGTACTCGGCGTCGAGGAGCTCGCGGGCGGAGGCCACGATCGTCTTGAGGACGTCGCGGACCTCCAGATGGCGGCTCATCGCGAGGAGGGCGGTGCTCACGGCGGAGAGGCCGGAGCTCGGTCGATGGCTCATGTGTTCACCGTACCGGCGGGGTGTGACCGTGCGTATCCGCCTGGGGACGGCGCGGGAGGGGGACTCGGGACCTAGGTCCAATGCCCTCGGCGGGCCGGACCCGGGGGCCGAGGCGGCGGGACGGGGCCCGGCGCGAGGGTGGTGCCCGTCGGCGTCGGCAGGTGGTGCCGGACGCCAGGGACACGCACAACGGATGCGGTACGGATACATAGGGGGACGGGTCATGGCTGTCGCGATCGTCACGGGGGCGTCGAAGGGGCTCGGCAGGGCGCTGGCGCACGCGCTGGCCGGGCGGGGCTGGGACCTCGTCCTGAACGCCCGGACGGCGGGGGCGCTGGAGGAGAGCGCGGCGGCGGTGCGCGCCGCGCACGGCACACGGGTGGTCGCGCTGCCCGGCGACGTCGGGGACGCGGCGCACCGGCGGGAGCTGGTGGCCGCGGCCCGGGGGCTCGGCGGGCTCGATCTGCTGGTGAACAACGCGGGCGTGCTGGGCGCCGCGCCGCTCCCCCGCCTTGAGGACCAGCCGCTGGACGGTCTGCGGGCCGCCCTGGAGACGAACGTGGTGGCGGTGCTCGGCCTCGTACAGGAGAGCCTCCCGCTGCTGCGGGCGAGCGCCGCGGGGACGGTGATCGCGCTCAGTTCGGAGGCCGCGGCGGTGCCGTACGCGACGTGGGGCGGGTACGGGGCGTCGAAGGCCGCGGTCGACCTGCTGGTGGCGGTGCTGGCCGTGGAGGAGCCGGAGCTGCGGGTGTGGGCGGTGGACCCGGGTGACATGGAGACGGATCTGTACGCGGCGGCGGTGCCGGAGGGGATCGGTACGCGGCCGGGTCCGGAGTCCGTGGTGCCGGGCTTCCTCCACCTGCTCGACCGGCGGCCGGCCAGCGGGCGGTACGTGGCGCCGGAGCTCGCGGGGGCGGTGGGGTGAGGGCCGGGAAGGGTGAGGGGCGCCTCTGGTACGAGTCCGGCGGCGCCCTTCTCCTCCTTCCGGAGGACCTGCCTCACCGTCTGCATTGCTGCCGCAACGCCTGGTGAGTTTGTTACGTGCCCGATGTGAGCCCGCGCATAGGACCCACATCACTTACGAAGACCCCTAGTGGACGCCAGGAGGCCAGATAGACGCGGAGGAACCTGGCCACAAGGGGCATTCCATGGCCTGTGCACAAGGCCCTGATCCACTACCCGGGATCGTACGTCACACCTTTGCCACACGATTTTGCTGCCGCTAAGAATTGCCCTCGTCGCCGCCGAGCAGGCGCAGCGCCGCCCCCGGCGAGCGACCCCCCAGCGATTCGAAGAGGTAGTCCTGATGTCTGCGAACACCCCCGGCCACAGTCGTGGTCTGAAGAAGACCCACAAGGCCACGATCGCCGGCGTCGCCGCTCTGGGCGCCGCAGCACTCACCCTCTCCCTCGTGCCGGGCAACGGTGGCTCCACCGAGACCGAGCCCCAGGCCCTCTCCGGTACGCAGCAGGTCGCCTGGTCGTACGACGCCGCCAGCCCGCAGGCGAAGGCGCTGGCCGCCAGCGTCACCGAGCAGCAGACCACCATCGGCCTGAAGGCCAAGCAGGAGGCCGACGCCAAGGCGGCGGCGAAGGCGAAGGCCGACGCGAAGGCCAAGGCCGACGCCAAGGCGAAGGCGGACGCGAAGGCGAAGGCGGACGCGAAGGCCAAGGCCGACGCCCGGGCCAAGGCCGCCGCGAAGGCGAACGCCGAGGCCAAGGCCAAGGCGGACGCGAAGAAGCGCGCCGCGGAGAAGGCGGCCGCGAGCCGTTCCGTCGCCCGTACGCCGGTCTTCGCGAACAACCTCGACGGCTGGATCCGCGAGGCGCTGTTCATCATGGACAAGCACGACATCCCGGGCAGCTACAACGGCCTGCACAAGAACATCATGCGCGAGTCCAGCGGCAACCCGCGGGCCATCAACAACTGGGACATCAACGCCATCAACGGCGTCCCGTCCAAGGGCCTGCTCCAGGTCATCTACCCGACCTTCAAGGCCTACCACATCCCCGGCACCAAGTTCGACCAGTACGACCCGGTCGCCAACCTCGTCGCCGCCGCCAACTACGCGGCCGACCGCTACGGCTCGATCGACAACGTCAACAGCGCCTACTGATCCTCCGGTCCTCGCTGTCCGCGGATCCTCCCGGCGTACGCCGAAGGGCGGCACCCCCTGTGCGGGGTGCCGCCCTTCGGCGTGTCGCCTGAGTCGTTACTTGCGCATGACCTCGGGCTCGTGGCGGCGCAGCAGCCGCGCCACGACGACGCAGCAGACGGCCGCCATGAGCAGCTGGACGCCGAGGTCGAAGCCCCACTGGCCGGCCGTGTGCTCCCACAGGGAGTCGGTGTCCGTGGGGTTCTTCGGGTCCCACGGCGGCATGAGGCGGGCCAGGTCGAGGGTGGTGCCGGCGCCGGCGATGCCCCAGCGGGAGGGCATCAGCCAGGCGAACTGCTCCAGGCCGGGCGAGCCGTACACCTGGAAGAGGATGCCGGTGAACACGACCTGGATGATCGCGAACATGACGAGGAGCGGCATGGTCTTCTCGGCGGTCTTCACGAGCGCGGAGATGACCAGGCCGAACATCATCGAGGTGAGGCCGAGGGCGATCACCTGGATGCACAGCTCGACGGCCGGGGGCATGAGGAGGCCCTCGGCGGGCAGAGCGCGGGTGGAGAAGCCGATGCCGCAGATGATGACGCCCTGGAAGGCCGTGATCAGGCCGAGGACGATCACCTTGGACATCAGGTACGCGGAGCGGGAGAGGCCGGTGGCGCGCTCCCGCTCGTAGATGACCCGCTCCTTGATCAGTTCGCGGACCGAGTTGGCCGCGCCGCTGAAGCACATGCCGACCATGAGGATCAGCATGATCGTTCCGGCGTCGCCGTTGAAGCGTGACGGCGCCGTCGGCGAGCCGAGGCCGAAGTCCGCCGGGATGACGACCGAGACCGCGCCGAGGACGGCGGGCAGGATCACCATCAGGCCCAGGAAGCCCTTGTCGGAGGCGATCACGGAGACGTAGCGGCGGATCAGCGTCCACAGCTGCGAGCCCCAGCCCTGCGGCTTCGGCTGGCGGGCCATCGCCTGCTGCGGCATCTGGACCGGCTGCGCGGCGACGGCGTCGATGTCCGCGGCGTACATCTGGTAGTGCTGCGAGCCCTTCCAGCGGCCCGCCCAGTCGTAGTCGCGGTAGTTCTCGAAGGCGGAGAAGACATCGGCCCAGGTGGAGTAGCCGAAGAAGTTCAGCGCCTCCTCCGGCGGGCCGAAGTACGCCACCGAGCCGCCGGGCGCCATGACGAGGAGCTTGTCGCACAGGCCCAGCTCGGCCACCGAGTGGGTGACGACGAGGACCGTGCGGCCGTCGTCGGCGAGGCCGCGCAGCAGCTGCATCACGTCGCGGTCCATGCCCGGGTCGAGGCCGGAGGTCGGCTCGTCCAGGAAGATCAGCGACGGCTTGGTGAGGAGCTCCAGGGCTACGGAGACGCGCTTGCGCTGGCCACCGGAGAGGGAGGTGACCTTCTTCTCCCGGTGGATGTCGAGCTTGAGCTCGCGCAGCACCTCGTCGATGCGGGCCTCGCGCTCGGCCGCGGCGGTGTCGCCGGGGAAGCGGAGCTTGGCCGCGTAGCGGAGCGCCTTCTGGACGGTCAGCTCCTTGTGCAGGATGTCGTCCTGCGGGACCAGACCGATGCGCTGGCGCAGCTCGGCGAACTGCTTGTAGAGGCTCCGGTTGTCGTAGAGGACGTCGCCCTCGTTGGCCGGGCGGTAGCCGGTCAGCGCCTTGAGCAGCGTGGACTTTCCGGAGCCGGACGGGCCGATGACACCGATCAGCGACTTCTCCGGGACGCCGAAGGAGACGTCGCGGAGGATCTGCTTGCCGCCGTCGACCGTCACCGTGAGGTGGCGGGCCGAGAAGGAGACGGAGCCGGTGTCGACGAACTCCTCGAGCTGGCCGCCGACGAGGCGGAACGTCGAGTGGCCGACGCCGACGATGTCCTGCGGGCCGAGGACGGCCGAGCCGCCCTTGGGGATCGGCTGGCCGTTGACGTACGTGCCGTTGTGCGAGCCGAGGTCGCGGATCTCGAAGCGGCCGTCGGGCGTCGCGTGGAAGTCGGCGTGGTGCCGCGAGACCTGCAGGTCGGAGACGACCAGCTCGTTCTCGAGGGCACGGCCGATGCGCATGACGTGGCCGAGGTTCAGCTGGTGGAACGTGGTGGGGCTGCGGTCGGCGTAGGCCGACGACGCCCCCGCGGCGGCGCCGGGGTGGCCGGGCCCCTGGTGACCGTGCGGGCCCTGCGGGCCGCCCTGCTGGTGCGGGACCTGCGGCTGCGCGGGCTGCGGGGCCTGCTCCTGCCAGCCCTGCTGCGGCCCGGCCTGGTGCTGCGGCGGGGCCTGGTGGGTCGCCCAGTCGGCCTGGGCGGCGGCCTGCGCCCCCGCGGCCTGGTGGGCGGCGGCGGGCTGGGCCGCCTGTGCCTGGGCCGGCGGCTGGTGCGCCTGGTGCGCGGGCTGGGCTCCGGCAGCGAGATTCAGCCGGGGGCCGTCGGTCGCGTTGCCCAGGTGGACGGCCGATCCGGGGCCGATCTCCATCTGGTGGATCCGCTGCCCCTGGACGAACGTGCCGTTCGTGGAGCCGTGGTCCTCGATGACCCAACTCCGACCGCCCCAGCTGACCGTGGCGTGTCGCCACGAGACCCTGGCATCGTCGATGACCAGGTCACCCTGCGGATCGCGGCCGAGGGTGTACGACCTGGACGCATCGAGCGTCCAGGTCCTTCCATTCAATTCCAGTACGAGTTCTGGCACTCCATGCCCCACTACTTGTCCCCCGATGTGCTCCCGTCGTCGGGAGTCTAGGGATGGCGAACATCGTGGGGAACTATTTCAGGCCCGGTCCCCACTCCGAAAGTCGGGCCGTGCTCGCGCCGTGGTCGGGTCGTGTGAAGAGCCGGCCGAGGCGAGCCCGCGACCACCCGGGTGTCCGCTGGGCGGGACGGGGGGTCAGGTGTCACGCGGTGCCCGATACGGTGGAACCACCATGAGCGCATCGCAGACCTCAGACGTTCCCACCCTTCTCGTCAAGATCTTCGGCAAGGACCGTCCCGGGATCACCGCCGGACTCTTCGACACCCTCGCCGCCTACTCCGTCGACGTCGTGGACATCGAGCAGGTCGTCTCCCGCGGCCGTCTCGTCCTGTGCGCGCTCGTCACCGAGCCGACCGTCGCCTCGCAGGGCGAGCTGCGGGCCACCGTCCACAGCTGGGCCGAGTCCCTGAAGCTCCAGGCCGAGATCATCTCCGGTACGGGTGACAACCGGCCCCGGGGCGAGGGGCGCTCGCACGTCACCGTGCTCGGCAACCCGCTCACCGCGGAGCGGACGGCGGCCATAGCGGCCAGGATCGCGGAGACGGGCGGCAACATCGACCGCATCTTCCGCCTCGCGAAGTATCCGGTGACGGCCGTGGAGTTCGCCGTCTCGGGCTGCGAGACCGAGCCGCTGCGGACCGCGCTCGCGACCGAGGCCCACACCATCGGGGTGGACGTGGCCGTGGTCTCCGCCGGGCTGCACCGGCGGGCCCAGCGGCTCGTCGTCATGGACGTCGACTCGACCCTGATCCAGGACGAGGTCATCGAGCTCTTCGCGGCGCACGCGGGGTGCGAGGACAAGGTCGCCGAGGTGACGGCGGCGGCGATGCGCGGTGAGCTGGACTTCGAGCAGTCCCTGCACGCCCGGGTGGAGCTGCTCGCCGGTCTCGACGCCTCGGTGGTCGACAAGGTCCGCGCCGAGGTACGGCTGACGCCGGGGGCCCGGACCCTGATCCGTACGCTCAAGCGGCTCGGCTACCAGGTGGGTGTCGTCTCCGGCGGGTTCACCCAGGTCACCGACGATCTGAAGGAGCGGCTCGGGCTCGACTTCGCCTCGGCCAACACCCTGGAGATCGTGGACGGCAAGCTCACCGGGCGGGTGACCGGCGAGATCGTGGACCGTGCGGGCAAGGCGCGGCTGCTGCGCCGGTTCGCCACGGAGGCGGGTGTGCCGCTGGCGCAGACCGTGGCCATCGGCGACGGGGCCAACGACCTGGACATGCTGAACGCGGCCGGGCTCGGGGTGGCGTTCAACGCCAAGCCGGTGGTGCGCCGGGCGGCGGACACGGCGGTGAACGTGCCGTTCCTGGACACCGTGCTCTATCTGCTGGGGATCACGCGCGAAGAGGTCGAGGCCGCCGACGGCGGCGAGGACCTGCTGCACTGAGCCATCGGTGCGCCCGTGCGGAGAGGGCCCGGTCGTCGTCGGACGGCCGGGCCCTTCCGCGTACGGACAGGGTGCCGGTCGTCAGTCGTGCGGCGTCCAGAAGTCCACGAGGCGTCCGGCGCCGTGCTCCAACGACTTCCAGGAGCCCTGGAAGCTGAGGACGGCGTAGGCGGAGGTCGGGAAGCCGCTGCGGTTCATGCGGGCCAGGAGGTCTCCGTCCGACTCGCCCGCGAGGGCGTCGGCCAGCGCGTGCATGCCGGGGTTGTGGCCGATGACGAGGAGGTCGTCGACTTCCTCCGAGGTCTCGTTGAGCAGGGCGATGAGCTCGCCGAGCGAGGCCTCGTACAGCCGGTCCTCGTAGACGGTCTTCGGGCGCTCCGGCAGTGCGTGCACGGCCAGCTTCCAGGTCTCCCGGGTTCTGACGGCGGTCGAACAGAGAGCCAGGTCGAAGCCGATGCCGGTCCCGGCGAGCCTGCGGCCCGCGACGGGGGCGTCCGCGCGGCCTCGCTCGGCGAGGGGCCTCTCGTGGTCGGACTCGTCGCTCCAGTCTGCCTTCGCATGCCGGAGCAGCACGATCCTGCGGGGTGTATCGACGCTCATGGTCAACAGCTTCGCACGGAACGGCTTTCGGCGACTCAGAGAGCGAGCGTTTGCTGGAGCCGTTCCAGGACCCGGCCGACCCCGGTGTCACCAGCGGTCGTCTGGGCCCCACCCGGCCCCGCTATGAGCATCAGCAGGACGCCGAAGGCGGCCACGGGAAGGGCGAGAGCCCACCAGGGCAGCCGGGTGTCGACGCCGGTCGGCAGGGGCCGGGTGCTGGTGTCCGTACGGGCCGACATGGCCGCCTCCGAGGGGTGGGAGAAGCGTTTCCCGTCGTCTCCGACGGATGTCTCCAACGTACGGACCCGCGGCCCGGCGGCCCATCAGGTGATCCACCCAGTTCACCCTGACACTCGCCCCCTAGGGGATGCGGGGGTTGTCCCCACCCCCGGGGGTCACGGTGAGGCGAGGGTGGCGATCACGGCGATGATCGCCCCGATGCCGAGCATCGCGCCGAGCACGATGAGCAGCTTCTTCTGGCCGTTCTGGGGATTGGGTTCGAGGACTGGCATGGGGCCAGTCTCGCATCTCAGCATTCGTCCTCGACCGTCCGGTCCCGCCCGGCGAGGGTTCCGACGATCATCTGCGGGACCATCAGGCCGCCCATGAGCGCGATGGGCAGTCCCCAGCCGCCGCTGTGCTGGTAGAGGACGCCGACGAGGAGGGGGCCGGGGATGGAGATGAGGTAGCCGACGCTCTGCGCGAAGGCGGAGAGGCGGACGACGCCTGCGCCGGTCCGCGAGCGCATCCCGATCATGGTGAGGGCGAGCGGGAAGGCGCAGTTGGAGACGCCCAGGAGCACCGCCCAGACCCAGGCTCCGGCGGCCGGGGCGAAGAAGAGGCCGGTGTAGCCGCCGAGCCCGCACAGGCCGAGCGCGACGACGATCGGCCCCTGGTTCTTCATCCGGGTCGCGAGGCGGGGGATGACGAAGGCGAGCGGGACGCCCATGACCATGGTGACGGCGAGGAGCACGCCCGCGGTGGAGGCGGGGACGCCGGCGTCGCGGAAGATCTGCGGCATCCAGCCCATGGTGATGTAGGCGCCGGTGGCCTGGAGGCCGAAGAAGCAGCCGAGGGCCCAGGCGGTGCGGCTGCGGGTGACGCGCGGGGCGGCCGTGGTGTCCGCCGGGGCGGTGGTCGCGGTCGCGTTCCCCGCACGGCGCGTGGGGCGGTCGCGGTCGCGGTCCCGCACGAGCGGGATCCAGGGCAGGACGGCGAGCGCGGCGACGGCGGCCCAGACGCCGAGGCCGACGCGCCAGTCGCCGCCGAGGGCCTCGGTCATCGGGACGGTCGCCGCCGCGGCGACGGAGGTGCCGAGGGCGAGCGCCATGGAGTACAGGCCGGTCATGGTGCCGACGCGGTCGGGGAAGTAGCGCTTGACGATCACGGGCATCAGGACGTTGCTGAGGGCGATGCCCATGAGGGCGAGGGCGCTGGCGGCGAGGAAGCCGGCCGTGCCGGAGGCGAAGGGGCGGACGGCGAGGCCCACGAAGATCGCCGCCATGCCCGCGCAGACGACGGCGGCGGGGCCGAAGCGGCGGGCCAGGCGCGGGGCGGTGATGCCGAAGACCGCGAAGCAGAGCGGGGGGACGGAGGTGAGGACGCCGGCGACGGTGCCGCTCATGTGGAGGCCTGCGCTGACCTCTTCGAGGAGCGCTCCGAGGCTGGTGATGGCCGGGCGCAGGTTCAGCGCGGCGATGACGAGGCCGACGGTGACGAGCCCGAGGGTCCAGCGGGACGCGGAGCCGCTCGGGGCCGCGGGCGCGGGCGCCGGTGCGGAAGAATTCCGCACGGTGGCGGTCGCCGTCGCCGTCGCGGTGGCGGTGGCGGTCGGTGCGGCGGGGTCGAGGGTCTTCGGCTCGTCAGGCATGAGGCCATCATAGAATCATGGGATGATTGGTTGTCCAATCTCGAACGGTTCGATCTCGAACGTCTCGTAGGAATGGGAAGGTGCTCCATGGCCCTCGGTCACCCGCGGCGCGCAGGACTCTCCGATCAGGTGATCGCCGAGCTGCGGAACCAGATCACCTCCGGCGAGTGGCCGGTGGGTTCACGCATCCCGACCGAGCCCGAGCTGGTCGAGCAGCTGGGCGTGGCCCGCAACACCGTGCGCGAGGCCGTCCGGGCGCTCGCGCACAACGGGCTGCTCGACATCCGCCAGGGCTCGGGGACGTACGTCGTCGCCACCAGCGAGCTGGCGGGCGTCATGCACCGGCGCTTCGCCGGCTCCGACCCGCGGCACGTCGCGGAGCTGCGCTCGACCCTGGAGTCCGCCGCCGCCCGCTTCGCGGCGGAGCGGCGCACGGAGCGGGACCTGAAGCAGCTCGACGCGCTGCTCGCACGGCGCGAGGAGGCGTGGGAGTCGGGTGACGCGGAGCGGTTCGTGACGGTCGACGCGGCCTTCCACCACGCGGTCGTCGCCGCCTCGGGCAACGACGTCCTCACGGAGCTCTACGCGGACCTGGGCGATCTCCTGCGGGACTGGCTGCGCGACGACGTGGGGCGGGAGCTGCGGCCGGAGAACCACATGGACCACGCGCGCCTGGTGGACGCGATCCGCGAGGGCGACGCCGAGCGGGCCGGGACGGAGGCGGCCGGCTACCCGTTCATGTGCCTCAAGAGCCCCGTACCGGAGAACGCTCAGGGCGCTCCGGCTCCGGTTCCGCCGGCTCGTGCGTGATCCAGGCGGACCGGACCTCCTTCCAGCAGCGGCCGGTGACCTGGGCGTAGTCCGCGGGGCCGACGTCGACGGGGGCGCTGTCGGTGTCGACGTCCCACCAGCGCTCGCACTCGACGTGGAGCCGGACGCGGTCGATGCCGGGGTACGGGTTCTGGCAGTAGGCGGTGACGCGGGAGCCCTGGACGACGGTGCGGCAGGACGCCCCGAATGTCTCCGGCTCCTCGGCCGCCGGGGCGGCGGCGGGGAGCTCCTCGGCGGGGGCGGGAGCGGCGCGCACCTCGGCGGCCACGGCTATCCCGGTGAGCAGAACGGCGACCGAGGCGAACGCGCCGAACCCGTTGCGTATCGCGAGCATGCCCGTACCTCCTCCCCGTCAGCAGCAGACCATCACGCTCTGCACCAGTCTGGGGTGATTCGCGCGACTTTTCGAGTCGGGGAACGAAGAGGGCCCGCGCGTCCGCCCCACCAGGGGAAACGCGCGGGCCCTCGGCCGTACGGCGAGCGCTTACGCGCCGATCGCGTGCAGACCGCCGTCGACGTGGACGATCTCGCCCGTCGTCTTCGGGAACCAGTCGGAGAGCAGCGCCACGATGGCGCGGCCCGCCGGCTCCGGGTCGGAGAGGTCCCACTCCAGCGGGGCGCGGCTGTCCCACACGGAGGCCAGCTCGCCGAAGCCCGGGATGGACTTGGCGGCCATCGAACCGAGCGGGCCGGCCGAGACCAGGTTGCAGCGGATGTTCTGCTTGCCCAGGTCACGGGCCATGTAGCGGCTGGTGGCCTCCAGGGCGGCCTTGGTCGGGCCCATCCAGTCGTACTGCGGCCAGGCGAACTTCGCGTCGAAGGTGAGGCCGACGACCGAGCCGCCCTCGCTCATCAGCGGCAGCAGCGCCATCGTCAGCGACTTCAGGGAGAAGGCGGAGACGTGCATGGCGGTGGCCACGGACTCGAACGGCGTGTTCAGGAAGTTGCCGCCGAGGGCGTCCTGGGGGGCGAAGCCGATCGAGTGGACGATGCCGTCGAGGCGGTCGCCCAGGTGCTCACGGACCTGGCCCTCCAGGCGGGCGAGGTGCTCGTCGTTCGAGACGTCGAGCTCCAGGACCTTGACCTTGTCGGGGTGGGGCAGCTTCTTGGCGATGCGCTCGGTCAGCGTCGGCCGGGGCCATGCGGTGAGGATGATCTCCGCACCCTGCTCCTGGGCCAGCTTCGCGGCGTGGAAGGCGATGGAGGACTCCATCAGCACACCCGTGATCAGGATGCGCTTGCCCTCGAGAATTCCGCTCATGTGATCAGTGACCCATGCCCAATCCGCCGTCAACCGGGATGACGGCTCCAGTGATGTACGAGGCGTCGTCGGAGGCGAGGAACTTCACCGCGGCGGCGATCTCCTCCGGCTGCGCGTAACGGCCCAGCGGCACCTGGGACACGATGCCCGCGCGCTGCTCGTCGGTGAGGACCGCGGTCATGTCGGTGTCGACGAAACCAGGGGCGACGACGTTGAACGTGATGTTGCGCGAGCCGAGCTCACGCGCGAGGGAGCGGGCGAACCCGACCAGGCCGGCCTTGGAGGCGGCGTAGTTGGCCTGGCCCGCGGAGCCCAGCAGACCGACGACCGACGAGATCAGGACGACGCGGCCCTTCTTGGCCCGCAGCATGCCGCGGTTGGCGCGCTTGACGACCCGGAAGGTGCCCGTCAGGTTGGTGTCGACGACGGACGTGAAGTCCTCCTCCGACATGCGCATGAGGAGCTGGTCCTTCGTCACGCCGGCGTTGGCCACGAGGACCTCGACCGGACCGTGCTTCTCCTCGATCTCCTTGTACGCCTGCTCCACCTGCTCGGTGTCGGTGATGTCGCACCTGACGGGCAGGCAGCCCAGTTCGATCAGGGCGGCCGGCGGCTCGCCGGAGCGGTACGTGATCGCGACCTTGTCGCCGGCCTCGGCGAACGCGCGGGCGATGGCGAGGCCGATGCCCCGGTTTCCTCCGGTGACGAGAACCGAGCGGCTCAACGGATCACCCTTTCGATAGCGGTCTGGTAGCCGAAAACCTATCGGTATCGCTCCCGACATGAGGAATCGACCTCCGACAGTGGCGTAGGGGCGTCACTGTCGGATCCCTACAGCTCGGGGCCGGTACGAGCCCGGACGGGAGAGCCCGGTGCGCGGCCCACGAGGGCCCTCGAATGGGCCTACCCGTCCGCCCTTCCCATGATTGACTTCCGGGACAGCTCAACCGCCTTCGTCCGATCACTGAGAGCGAGGCCGCTCGTGGTCCATCAGATCGACCCTTCGTTCGTCGCGCTGCCGCTCCGGGCGCTCGCCGACGCGGCGCTCGCCCGGGCGCGCGCGCTCGGCGCCGAGCACGCGGACTTCCGCCTGGAGCGGGTACGCAGCGCCTCGTGGCGGCTACGGGACGCCAAACCCTCCGGCTCCTCGGACACCACCGACCTCGGCTACGCGGTGCGGGTGGTGCACGGAGGGGCCTGGGGGTTCGCCTCCGGGGTCGACCTGACCATGGACGGGGCGGCGCGGGTCGCCTCGCAGGCCGTGGCCATGGCCAAGCTGTCGGCGAAGGTGATCGCCGCGGCCGGCTCCGAGGAGCGCGTGGAGCTGGCGGAGGAGCCGGTGCACGCCGAGCGCACCTGGGTCTCCTCGTACGAGATCGACCCCTTCTCCATCCCCGGCGAGGAGAAGAGCGCGCTGCTCGCCGACTGGAGCACGCGGCTGCTGCGGGCGGAGGGCGTGGCGCACGTGGACGCCTCGCTGCTCACCGTCCACGAGAACAAGTTCTACGCGGACACCGCGGGCACCGTCACGACCCAGCAGCGCGTCCGGCTGCATCCGCAGCTCACGGCGGTCGCCGTGGACGGGACGACCGGCGAGTTCGACTCGATGCGGACGATCGCGCCGCCGGTCGGGCGGGGCTGGGAGTACCTGACGGGCACCGGCTGGGACTGGGACAAGGAGCTGGACGAGATCCCGGGGCTCCTGGCCGAGAAGATGCGGGCGCCGAGCGTCGAGGCCGGGCGGTACGACCTGGTCGTGGACCCGTCGAACCTCTGGCTGACGATCCACGAGTCGATCGGGCACGCCACCGAGCTGGACCGGGCCCTCGGCTACGAGGCGGCCTATGCCGGCACCTCCTTCGCCACCTTCGACCAGCTCGGCAAGCTGGCGTACGGCTCGTCGATCATGAACGTGACGGGTGACAGGACCGCCGAGCACGGGCTCGCGACCATCGGGTACGACGACGAGGGCGTCGAGGGGCAGAGCTGGGACCTGGTGAAGGACGGCACGCTCGTCGGCTACCAGCTGGACCGGCGGATCGCGAAGCTCACGGGCCTCGGCCGCTCGAACGGCTGCGCGTTCGCGGACTCCCCCGCGCATGTGCCGGTGCAGCGGATGGCGAACGTCTCGCTCCAGCCGGACCCGGGCGGTCTGTCGACCGAGGACCTGATCGGGGGTGTGGAGCGCGGGATCTACGTGGTCGGCGACCGTTCGTGGTCGATCGACATGCAGCGCTACAACTTCCAGTTCACCGGGCAGCGTTTCTTCCGCATCGAGAACGGCCGGCTCGCCGGGCAGCTGCGGGACGTGGCGTACCAGGCGACGACGACCGACTTCTGGGGCTCGATGGAGCAGGTCGGCGGCCCGCAGACGTACGTCCTCGGCGGCGCGTTCAACTGCGGAAAGGCCCAGCCGGGCCAGGTCGCCGCGGTCTCCCACGGCTGCCCCTCCGCCCTCTTCCGGGGTGTCAACATCCTCAACACGACGCAGGAGGCCGGACGATGAGCGCGAGCCACGGAATCTGCCGGGGGTCCGGGGGTCGCACCCCGGGCAAGCACAGTCTCAACACGACGCAGGAGGCCGGTCGATGAGCCGCGTCAGCAAGCCGTACGAGATCGTCGAGCGGGCCCTTGAGCTGTCCCGTGCCGACGGGTGTGTCGTCATCGCCGACGAGGAGTCCTCCGCGAATCTGCGGTGGGCCGGGAACGCGCTGACCACCAACGGTGTCACGCGCGGACGCACCCTCACCGTCATCGCCACCGTCGACGGCGCCCAGGGCGCCGCCTCCGGTGTCGTCTCCCGGTCGGCCGTCACCGCCGACGACCTGGAGCCGCTGGTCCGGGCCGCGGAGGCCGCCGCGCGCGCCGCCGGGCCCGCCGAGGACGCCCAGCCGCTGGTCGAGGGCGTGCCCTCGTCCCCCGACTTCACGGACGCCCCGGCCGAGACCTCCTCCGCCGTCTTCGCCGACTTCGCCCCGGCGCTCGGCGAGGCCTTCGCCCGGGCCCGGGCCGGTGGCCGTGAGCTCTACGGCTTCGCCAACCACGAGCTGACCTCCACCTACCTGGGTACGTCGACGGGGCTGCGGCTCCGCCACGACCAGCCCAACGGGACCCTGGAGCTGAACGCCAAGTCCCCCGACCGTTCGCGCTCCGCCTGGGCCGGGCGCTCGACGCGGGACTTCAAGGACGTCGACCCGGCCGCGCTCGACGCGGAGCTGGCGACCCGCCTCGGCTGGGCGGAGCGGCGCATCGAGCTGCCCGCCGGGCGGTACGAGACGCTGCTGCCGCCGACGGCCGTGGCCGACCTGATGATCTACCAGCTGTGGTCGTCCACGGCCCGGGACGCGGTGGAGGGCCGTACGGTCTTCTCCAAGCCCGGCGGCGGCACCCGGCTCGGCGAGGCCCTCTCCCCGCTGCCGCTGACCCTGCGCAGCGACCCGAACGAGCCGGGCCTGGAGTCCGCGCCGTTCGTGATCGCGCACTCCTCCGGCGACGACTCCTCCGTCTTCGACAACGGTCTGCCGGTCGGGCCGATCGACTGGGTGAAGGCCGGGAGCCTGGCCCACCTGATCACCACCCGGCACACCGCGGGGCTTACTCGGTTGCCCGTGGCGCCCGTGGCGGGGAACCTGATCCTGGACGGCGGCGGCGAGCGCTCCCTGGAGGAGATGGTGGCCTCCACCGAGCGCGGTCTGCTGCTGACCTGCCTCTGGTACATCCGCGAGGTCGACCCGGCGACGCTGCTGCTGACCGGGCTGACCCGGGACGGCGTCTACCTCGTCGAGAACGGCGAGGTCGTCGGCGAGGTGAACAACTTCCGGTTCAACGAGTCGCCGGTGGACCTGCTGTCGCGGGCCTCGGAGGCGGGCCGGACGGAGAAGACGCTGCCGCGCGAGTGGAGCGACTGGTTCACCCGGGCCGCGATGCCCGCCCTGCGGGTGCCGGACTTCAACATGAGCTCGGTCAGCCAGGGGGTCTGACCCACCTAGACTGAGTCGTCGTACCACCAACAACCTGAGGAGACTGACGGTCGTGACGGACATCGTCGACGAGCTGAAGTGGCGTGGGCTCTTCGCCCAGTCCACTGATGAGGACGCACTGCGCAAGGCTCTCGCGGACGGTCCCGTCACGTTCTATTGCGGTTTCGACCCGACCGCGGCCAGTCTCCACGTCGGTCACCTGGTGCAGGTGCTCACCGTCCGCCGGCTCCAGCGGGCCGGGCACCGGCCGCTGGCGCTGGTCGGCGGGGCCACCGGCCAGATCGGTGACCCGCGGCCGACGGCCGAGCGCACCCTGAACGACCCCGAGACGGTCGCGAACTGGGTGAACCGGCTGCGCTCGCAGATCGAGCCCTTCCTCTCCTTCGAGGGGGAGAACGCGGCGGTCATGGTGAACAACCTGGACTGGACCGCCGGTCTCTCGGCGATCGAGTTCCTGCGGGACATCGGCAAGCACTTCCGGGTCAACAAGATGCTGACCAAGGACTCCGTCGCCCGGCGGCTGGAGTCCGAGCAGGGCATCAGCTACACGGAGTTCAGCTACCAGCTGCTCCAGGCCATGGACTTCCTGGAGCTGTACCGCCGCTACGGCTGCGTGCTCCAGCAGGGCGGCTCGGACCAGTGGGGCAACCTGGTGGCCGGTCTCGACCTGATCCACCGCCTGGAGCCGGGTGCGGACGTGCACGCGCTCGCGACGCCGCTGATGGTCAAGGCGGACGGCACCAAGTTCGGCAAGACCGAGGGCGGGGCCGTCTGGCTGGACCCGGAGATGACCACGCCGTACGCGTTCTACCAGTTCTGGCTGAACGTCGACGACCGGGACATCTCGACGTACATGCGGATCCTCTCCTTCATGTCCCGTGAGGAGCTGGAGGAGCTGGAGCAGCAGACCGCCGAGCGGCCGCAGGCGCGGGCCGCCCAGCGGGCGCTCGCCGAGGAGCTCACCACGCTCGTGCACGGCGCCGAGCAGTGCGCGGCCGTCATCAACGCCTCGAAGGCGCTGTTCGGGCAGGGCGACCTGGCCGAGCTGGACGGGGCGACGCTCGCCGCCGCGCTGTCCGAGCTGCCGCACGCGCGCGTCACCGAGCTCGGCCAGGTCGTGGACCTGTTCACCGAGGTCGGGCTCGCGCCGAGCAAGTCGGGCGCGCGCCGCACGGTGAAGGAGGGCGGGGCGTACGTGAACAACGTGAAGGTCACCGCCGAGGACGCCGAGGTGTCGGCGGAGGACCTGCTGCACGGCCGCTGGCTGGTGCTGCGGCGCGGCAAGAAGAACCTGGCGGCGATCGAGTTCGCCGGCGCGGAGGGCTGACCGGGTCTGTCCGGTGGACCACCGCCGGACAGACCCACAGGGCGCGCCCGCCCCGCACGCCGGGAGGCCCCGGTACGGCACGTCGTGTGCCGTACCGGGGCCTCCCGGATTTCACGGGTGCGTCACGCCCGTTGTCTGTTGCCCCTGATCGAGGCCCAGACCATGTCGCCCACGCCGACCACGACGACAGCGCCGATCAGCTGGAGCAGGTGGCGGGTCCAGTCGATGCCCTTGGTGTCCTCGACACCGATCCAGGTCGCGACCGCGTTGCCGAGCACGCTGCCGAGAATGCCGAACACGGTCGTCAGCCAGAGCGGGATCTGCTGCTTCCCCGGCAGGATCGCCTTCGCGATCAGACCGAGGACGAATCCCACGATGATCGCCCACAACCAACTCATCGTCGCCTCCTTTGCGCACGTGGGCCCAGTCTCGGCCCGTCCGCCGAACGACGCATGTCGGGCGGCGCCATCCGTGCCCCGGTCTCGTCGGCGCGGAAGGCCGGGCGTACGGTGGAGCGAGGTCCGGACCGGGGAAAGTCCGGCACGACCGGTGGGTGGTGGACGACGATGCCGAAGCGTGGCGGAAGCGAGGTCTTCCGGATCACGGGGGCCCGGCAAGGGCTCGCCGACGACGTCCGGGGGCGGCAGCGGCGGTACATCATCTCGATGACCGTCCGAACGCTCTCCGTGATCGCCGCGGCGGTGCTGTGGAACGTCGAACGGCACGTGGCGATCGTGGGGCTCGTCCTGGGGATCCTGCTCCCCTATATCGCCGTGGTCATCGCCAACGCGGGCCGGGAGTCGGCTCCGTCCCTTCCCTCCACCTTCGTACCGGCTCCGACACGCCCCGAGCTCGGCGCTGCGGAGGCGGCGGAGGGCACCGGAGCGGAGACTCCGTACGGCCGGAACTGATCACGGGCAGTGGCCAAAAACCTCAAGAAAAGCTCAGATCAATCATGAAGTTCCAGTGCACCGCACCGCATGTGCCGTGACATACTGCCTACGCGCTCCGCATCCCCCGTCGGAGCGACGGACCGATGCCGGGCAGCTCCCCCCGTGGCTGCCCGGCATCGCCTTTGCTGGACAATGATCAGGTGAGCGAAGAGAAGCCGATCTGTTCTGCCAAGGGCTGCCGCGCCGACGCCGTCTGGGTCCTCGCGTGGAACAACCCCAAGCTGCACACGCCCGAGCGGCGGAAGACCTGGCTCGCGTGCGACGAGCACCGCGAGCACCTCTCCCAGTTCCTGGGTGTACGGGGCTTCCTCAAGGACGTCGTCCCGCTGAGCGAGTGGGAGCCCGCCGAGAGCTGACGCCGACCGGGAGCCGATGCCCGCCGATGTCCGCCGAGGGCCGACGCCTCGCGGGCTCAGCCGCCGATCGCCGACATCGGGCGCTCGGGCTGGAGGAAGCTCGGGTCGTCGAGCCCCGAGCCGGCCTTCTTGCCCCACATGGCCTGCTTCCAGATCCGCGCGACCTCGTCGTCCGGGGCGTCCGAGCGGAGCGTGGCCCGCAGGTCCGTCTCCTCGGTCGCGAAGAGGCAGGTGCGCACCTGTCCGTCGGCGGTGAGCCGGGTGCGGTCGCAGGCCCGGCAGAACGGGCGGGTGACGGAGGCGATGACACCGACCGTGTGCGATCCGCCGTCGACGACCCAGCGCTCGGCGGGGGCGGAGCCACGCTCGTCGGCGCCCTCGGCGGTCAGGGTGAAGCGGGTGCGCAGGGACTCCAGGATGTCGCCTGCGGTGATCATGCCGTCGCGCTTCCAGCCGTGCTGGGCGTCGAGCGGCATCTGCTCGATGAAGCGGAGCTCGTACCCCTCCTCCATCGCCCAGGCGAGCAGGTCGGGTGCCTCGTCGTCGTTGAGCCCGGGCATCAGGACCGCGTTGACCTTCACCGGGGTGAGGCCGGCGTCCCGCGCGGCGGCCATGCCGTCGAGGACGTCGTGGTGGCGGTCGCGCCGGGTGAGGGTCTTGAAGACCTCGGGGCGCAGGGTGTCCAGGGAGACGTTGACCCGGTCCAGACCGGCGGCCTTGAGGGCGGTCGCGGTGCGCTTGAGCCCGATGCCGTTGGTGGTGAGGGACATGCGGGGGCGGGGTTCGAGCGCGGCGCAGCGCTCGACGATCCCGACGAGGCCGGGGCGGAGCAGCGGCTCGCCGCCGGTGAAGCGGACCTCGGTGACGCCGAGGTCGGTGACGGCGATGCGGATCAGCCGGACGATCTCGTCGTCGGTGAGGAGATCCGGCTTCGCGAGCCACTGGAGGCCCTCTTCCGGCATGCAGTACGTGCAGCGCAGGTTGCACCGGTCGGTGAGCGAGACGCGCAGGTCGGTGGCGACCCTGCCGTAGGTGTCGATGAGCACTGTGGGCCCCCTCCCCGTCTTGCGGATGCGTGTGGTTCGAGACTACGTGAGACCGCTGACAACGAGCAGGGCAGATTGTCACGGGACCTGCGCGGCCGCGTCGTAGAACCCTACGACGCGGCCGGTGGATTACTGCGGAACGTATACGGCCCGCTGCGCTCCGGTCAGTGCTTGATCGCGGCGGCCACCCCGACGCCGGTGAGCGACTTGACCTCCAGCTCCGCGTACTTGCCGGCGTCCGGCTCCTCCTTGGAGAGGAGCGAGCCGAGCCAGCCGAGGAGGAAGCCGAGGGGGATCGAGACGAGGCCGGGGTTCTCCAGCGGGAACCAGTGGAAGTCCACGCCCTTGAACATCGAGGCCGGTCCGCCGGAGACGACGGGCGAGAAGAGGACGAGGACCACGGAGGAGATCAGCCCGCCGTAGATCGACCAGAGCGCGCCCTGGGTGGTGAAGCGCTTCCAGAAGAGCGAGTAGAGGATCGTCGGCAGGTTGGCCGAGGCGGCGACGGCGAAGGCGAGGGCGACCAGACCGGCGACGTTGAGGTCGCGGGCGAGGGCGCCGAGCGCGATCGACACGATGCCGATGAGGACGGTCGACCAGCGGGCTGCCCGCATCTCCTCCTTCTCGGTGGCCTTGCCGCGCTTGATCACGTTCGCGTAGATGTCGTGCGCGAACGACGAGGACGAGGCGAGGGTCAGACCGGCGACCACGGCGAGGATGGTGGCGAAGGCGACGGCGGAGATGACGGCGAGCAGGATCGCGCCGCCGGTGGAGCCGGCACCGCCGCCGACCTCCAGAGCGGTGAGCGGGGCCGCCGTGTTGCCCGCCTTGTTGGACGCCTTGATGGTGTCGCCGCTGAGCAGGGCGGCGGCGCCGAAGCCGAGGACGATCGTCATCAGGTAGAAGGCGCCGATGATGCCGATGGCCCAGTTCACCGACTTACGGGCGGCCTTGGCGGTCGGCACGGTGTAGAAGCGGATCAGGATGTGCGGCAGGCCGGCGGTGCCGAGGACGAGGGCGATGCCGAGCGAGAGGAAGTCGAGCTTCGACAGGGCGCTGGTGCCGTACTTGAGGCCGGGCTCCAGGAACGCGTCGCCCTTGCCGCTGTTGGTGGCGGCGGCGCCGAGCAGCTGCGAGAGGTTGAAGTCGAACTTCAGCAGGATGAGGAAGGTGATGAGGAGCGTGCCCGCGATGAGCAGGACGGCCTTCACCATCTGCACCCAGGTGGTGCCCTTCATGCCGCCGATCGTCACGTACACGATCATCAGGAGGCCGACGAGGGCGACGATCGCGATCTTGCCGCCGTCGCTGGTGATGCCGAGCAGCAGCGAGACGAGGACGCCGGCGCCCGCCATCTGGGCGAGCAGGTAGAAGATCGAGACGACGATGGTCGAGGTGCCGGCGGCGGTCCTGACGGGCCGCTGGCGCATCCGGTAGGCGAGGACGTCGCCCATCGTGAAGCGGCCGGAGTTGCGCAGCGGTTCGGCGACCAGGAGGAGGGCGACGAGCCAGGCGACCAGGAAGCCGATCGAGTAGAGGAAGCCGTCGTAGCCGTAGAGGGCGATGGCGCCGCTGATGCCGAGGAACGACGCGGCGGACATGTAGTCGCCGGAGATCGCGAGGCCGTTCTGGAAGCCGGTGAACTGGCCGCCGCCGGCGTAGAAGTCGGCGGCGCTGCGGGTCTGGCGGCCGGCCCAGACGGTGATGACCAGGGTGGCGATGACGAAGGCCCCGAAGAGCGCGATGATCAGCGGCCGGTGCTCGCTGGTGGCGTTGCCCGCCGCGAGCAGGACGGTGGTTCTCATGCGTCGCCCTCCATACGGTTCCGGATGGCCTCGGCGCGGGGGTCGAGGCGGGTCGCGGCGTGCCGCGAGTAGAGCCAGGCGATGAGGAAGGTGGTCAGGAACTGACCGAGGCCCAGGACCAGCGCCATGTTGATGTTGCCGAAGAGCTTGGTGCCCATGAAGTCGCCCGCGTAGTTGGAGAGCAGCACGTAGAGCAGGTACCAGGCGATGAAGGCGAGGGTGAGGGGGAAGGCGAAGGAGCGGTAGGTACGGCGCAGTTCGCCGAACTCCGCGCCTTCCTGCACCTCGACGAACTGCTCCGTCGTGGGCGGCACGGGACCGCGGTCGGTCTCCGCTCCGTTTCTGGGCGGCGGCGGTGCTTCGGTAGCCACGGAATCTCCTCGTGACGCGGGGACGGACGGCATGGTCAAGGGGGCCTCACCAGGGGGCGGGAACGGGGGCGCCGGGCGGAGCCCCTCCCCTGTCCAACGGCACGGAGCCGGAAGCGAAGTGGTTCACGCGGGGAATTTATTCGCACAGATCTTCATGAAGTCTTCTCAACTCATTGAAGGACCGGGAAGATCAGCGATAGCTTCACTCGTCATGCACCTGTCCGCGCGCAAACCCGCGCGTGGGCAGTACATACGGATGATGTGGAGAACCCATGGCTCATCTGGGATCGAGGCGCGGCCGAGCTCTTGCTCTGCCGGTTGGTCTCGCGCTCACGGCCTCGCTCGGCTTCCTTCCCTCCGGCGCTGCCTCCGCCGCGGAACTGAGTGACGCCCCGGCCGCAGCCGTAGCGGCGACGAACGGGCCGAAGCTCTCGTACGTCGTCAACGTCGCGGGGGGCCGCTGGACCGCTGCCTCGGTGAAGAAGGCGATCGCCGCCGCGGGCGGCGAGGTGGTCATCTCGTACGACCAGATAGGCGTGATAGTCGTCCACTCGCAGAACCCCGAGTTCGCGAAGACGATTCGTCAGGCGCGTGGCGTGGTGTCGGCCGGTTCGACCCGGACCGCCCCTCTCTCCGTCCAGACCGACACCTCCGTCGACGAGGGCGCGCAGACGCTGACCGCGGCCGAGGCCAAGGCCGCCGCGGCCAACGCCACCGACGCTCAGGACCCGCTGGAGCCCCTGCAGTGGGACCTGCCCGCCATCAAGGCGGACAAGGCCCACCAGAAGACGCTGGGCAGCAAGCGCGTGACCGTCGCCGTCATCGACACGGGCGTCGACGACACGCACCCGGACCTGGCGCCGAACTTCGACGTCAAGGCCTCCGCCAACTGTGTGACCGGCAAGCCGGACACCACCGCCGGCTCGTGGCGCCCGAACCCGGGCGAGAGCGACCACGGCACGCACGTCGCCGGCACGATCGCCGCCGCCAAGAACGGCGTCGGCATCACCGGTGTCGCCCCGGGCGTCAAGGTCTCCGGCATCAAGGTGTCGACCCCGGACGGCTTCTTCTACACCGAGGCCGTGGTCTGCGGCTTCATGTGGGCGGCCGAGCAGGGTGTCGAGATCACGAACAACAGCTACTACACCGACCCGTGGATGTTCGCCTGCAAGAACGACGAGGACCAGAAGGCCCTCATCGAGGCGGTCACCCGTGCGACCCGCTACGCGGAGCGCAAGGGCACGGTCAACGTGGCGGCGGCCGGCAACTCGAAGTTCGACCTCGCGGCCGACTCGATCGTCGACAACAGCAGCCCGAACGACACCACGCCGGGCGATCGGGTCATCGACCCGAAGGAGTGCCTGGACTACCCGGCCATGCTGCCGGGCGTCGTCACGGTCTCCGCGACCGGAGCCAAGGACCTCAAGGCGTCCTACTCCAACTACGGTCTCGGCGTGATCGACATCGCCGCCCCCGGCGGTGACCGCACCGAGTACCAGACGCCGGACGCCCCGGCGGTCAACGGCCGCATCCTGTCGACCACGGTCAACGGCGGCTACAACTACAAGGCCGGCACGTCGATGGCCTCGCCGCACGCGGCGGGGGTCCTCGCGCTGATCAAGTCGACGCACCCCTACGCGTCCCCGGCGGCCCTCAAGGCGCTGCTGTACGCGCAGGCCGACGACCGCGCCTGCACCAACCCGTACGACATCGAGGGCGACGGCAAGATCGACGCCGTCTGCGAGGGTGGCAAGAACAAGAACGGCTTCTACGGAGCCGGTCTGATCGACGCGCTGGACGCCGTCCGCCGGTAGTCACCGCGTGTGCTTGACGGAGGGCCCTGGTGTGGTGTGCCACACCGGGGCCCTTTCGCGTGGCACTGAGTGCCATAGTGCGGCCATGGACATGGACAACACGGTGCGCACGGGTACGGAGTTGTTGTGGTCGGCCCTCGGCGGCGATCCCGCCCTGGTGGACCGCGTGGAGTACGGCGGGACGTCCGGGCTGCTGCCCGCGCGGCTGCCCGTGATGGATCTGGCCCGGGCCGCGGTCGCGGTCGCCGGGCTCGCGGCCGTCGAGCGGGCGGGGCTGCCCGGGTCCGTGCGGGTGGACGACGGGGCCGTCGCCACCGCCTTCGTGAGCGAGCGCCATCTGCGGATCGACGGGCGGGCGCCGGTGAGCTTCGCGCCGCTGTCGCGGTTCTGGCGGACGTCGGACGGCTGGGTCCGTACGCACGCCAACTACCCGCACCACCGTGCGGCGTTGCTCGCCGCGCTCGGCACCCCCGACTCCGTCGAGGCGGTCGCGGCGGCGATCGGCGAGCGGAGGTCCGTCGAGGTCGAGAGCGCGGTGTACGCGGCCGGGGGCCTGGCCGTCGCCCTGCGCACGCCCGGGGAGTGGGCGGAGCACGCGCAGGGCCGGGAGGTGGCGGCACGGCCGCCGCTGACCCGGGAGCGGCTCGACGACGCCCCGCCGCGGCGCCGCTCGGGTCCCCTGCGGGTGCTCGATCTGACCCGGGTGATCGCCGGTCCCGTCGCGACCCGGACGCTGGCGCTGCTCGGCGCGGACGTGCTGCGGATCGATCCGCCGGGCAACCCCGAACTGCCGGACCAGCACGCGGACACGGACGTCGGGAAGCGGTCCGCCGCCCTCGACCTGGACAGCCCGTCGGACCGCCGTACCTTCGACGAGCTGCTGGAAGCGGCCGACGTCCTGGTCACCGGCTACCGGCCGGGCGCGCTCGACCGCTTCGGCCTCGACCGGCCCGGCCTCGTGACCGCGCGGCTGTCGGCCTGGGGCGACTACGGCCCCTGGGGCGGGCGGCGCGGCTTCGACAGTCTGGTGCAGGTGGCGTCCGGGATCGCCGTGACCGAGGGCTCGGCGGAGGAGCCGGGGGCGCTCCCGGCGCAGGCCCTGGACCACGGCACGGGCTATCTGCTCGCGGCGGCGGTGCTGCGCTCGCTGACCGAGCAGGACCGGGACGGCGGCACCCGGCTCGTACGCCTGGCGCTCGCGCAGACGGGGCACTGGCTGACGCACGGGCTGCCGAGGTACGAGCCCGGGCGGTACGTCACCGAGGCGGACGGCCCGCTGGGCCGACTGCGGTACGCGCTGTCGCCGGTCTCGTACGAGGGCGGCCCGACGGGCTGGTCGCGCCCGCCGGGCGTGGCGGGGGCGGACGCTCCTGAGTGGCTGGGGGCCTGAGCGGCGGGACGGGCGCCCGGCAACGGGGTGTGCCCGCCCCTCCCCCAGAGGGGGACCCCCAACCCTGCGGGACGCATGCCCACGCGCTCCCAAGCCGGGGCTACGGCTTGACGAGGACCTTCAGGGCGGTGCGCTCGTCCATGGCCTTGTAGCCGCCGGGGACGCCGTCGAGGCCGACGGTCAGGTCGAAGACCGGGGACGGGTCGATGGTGCCGTCGAGGACGTCCGGGAGCAGTTCCGGGATGTACGCGCGGACGGGCGCGACGCCGCCGCGCAGCGCGATGTTCCGGTCGAACATGACGGAGAGGTCGAGGCCGGTGCCGCTGCCGTGCGGGACGCCGACGTAGCCGATGGAGCCGCCGTCGCGGGCGATGGCGACGGCGGTGCGCATGGACTGCTCGGTGCCGACGGCCTCGATGACGGCGTGGGCGCCCTGGCCGCCGGTGAGTTCGCGGACGGCGGCCTCGGCGGCCTCGCCACGCTCGGCGACGACGTCGGTGGCGCCGAAGGCGCGGGCGATGTCGGTACGGGCGGTGTGGCGGCCGAGGGCGATGATCCGCTCGGCGCCGAGGCGCTTGGCGGCGAGGACCCCGCAGAGGCCGACGGCGCCGTCGCCGACGACCGCGACGGTGGAGCCCCGCGTCACGCCCGCGCCGAGGGCGGCGTGGTGGCCGGTGCCCATGACGTCGGAGAGGGCGAGCAGCGCGGTCAGCAAGTGGTCGTCGGAGGCGGCGTCGGCGGGGAGCTTGACGAGGGTGCCGTCGGCGAAGGGGACGCGGACGGCCTCGCCCTGGCCGCCGTCGGAGCCGACCGAGCCCCAGAAGCCGCCGCGCGGGCAGGAGGTCTGGAGCCCCTCGGCGCAGTACTCGCAGGTGCCGTCGGACCAGACGAACGGGGCGACGACGAGGTCGCCGGCGGCGAAGCCGGTGACGTCGGAGCCCGCCGCCTCGACGATGCCGAGGAACTCGTGGCCGATGCGCTGGCCGGGCTGCCGGGCCGACTCGCCTCGGTAGGCCCACAGGTCGCTGCCGCAGATGCAGGCGCGCAGCACGCGTAGGACGACGTCGGTGGAGTCCTTGATCACCGGGTCGGGCACGTCCTCCACGCGCATGTCGAACGGGGCGTGGATGGTGGTGGCGCGCATGGGGGGCGGTCCTTGCTGTCAGACGGTTGTACGACGTTCACCGTACATCGCGGAGAGCACTCCCACGGTCAGCAGGTACTGCGCCGCGATGTAGGTCAGCATGACCCAGAAGTCGGGCGCGGGCAGCTGGGGCCACTCGGCGACGCCGGTGGCGATGAGGGTGTCGGACAGCAGGAACAGGGCGCCGCCGAGGCCTGCCGCGCGGCCGAGGGCGCT
The DNA here is from genome assembly GCF_042717315.1 of Streptomyces sp. NPDC058650. Lineage (NCBI taxonomy): Bacteria > Bacillati > Actinomycetota > Actinomycetes > Kitasatosporales > Streptomycetaceae > Streptomyces > Streptomyces sp. NPDC058650. The sequence continues at coordinate 34,876 of NZ_JBHXRL010000006.1, forward strand.
CGCGCGGTAGGCCATCGCGGTGAGGAGCAGCGAGTACCCGGCGACGGGGATCCGCAGGTCGGCGGGGAGGTCGGGCCAGAGGAGCGCGACGGTGCCGACGAGGGCGGCCGCGTATCCGGCGCCGAGGAGCGTCGACGTACGCCGTCGGCCGAAGAGGACCAGGTAGCAGACGTGTCCGGCCGCGAAGGAGCCCATGCCGACGAGGAAGGCCCAGTCGGCGTCGGAGAGCAGGAAGACGTCGCCGCCCCAGCCGAAGAGGAGCGCGGCGATCAGGAGCTTGGGGGCGCCTCTCGTGACGGCGTACGCGGCAAGCAGGGGCATCAGGAGCGGCTTGGCGAGCTGGTGGCCGAGCTCGGCGCCGGCGAGGAGCGAGCCCAGGTCGACGACGACGGCGAGTCCGAAGGCGGCGAGCAGCGCGCGGGAGACGGTCGAGGGCGGCGGGGCGGGCGAGTCGGCGCGGACGGCCGTCGGGTCGGCGCTCACGCGGCGGCCTCCGGCGCGGCACCGGCCTGCTGGGCCCGCTCCGGCGCGACACCGGCCTGCGGGGCCCGTTCCGGCGGGGGTCCCGGCTGCCAGCCCGGGCCGCGGAAGACCCGGCCGGCCCGCTCGCGCCAGTCGTTCGCGGACCGGAGGTCGCGGGCGATGGCGGCGTACTCGTGGGTGGCGACGCGCAGGGGGTTGTACGTCTCGATGTTCTTGGTGAGCCCGTAGACGGGCCGGTCCGTCTCGCCGACCCAGGAGCCGAACATCCGGTCCCAGACGATGAGGATGCCGCCGAAGTTCCGGTCCAGGTAGCCGCCCTGGGAGGCGTGGTGGACGCGGTGGTGCGAGGGCGTGTTGAGGACGTACTCGAAGGGCCGGGGCAGCTTGCCGACGCGCTCGGTGTGGATCCAGAACTGGTAGACGAGGTTGACCGAGTAGCAGAAGGCGACGGCCGCCGGGTGCACGCCGAGGGCGATCATCGGCAGGTAGAACGGCCAGGAGGTCACGCTGGTCCACGGCTGGCGCAGGGCGGTGGTGAGGTTGAACCTGCGGCTGCTGTGGTGGACGACGTGGCAGGCCCAGAGGATGCGGATGACGTGGTGTCCGCGGTGCTGCCAGTAGTAGAGGAAGTCCTGCGCGAGCAGCATCAGCGGGATCGTCCACCACAGGACGGGGACGCGGAGCGGGGTGAGCTCGTAGACGGCGGTGTAGATCGCGACCACGGGGATCTTCCACAGCGCGTCGAAGGCGAGGCTTCCCAGGCCCATGCCGATGCTGGTGGCGGCGTCCTTGGTCTCGTATCCGGCGGCGTCCTCGTCGGGGTGGATCCGGTGGCTGACCATCTCCAGGACGGTGAGCAGGACGAACGCCGGTATGGACCAGAGCACGACATCGGGCAGGTTCGGCATGCCGTCGACGGTAGGCGGGGTGGGCGGGGGCCCGCTAGACGTTGTTACCAACAAGTATGCGAGACGACGTGTCAGCAGGCTTTGGCACCTTCTGACAAGTGGACTCGGAAGCCCTACACGCCCGCCGCGCCGAGGAGCGAGCCCGCGCCGTAGGTGACCGCCATCGCGAGCGCGCCGCCGCCCATGTTGCGGAAGATCGCGCGCCCCGCGGGGGCGTTGCCGAGGCGGGCGCTCCACCAGCCCGTGCAGGCGAGGGCCGCGAGGACGGAGCCGACCGTGACCCAGAGGCGGGCCGAGGCCGGCGGCAGGACGATCGCGAGGAGCGGGAGCAGGGCGCCGACGGTGAAGGCGAGGAAGCTGGCGCCCGCCGCGTGCCAGGGGTTGGTGAGGTCGTCGGGGTCGATGCCCAGCTCCACGCGCGCGTGGGCGCGCAGGGCGTCGCGCTCGGTGAGCTGTTCGGCGGCCTCGCGGGCCACCTCGGCGGAGAGCCCTCGGGCGGCGAGGAGGCCGGTCAGTTCGGCGAGTTCCGCCTCGGGCTCCTCCCGCAGTTCGCGTCGCTCCTGGGCGAGCGCCGCCTTCTCCGAGTCGCGCTGGCTGGAGACGGAGACGTACTCCCCCGCAGCCATCGACATCGACCCGGCGAGCAGCCCCGAGAGGCCCGCGGTGAGCAGGGCCGCCCGGGACTCGGTGGCGCCCGCGACGCCCACGACGAGGCCCGCGGTGGAGACGACTCCGTCGTTGGCTCCGAGCACGGCGGCCCGGAGCCAGTTGAGACGGGAGCCGAGGCCACCGCCGTGGGCCTCGTCGTGGGCCTCGTCGCGGGCCTCGTCGTGGGCGGGAGGTTCGGGCACGGGTGCGGTCACGTCAGGAGGTTCGCACCCGGCCGGTCACCAGACGCGGACCGACCCGCCCGTGGCGAAGGCGGGGCTGGTGGCGCCCTCGGGGATCTTCTCCAGGGGCGTGGCGACCTCCGCGACCTCCGGGCCGTGGACGGCGGCGAGGGGGTCGAGGAGGGCGAGGTCGAAGCCGTAGACCCGGGCGGCGTTGCCCCCGACCATGGCGGCGACCTCCTCCCTCGGCACGCCCGCGTAGGCGATGCGGAGGCCTTCGCGGGAGTACGGCGCGGTGCCCTCGTCGTGCGGGTAGTCGCTGCCCCACATGATCTTGTCGAGGCCGATCCGCTCGCGCAGCGGCACCTCGTGCGGACGCATGAAGCTCGCGCCCACGAAGCAGTTGTCGCGCCAGACCTCGCTGGGACCCTTGCCCATCGACTCCGCGAGCCCCGCGCCGAACTTGGACTCGGCGGTGGAGGCCTTCGAGGCCGCCGCGACCAGGCGTCCGTGGTAGTAGTCCAGCATCTCCATGACCCCGGGGATCCAGCCGGAGCCCTGCTCCGTCAGGACGAGCCTGAGGGCCGGATGCCGGCGGAACGCACCGCCGAAGACGAGGTGCCACAAAGCCCGGTGGGAGAACCAGGTCGTCTCCACCATGAAGACGGCCCGGGCCGCCGGTTCGTCGCCCAGCGGTGGCGAGGCCGAGCCGCCGTGATGGTTGACCGGCACGTCCAGCTCCGCGCAGACGGCCCAGATCGGGTCGTACGCCTCCGAGTACAGCTCGGGCACGCCCGAGCCGGGCGGGGCGCCCGGCAGCAGGATCCCGCCGGTCAGCCCGGCCTCCTTGGAGCGGCGGATCTCGCGTACGGCCTCGTCGACGTCGTTGAGGAGGATCTGCGCCACGCCCGCCCTGCGTCCCGGCGCGTCGGCGCAGAAGTCGGCGAGCCAGCGGTTGTGCGCGCGCAGGCCCGCCCAGCGGAGCTCGTACTCCTCGCGGGTCGGCGCCGGGGCCATCAGCGAGGCGGACGGGAAGAACGGCGGGATGGTGTTCGGGAAGACGACCTCGGCGACGATCCCGTCCGCCTCCAGTTCCCGCAGCCGGCGCCGCGAGTTCCAATTGCGGTCGGCGGTGTCGGCGAGCAGGTCCTCGTACGGGTTGACGTAGCCGGCCGCCCAGGCGTCGAAGGCCTCGTGGTGCTTCCGCTCCAGGTACGGCCGGTAGTCGAGGAGGTCGGCGCCCGCGTGGCAGTCGGCGGAGATGACGGTGTACCTGTCCATCAGTTCACCCCCAGCACCGGGAAGTCGTGCTCCGTCAGCCAGTGGCGGCCGACCTCGCGGGAACGGGCCCAGGAGGCCTCCACCGCAGCCTGGTCGGCCGACTGTCCGAGGTCGGCGGGGGTGGGGCCGATCCGGCGGGCGATCGGCTCCAGGGCGGGGAGGTCGAAGCCGAAGACCTCCGCCGCCGCCAGACCGAGCATCCGCCGGGTCTCCTCCACCGGGATGTCGTGGAAGGTGTTCCGCAGCCACGCGCGCGTGGCGGGCCAGGTCCCCTCCGGGTGCGGGAAGTCCGAGCCCCACAGGATGTTGTCGACGCCGATCTCGTACCGCTGGGCGAGCTCGCGCCGCTTGGTGTTGGTCGCGCAGATGAAGACCTGCCGGTCCAGGTACTCGCTCGGCGGCCGCTTCAGCTCCGCGAACGGGGACAGCTTCTTGCCGCCGTGCGCGCCGAGGTAGAGCCGGTCCATGAACCAGAGCAGGTTGGGCAGCCACCAGCAGCCGGACTCGGCGACGCCGAACCGCAGGCCCGGGTGACGCTCGAAGACCCCGGACCAGAGCAGGAACCAGAGCGGCCTGGCCGGCCAGAAGGTGACCTCGGAGACGTAGATCCCGAGGTGGTCGCCGTACTCCTCGCGGGGCGCGGCGCCGGAGTGGGTGACGACCGGCATGCCGGTCTCGGCGGCGGCCGCCCACACCGGGTCGTAACGCCGGTCGTGGTAGGGGGCCTTGTCCACCCACATCGAGGGGATCATGAGCGCGCCGAGCCCGGACTCCTTGGCCCGGTGGATCTCTGCGACGACCTCGACCGGGTCGGCGGTGACGGGGAGCAGCGCGACCCCGCAGTGCCGCTCGGGATTCTGGCCGACGAACTCGGCCAACCAGCGGTTGTGCGCCTTCGCGCCCGCCATGCCGAGCTCCGGGTCCTGGTCACCGGAGAGGCCGAGGCCGACGCCGAAGGGAGCGGCGGTCTGGCTGTCGACGGCGTCCGCGTCGGGGAAGACGACCTCGGCGGCGACCCCGTCGCCGTCGAGCTCCTTGAGCCGCTGCGCGGCGTCCCAGCCGCCGCGCAGGCCCTCCTCGTTGTCGTGGAACCACTTGTCGGCGAAGGCCTCGTTGCGTACCCCGAGGCGGGTCATGGCCTCGCGGCGCGCGTCGCGCCCGGCGAGGAACTCGTCGAAGGCGCGGTGGAAGCGGGACTCCAGATAGGGCCGGTACTGCTCGGTGGGCAGCCCGGCGTGACAGTCGGAGGAGATGATCAGATACGGATCCTCGTACGTCGTCATGTCAGTGCGTCCTCAGTCTCGGTCGCTGTCCCGGTCGCTGTCCCGGTCGTCTTCGCGGTCGTCTTCGCGGTCGTCCTCGCGGTCGTCTCGGTCCCGGTCGAGGATGAAGCTCTCCAGGTACGACGGGTTGGCGCGGTCGAGCATCGACCGCGAGCGCGCCCGGATCTGGCCGTCGCTGTGCTCGCTCTCCGGCAGCATCCAGAACCGGTCGGCGCGGATGCCCTCGACGACCAGCTCGGCGACCTCCTCCACCGGGGTGAAGGCGATCTCCTGTCCGGCCTCCTTCATCGCGGCCTCCCACTGGTCGAGGCTGCGGTACGGGGTCCTGCGCGGGCGCTCCTTCGCGAACCGCTCGGGCCGGTTGCGGTGCGACTCCCACAGGCCGGTGCGGAGCATGTGCGGGCCGGGGAAGAGCACGGAGGCGCCCACGGCCGCGTGCTCGGCCCGGAGATGGGCGTAGAGCGACTCGGTCATGGTGACGACGGCCGCCTTGGTGACCGCGTACACGGAGGCGGTGGGCAACGGGGCGATGCCGCCGTCGGCGGAGGAGGTGTTGACGACGTGGCCGGGCTCGCCGCTCGCGATCATGCGCGGGACGAAGGCCTGGATGCCGTGGAAGACGCCCCAGACGTTGACGGAGAAGGCCCACTTCCAGTCGTTCGGCTCGTGCTCCCACATCCGGCCCTCGGCGCCGGACCCCACGCCCGCGTTGTTGCAGAGGACGTGGACGGCGCCGAAGGTGTCGTACGCCGCGTCCGCGAACGCCCGGACCTCGTCGGGGTCGGAGACGTCGACCGTCCGGGCGAGGATCTGCGCCCCGCCCTCCATCAGCTCGTCGGCGGCCTCCGCGAGCGCGCCCGGCTCGACGTCCCCGAGGACGACGGCCATGCCCTCGGCGGCGAAGCGGCGGGCCATGGCGCGCCCGATGCCGCTCGCCGCGCCGGTGACGACGGCGACCTGTCCCGCGCGCAGTTCCATCAGACACTTCCTTCCGGGGGTCCGTCGAGGATCTGGAGCGGGTCGTCGTACCGCTGGTGGATGTAGGGCAGCAGCGCCTGCGCGGAGACGCGTTCGGCGACCGTGCCCTTCTGGTCGGTGGTCTTCTCGCCGATCGTGATCTCGACGAGACGGCGTACGGGGAGGTCGGCCACCGGGTCGTACATGGACTCGCGCAGGATCACGTCACCGGTGATCCGCTCCAGCTTCCGCACCTTCTCGTTGCGGACGCAGTGGACGAGGACGGGGTCGCCGTCGAAACCGGTGCCGTCGACGGCGGGCAGGAACTTGAAGTAGAAGTCGATCTTCCGGGCGGGCTCCGGCAGCGGCAGCGGACCGGAGACGGCGCCGCGCACCTCGACGAAGGCGATGCCGTGCCGGGCGAGCGCCGCGCGGACGACGAGCCCTTCGCGGTCGACCGTGACCTCGCCCAGTTTCTTCGGTTCGCCGAAGACCTCACGCCCGCCGATCAGGGCGCGCTCGTGGGTCATCGGCATGACCAGCGGGTACCAGCCCTCCTGGTCGCCGTGGGCGGCGGCCACGGCCACGGAGCCGGCGCCGAGGGGATAGCCGGACAGGTCGACCCGGCTGATGTTGGCGCGGACGAGCGGGCGCGCGGTGGGTTTCAGCGGGGGCGGCAGGATCGCCGCGACGACGTCGGGGTCGGTCTCCCAGACGGCGACCACTCCGGTGGACCAGATGTCGGGGAGCTTGGCGCTCCGCTCGCGCGCCGCCGCCGCCTCGGCCTCGCCGCGCGCCCCGTACCGTACTCGTGCCATGACGTACCACCCTTCGGGATAGTCGGCTGGACAGTCGGCCTGTAACACAGTTACACCGTCGTCGATGAAGGGTAAAGACCCGTGCACGCAGAGGAGTTGGGGGAGACCGATGGCACGCTCGGCGCTGAGCCGCGACGAAGTCCTGGACACCGCGGCCGCTCTGGTGAGGGAGCACGGCCCGGGCGCCCTCACCATGCGCAGGCTCGCCGCCGAGCTGGGCACGGCGGTCACCTCGATCTACTGGCACGTCGGCAACCGCGAGTCGCTCCTCGACGCGCTCGTCACCCGCACGGTCACCGACCTCGGCACGATCCGCCCGCGCGGGACGACCCCCGCCGAGCGGATCGTCTCGGTCGCCCGCGCGCTGCGCCGCGCCCTGCGCGAGCGGCCGCACCTGGTGGCGATGGTCCACGAACGGGGCCTGACGGAACGGATGTTCCTGCCCGCCCAGCGCGCCCTGGTCCACGAGGCCCACGCGGCGGGGCTGCGCGGCGCGCACGCGGCGCGGGCCGTCCGCGCGCTGCAGTTCCAGGTCGTCGGCTACGTCCTGGTGGAGCGCAACCGTGAGCGGTCCCCCACCCAGTCCCCCGCCGAGGAGGAGCTGTGGCGCGAGGAGACCGCCGAGGCCGAGGCCGACCCCGATCTGACACGCGCCCTGGCCGCGCCGATCGACACCGAGGCCCTGTTCGTCGACTCCGTACGGGCCCTGGTGGAGGGTCTGCTCACCGGGGTCGGCGGGAGCGCCGCGGACACCGGGGACGGCACTGTCGGTCGCGGGCCGTATTCTCATTGACCATGCTCGACGACCGTACGACAGCAGCGACGTGGCCGGCCGCCTACCCACAGGGGTACGCGGTCGTCGACGTGGAGACCACCGGCCTCGCCCGCGACGACCGGATAGTGTCGGCTGCCGTCTACCGGCTGGACGCCCAGGGGAACGTCGAGGACCACTGGTACACGCTCGTCAACCCCGAGCGCGACCCCGGTCCCGTCTGGATCCACGGGCTGACCAGCGACGTCCTGGAGGGCGCGCCGCTCTTCCCGGAGATCGCGGCGGAGTTCGCGACCCGGCTCGACGGACGGGTCCTGGTCGCGCACAACGCGATGTTCGACTGGCAGATGATCGCCAGGGAGTACGCGCGCGCCGAGTCCGCCGCACCCGTGCGCCAGCGGCTGTGCACGATCGCGCTCGCCAAGGAGCTGTCGCTGCCGCTGCCCAACCACAAGCTGGAGTCGCTCGCCGCGCACTTCGGCGTCGTCCAGCAGCGCGCGCACAACGCGCTCGACGACGCGCGGGTCCTCGCCGAGGCGTTCCGGCCGAGCCTGCACGCGGCGGCCGAGCGGAACGTCCGGCTGCCGCTCCTGGAGTGCCGGCCGCTGACGGAGTGGGCCGGAGCGCCGGCCCAGCCCCGGATCGGGCACCAGGGCGGGTACGCGTCCTCGTCGTCCTCCGGCGCGTACCGCATGAACAGCTGGCGGCCCTCCCGGAAGCGCCCCGCCTGCCCGTACCCCAACCCCGGCCGGTACGAGGTCGACCGGCCGCTCAAGCAGGGCATGCGGGTGGCCTTCTCCGGTGACACCTCCGTCGACCGCGAGCTCCTGGAGGACCGCACGGTCGAAGCCGGGCTCCATGTCGCCACCAGCGTCTCCCGGCTGACGAGCCTGCTCGTCACGAACGACCCCGACGCGCACACCTCCAAGACGCTGAAGGCGAAGTCCTTCGGTACGCCGGTCGTCGACGAGGCGGCCTACACGCAGCTGCTGCGGGACGTGGCCCCGGCAGACGGGTGACGCGCGGGGCCGGGTGGGCGTGCCTCGCTGCGCCCACCCGCCGGGAGCTCCACCCTGTGGCGCATGGCACGTTGTGAGGTCTGCGGAAACGATTACGGCATGTCCTTCGAGGTTCATGCGCAGGGTGCGGTGCACGTCTTCGACTGCTTCTCGTGCGCCATCCACCGCATGGCGCCCATCTGCGAGCACTGCCGCGTCCAGATCATCGGACAGGGCGTCGAGAGCGAGGGCAGCTGGTACTGCGGCGCCCACTGCGCCCGCGCGGAGGGAAAGGTGGGAATCGTCGACAGGGTGTGACCCCGGGGCCGGCCCAGTCGTCGAGCCGACGCCCGGGCCTGGCACGTCCCCGCACGCGCGGGGGTGGTCCGCGGTGCACCCCGTGACCGTACGAACGGGTTCACGGCTCCCCGCTCCCGCGGGGGGCTCGGCCCCCTTCGGCACCCGCCGCAAGGGGGCCGTTCCGTTCGTTGTAACGTCGACGACGTGTACCGCTTCCTGTTGTCCCGGCAGTGGGTGATCCTCACCCTCATCGTCCTCGCCCTCATCCCCACGATGATCGAGCTGGGCTTCTGGCAGTTCCACCGGCACGAACGCCGCGTGGCCCAGAACGCCCTGATCGCGGACAACCTCAAGGCGAAGCCGGTCCCGGTCGAGGAGCTCACCTCCCCCGGCCACACCGTCCCGCGCGCCGACTACTGGCGGCAGGCCACCGCCACCGGCACCTTCGACACCGCCCATGAGGTGGTCGTCCGCCGTCGCACCAACGCCGACGACCGGCAGGGGGTGCTCGTCCTGACGCCGCTGGTCCTCCGGGACGGCAGCGTCGTCCTGGTCAATCGTGGCTGGGTGCCGGCCGCCGCCGACCAGCGCGCGTACCCGACGGTGCCGCCCGCCCCGAAGGGCGAGATCACCGTCACCGGCCGGCTCAAGGCGGACGAGACGACCGGCGCCAGCGGCATCAAGGACCTGAAGGGTCTGCCGGACCGCCAGGTGATGCTGATCAACAGCGAGCAGCAGGCCGCGCTCATCGGCCGCGAGGTCCTCGGCGGTTACCTCGAACAGATCGCGCCCGAGCCGGCCGGCGACACCCCCGAACTGATCCCCGAGCCCGACCACGACTCGATCGGCGCGCACATGGCGTACGCCGTGCAGTGGTGGCTCTTCACCGCCGGAGTGCCCGTCGGCTGGGTGATCCTCGTCCGCCGGGAGAAGCGCGACCAGGAGGCCGCCGCCCGCGCCGAAGCCGCCGGGAGCGGGGACGGCGACGGAAGCGGGGACGGAAGCGGCGACGGCGACGGGGACGGCGGACCTTCCGACGCCTCCGGGGCCCCTGCCGGGGACACCCACGCGATCCAGGCCACTCCGTCCCTCTGATTGACGGCCGCCGCTTGCGGGAACAGCCCAAAGCGTGACGCAACGTATCGACGACTACGCCCTCATCGGCGATCTCCAGACCGCCGCGCTCGTCGGCCGTGACGGGTCGATCGACTGGCTGTGTCTGCCCCGCTTCGACTCGGCCGCCTGTTTCGCCGCACTGCTCGGCGACGAGAACAACGGCCACTGGCGGATCGCGCCCAAGGGCGCCACGACCTGCACGACCCGCCGCTACGTCGAGGACTCGCTCGTCCTGGAGACCTTCTGGACGACCCGCACGGGCACCGTCAAGGTCGTCGACTTCATGCCCCAGCGGGACAGGGCCCCCGACGTCATGCGGATCGTGGAGGGGGTCAGCGGCACCGTCGAGATGAGCGCCGTCCTGCGACTGCGCTTCGACTACGGCTCGGTCGTGCCCTGGATGCGCCGATCCGACGGCCACCGGGTCGCGGTCGCCGGACCCGACGCCGTCTGGCTGCGCAGCGAGCCGCCCGTGAAGACCTGGGGCCAGCAGTTCGCCACCTGCTCCTCCTTCACCGTCGCCGCCGGCGAGAAGGTCGCCTTCGTCCTGACCTGGCACCCCTCCCACGAGCCGCGCCCCGACCTCGTCGACCCCTTCGAGGCCCTGGAGCAGTCCCTGGAGGACTGGCGGGAGTGGTCGGCCCGCTGCACCTACCGGGGTCCCCACCGGGAGGCGGTGCTGCGCTCGCTGATCACCCTGAAGGCGCTCACGTACGCCCCGACCGGCGGGATCGTCGCCGCCCCCACCACCTCCCTGCCGGAGGAGCTCGGCGGCGTACGGAACTGGGACTACCGCGCGTGCTGGCTGCGCGACTCCTCCCTCACCCTCGGCGCACTGCTCGCCGCCGGGTACGTCGAGGAAGCGGCCGCCTGGCGGGACTGGCTGCTGCGCTCGGTCGCGGGCGACCCGGCCGATCTCCAGATCATGTACGGCCCCGCCGGGGAGCGCCGACTGCCCGAGACGACCCTGCCGTGGCTGCGCGGCTACGCCGACTCGGCGCCGGTGCGGACCGGGAACGCGGCCGTGGAGCAGTTCCAGCTCGATGTGTACGGCGAGGTCATGGACTCGCTCTACCGCGCGCGCGAAGCGGGGATCCCGCCGAAGCGGCACGCCTGGAACCTCCAGCTCAGCCTGCTCGGCTTCCTGGAGTCGACCTGGCGGAACCCCGACGAGGGCCTGTGGGAAGTCCGCGGGCCGCGCCGCCACTTCACCCACTCGAAGGTGATGGCCTGGGTGGCCGCCGACCGGGCGGTGCGCACCCTGGAGGCGGACCCCTCGCTGCCGGGGGACCAGGCGCGTTGGCGGGCGCTGCGGGACGAGATCCACACCGAGGTGTGCGCGAAGGCGTACGACCCCGACCGGAACACCTTCACGCAGTCGTACGGCTCCCTGGAGCTGGACGCCGCCACCCTGCTCATCCCGCAGGTCGGCTTCCTGCCGCCGGACGACCCCCGGGTGGTCGGAACGGTGGACGCGGTGCAGGCGGAGCTGCTGCACGGCGGCTTCCTGCGCCGGTACAGCGTGGATTCGGGGGCGGTGGACGGGCTGCCGGGACGGGAGGGGACGTTCCTCGTCTGTTCGTTCTGGCTGGCGGACGCGCTGCGGCTGACCGGCAGGACCGAGGAGGCGCGCCGGCTCTTCGACCGGCTCGTCGCCCTCCGCAACGACGTGGGGCTCCTCGCGGAGGAGTACGACCCGGTGGCCCTGCGCCAGCTGGGGAACTTCCCGCAGGCCTTCAGCCACATCGGGCTGGTGGGCACCGCCCTCGCGCTGGCTCTGGAGGATCGGGACCCGGCAGGATAGGTCCATGGATCTTGGACTGAAGGACCGTGTGTACGTGGTGACCGGCGCGACGCGGGGGCTCGGCAGGGCCTCGGCCGAGGCGCTGCTCGCCGACGGCGCGAAGGTGCTGATCACCGGGCGCGAGGAGAAGACCGTCGCCGACGCCGTGGCCGAGCTGAGCGCCGGTACGGGTACGGGTGAGGGCGCGAGTGCCGGTGCGGGTGTGGGCGCGGGCCGGGTCGCCGGTGTCGCCTCCGACAACGCCGACCCGGGGACCCCCGCCCGGCTCATCGCCGAGGCGCGGGCACGCTTCGGCGGCTTCGACGGCATCCTGATCAGCGTCGGCGGCCCGGCGCCCGGCTTCGCCGCCGACAACACCGACGAGCAGTGGGCGGCGGCCTTCGACACCGTCTTCCTCGGGGCCGTACGGCTGGCCCGCGCGGCGGCGGAGACGCTCACCGAGGGCGGTGTGATCGGCTTCGTCCTGTCCGGTTCGGTCCACGAGCCGATCCCGGGCCTGACCATCTCGAACGGGCTGCGGCCGGGGCTCGCCGGCTTCGCCAAGTCCCTCGCCAACGACCTGGGCCCGCGCGGGGTCCGGGTCGTCGGGCTGCTCCCGAGCCGGATCGACACGGACCGGGTCCGCTCCCTCGACGCGCTCTCCGGCGACGCGGACGCGGCCCGCGCGGCGAACGAGGCCGCGATCCCGCTGCGCCGCTACGGCACCCCGGAGGAGTTCGGGCGCACGGCGGCCTTCCTGCTGTCGCCGGCCGCTTCGTACCTGACGGGGCTGATGCTCCCGGTGGACGGCGGGGCACGCGGCGGCTTCTGAGCCGTCGCGTCCTCGCTGGGCTCAGGTGACCCGGCGGGCGCGGTGCTTCACGGCCCGCAGCCGGGCCTCCGTCGGCAGCGCGGGCAGTCCCGTGGACGTACGGGCGTGCCCGAGGGCCTCGGTGCTGAGGGTGTTCAGGGTGTCTCCCGGGGAGGCGTACGGCTCCAGGAGGAGCGCGACGCGGGTCCGGGGGGCGGCGCGGCGGCCCGTGAGGTGGACCCGGGCCCGGGAGACGCCGTCCTGGGCGGCGGCGTCCGCCTCCAGGACGGCCTCCAGGGACCGGCCGCGCAGGATCGCCTCCTCGCCGTCGCCGGTGTCGACGAGGACCTCGCGGAGCCGGGCCCGCCGGAACTGGACGAGCAGCCACCACAGGGCGAGCAGGACGACGAGGCCGAGGCCCGCGATGACCACCGGCCACCACCAGCTCTCGTCGCGCCACCGCTGCCGGTCCGCGGCGGAGAGCAGGACGTCGGAGGGTCCTGACCAGGGCCACCAGGACGGTACGGACAGGTCGAGGCCGGCCGCGAGGACGCCGCCGCCGGCGAGGACGAGGAGCAGCCCGGCGAGACCGAGCAGGACGCGGTTGACGCGTCGGAGGACGACCGTCACCGGGTTCACCCCTTCCTGGGTGGTCTGGTCACCCGTACGGTCAGCGCGGGCGTGTGGGCCAGGCCGAGTTCGTCGACGCCGGTGGCGAGGGCGGTCTCCACGTCGGCGCGGACCTCGTCGAGCACCCGGAAGTGCGAGACGGCGCGGACGCCCACCTTGGCCCGGCCGACGCGGACCCGGACGGACTGGACCCCGGAGACCTCCATGGCGCGGTCGCGCAGGGCGAGGGCGGCGGCCTCACGGTCGAGCCCGGCCCGTACGTCGACGTGTTCGCGGCGCATGGGGAGGATGGCGCGCAGTCCGGGGGTGGCGGCCAGGATCAGCAGCCAGACGCCGAGCAGGACGGCGAGGGCGGCGACGATGAGGACCGTGGTGTCGTCGAGGGGCCTGCTCGCGAGCGCGTCGGCGAGCTCGCGCCGCCAGGCCATGGCGGACCGCTCGGCCCGGACGGCCGCCACGTCGTACAGCAACAGCCCGGCCCCGCCGAGCACGACGGCCGCGAGGACGGCGGCGGGGATGCGCCGAACCGCCCAGAAGCGTCGCACGCGCGGCCCTGCGGCACCGGGGAGAACCGGCACGGAGTCGGAAGACCCGGCGCCGTCGGAGGCCGAGGCCCCGTCGGAAGACCCGGGGCCGTCGGAGGCCGAAGCCCCGTCGCGAGGTCTGGCCTTGTCGAGGGACGCTGCCCCGTCGCGAGGTCCGGCCTTGTCGGGAGGTGTGGCGCCGGTGCCGGGGGTGGCGTCGGCGCGGGGGGTGTCCGGGTCCGGGGGCGGGTCCGGGGTGGTGGTCATGAGAGGCGGCCCCTCGGGGTGGTCTGGCGCGTGTGCGTGGAGTGGAGGCGTTCCACGTGGACGGCGACCTCGTGGACTTCCATGCCCACGAGGCCCTCCACGCGGCTGCGAACCCTGCCCCGGACGGCCCCGCACTGGCGGCCGATGTCGGACGGGTAGGCGAGTTCGAGGCTCACCGAGACCCGGGCGACGTCCCGGTGGACGACGACCGAGGCGTGCGGCGCCGAGCCGCCGTCGGGGACGGCGTCCAGCGCCTCCCGCGCGGCCTGGGAGGCGATCTTCGCGACGACCCTGTCGGCGATCGTGGTCGCCCCGCGGTCACGTACCGGGTCCGCTGCCACCCCGGGTCACCGCCGCCGGTCGCCGCGTTCGCGGCCCCGGAACAGGTCGCCTGCTTCGAGGTCGCCGTCGAGGAAGCGCCCGGCCACGAAGCCGATCGCGCCCAGGGCCGCGACCAGCAGAAACGCCCCGAAACCGCCGAAGTACCCGGCGAAGCCCAGGGCCATGCCGGCCACCAGGCCGACCACCGCCATGCTCATTCCTGTCCCCTTTCGAGGCGTGTTCGACGGACGGGCCGCCGACGGCTACTGGAGCTTCTGCTCCGGTTCGTCCTCCTCCTCGTCCGGGAGCTTCACATCGCTGACCGCGATGTTGACCTCGACGACCTCGAGGCCGGTCATCCGCTCCACGGCGGCGATGACGTTCTCCCGTACGTCGCCGGCGACATCGGCGATGGCGACGCCGTACTCGACGACGATCTCCAGGTCGAGCGCGGTCTGCACCTCGCCGACTTCGGCCTTTACCCCTCGGGTGACGTTCGCCTTGCCGCCGCCCCCGCCGGGGACGCGGTCGCGTACGGCGCCGAAGGTGCGGGAGAGGCCGCTGCCCATCGCGTGGACGCCGACCACATCGCGTGCGGCGAGGCCGGCGATCTTCTCCACGACGCCGTCGGCGATCGTGGTCCGGCCCCGGGAGGCCGGGTCGCCGCCACCGCGTTTGGTCACGGAGGTACGGCGCGGTTCGTCGGACGTGGTGTCACCGGAGTGCACGGAATCCGTCATCACATTTCGCCCCTTCTGGGATATTTCGGGGTTCTTCGCCCACACTAAGGGCGGCTGCCCGGTCTCGCCCCAGGGATGCGGCAGTCTGGGGTAATGACGACGGCTGAGAGTTGGACGGCGGCGGTACGGAACCGGCTCGCGCCAGGCAGGCTGCTGCCTCTCGGGGCGCCGGAGGACGGGGCCTGGATCACGGAGCGCGCGGCGCGGACGGTTCTCGACGGGGTCGCGGCGGCCGTACGCGGGGTCGCGCCCGGCGAGCTCCGTGTCGGGCCCGACACGGAAGCGGATACGGGGGCCGATGCGGGGCCCGATGTCGCAACCGATGAGGGCGCCGAAACCGGAACCAATGGGGGCGCCGAGCCGGCGCCGGAGGCCCTTCCGGTGCCGCCGGGCGCGCTGCCGCCGGGGCCGTTGCGGATCTCGGTGGGCTTCGCGGCGGTGGCCGGGCGGCCCCTGCCCGAGCTCTCCGCCGAGCTGCGTACGGCCCTGCTCTCGGCGGCCGAGGACGGGCTCGGGCTCGTGGTGGCCGCCGTGGACCTGCGGGTGACGGAACTGCTCGACGCCGCTCCGGAGAATTCCGGTCCGGCCACTCCCCCACCCGGGCGGCCCTCGCCCGCGACGGACGATCCCGCCGCGCTGGCGGCCCTGCGGGTCGAGGGTGTGGCGGGCGTGACGGACGCGCTGGGCCCGCCCGTCCACCGGGCCTCCGGCCGGGTGCGGGTCGAACTGGCGGTGACGGCGGGCCACCGCCCCCTGGACGTGGCCCGCGCCGTGCGGAACGCCGTGACCGCCGCCACCCAGGAGGCGACGGCGGTCACGGTGCTGGTCTCGGAGCTGCGGTAGGAACTCGCGGGGAGCGTCAGTCGCCGAGGCCCGCGAGGTCGCGCAGGCGGCGGGCCTGAGCGGCGCGCTCGGCGGTGCGCTGCTCGTCGTACGAGCGGCCGGCGGCCTGCTGAAGGAGCGCCTTGGTCTCGTTGACCGCGGCGCGCGGCGCCGCGAGCAGGGCGGCGCTCAGGTCCCGTACCGTCGCGTCGAGTTCTTCCGCGGGCACGGCGATGTTGGCGAGACCGATGCGCTCGGCCTCCTCCGCGTGGACGAAGCGGCCGGTGGCGCAGATCTCCAGCGCGCGGGCGTAGCCGACGAGCGAGACGAGCGGGTGCGTCCCGGTCAGGTCCGGGACGAGACCCAGGCTGGTCTCGCGCATGGCGAACTGCACGTCCTCGGCGACGACCCGCAGGTCGCAGGCGAGGGCGAGCTGGAAGCCCGCGCCGATGGCGTGCCCCTGGACGGCCGCGATCGACACGAGGTCGCTACGGCGCCACCAGGTGAACGCCTCCTGGTACTCGGCGATCTCCGCGTCGAGGTCCTCGTCGGAACCGCGCGCGAGATCGAGGAAGGACGGCTCTCCGTCGAAGCCCTCGGGCGTGAACGCCTGCCGGTCGAGCCCCGCGGAGAAGGACTTTCCCTCTCCGCGCAGGACCACGACCCGCACGCTGCCGGGCAACGACCGGCCGGCTTCTGTCAACGCCCGCCACAGAGCGGGAGACTGAGCGTTGCGCTTCGCCGGGTTGGTCAGGGTCACCGTGGCAACGGCGTCCTCGACGGTGAGCCGTACACCGTCCTTGTCGAATACGAGCTCAGAGTCGTCGAGCGAAGTCATGGGGCGCCTCCGGTTCCGGTGCAGCACTTGCGAGGATGCTAAGTGACTGCACAGTAACCATCTGGCCGACCGCGAGGCCGACCGGGTGGCCACCGAGAGACCCGGTGGCCGGTCGAGCCGCCCCGATGACTCAGACCGAGGCTGCCTTCTTGCCCCGGGTCGCTCCGCCGCGTCCGCGCAGCGTGACTCCGGACTCGCTCAGCATCCGGTGGACGAATCCGTAGGAGCGGCCGGTTTCCTCGGCCAGCGCCCGGATGCTCGCACCGGAGTCGTACTTCTTCTTCAGGTCTGCCGCGAGCTTGTCGCGCGCGGCGCCGGTCACCCGGCTGCCCTTCTTCAGAGTCTCGGCCACCCGTGCCTCCTCATGGGAAGTGCGCTCTGGACTTCTCATGATCACCCCTCCCCGCCGTCCTGGCCACCCATTCGACAAGGTCCGTGCCGCCGGGTTGCTGGAGGAGCACGCCCTCGCCACGACCGGAAGCACGAATTCCGCACAGGCGGAAAGCGGACTCCGCGCCGCCCGGGGCGGGAAGTGCCAGGTCAACGCCACAGGGGGAACACACGTACGGCGCGGGTCTGCCGGAAGGATTCGGCAGAGCACCGCGCCGGGATGTACGAGACGCCCTCACTCAGATGAAGGATCACCCATGAGCCGAATGATCCAGCCCTGAATGATCACTTCGGGCCCCGGGGCACGCCTGCGGGCGCGTCCGGGGCCGGAGGTCGGGTCAGGCCAGGGCCACGAGGTCCGCGTAGTCCGCGCCCCACAGGTCCTCGACACCGTCCGGGAGCAGGATGATCCGCTCGGGGTCGAGCGCCTCGACGGCGCCCTCGTCGTGCGTGACGAGGACGACGGCGCCCTTGTACGTCCGCAGGGCGCCGAGGATCTCCTCGCGGCTGGCCGGGTCGAGGTTGTTGGTCGGCTCGTCGAGCAGCAGCACGTTCGCCGAGGAGACGACCAGGGTCGCGAGCGCGAGACGGGTCTTCTCGCCGCCGGAGAGCACGCCGGCCGGCTTGTCGACGTCGTCGCCGGAGAAGAGGAACGAACCGAGGGTCTTGCGGACGGCGACGAGGTCGAGGTCGGGAGCGGCGGAGCGCATGTTCTCCAGGACGGTCCGCTCGGGGTCGAGCGTCTCGTGTTCCTGGGCGTAGTAGCCGAGCTTCAGACCGTGGCCGGGGGTGACCTGGCCCGTGTCGGGCGTCTCGACACCGCCGAGGAGCCGCAGCAGGGTCGTCTTGCCCGCGCCGTTGAGGCCGAGGATGACGACGCGGGAGCCCTTGTCGATGGCGAGGTCCACGTCGGTGAAGATCTCGAGCGAGCCGTAGGACTTGGAGAGCCCCTCGGCGGTCAGCGGCGTCCTGCCGCAGGGCGCCGGGTCCGGGAAGCGGAGCTTGGCGACCTTGTCGGAGGCGCGGACGGCCTCCAGGCCGGAGAGCAGGCGCTCGGCGCGCTTGGCCATGTTCTGCGCGGCGACGGTCTTGGTGGCCTTGGCGCGCATCTTGTCGGCCTGCGAGTTGAGGGACGCGGCCTTCTTCTCGGCGTTCTGACGCTCGCGCTTGCGGCGCTTCTCGTCGGCCTCGCGCTGCTGCTGGTAGAGCTTCCAGCCCATGTTGTAGACGTCGATCGTGGTGCGGTTGGCGTCCAGGTAGAAGACCTTGTTGACGACGGTCTCGACGAGGTCGACGTCGTGGGAGATGACGATGAAGCCACCGCGGTAGGACTTCAGGTAGTCGCGCAGCCAGACGATGGAGTCGGCGTCGAGGTGGTTGGTGGGCTCGTCGAGGAGGAGCGTGTCGGCGTCCGAGAAGAGGATCCGGGCGAGCTCGACGCGGCGGCGCTGACCACCGGAGAGGGTGTGCAGCGGCTGGCCCATGACCCGGTCGGGCAGACCGAGGGCGGCGGCGATGGTGGAGGCCTCGGCCTCGGCCGCGTAGCCGCCCTTGGTCAGGAACTCGGTCTCCTGGCGCTCGTACTGCCGCATGGCCTTGTCGCGGGTGCCGCCGGCACCGGTCGCGATGCGCTCCTCGTTCGCCCGCATCTTCTTGAGGAGCGTGTCGAGGCCGCGGGCGGAGAGGATGCGGTCACGGGCCAGGACGTCGAGGTCACCGGTGCGCGGATCCTGCGGGAGGTAGCCGACCTCACCGGAGCGGGCGATGGCGCCGGCGGCGGGCTGGCCCTCGCCCGCGAGGCACTTGGTGAGGGTCGTCTTGCCCGCTCCGTTGCGGCCGACGAGGCCGATGCGGTCACCCTTGGCGACGCGGAAGGAAGCGGACTCGAGGAGGACGCGGGCGCCGGCGCGCAGCTCGATGCCGGTGGCGGTGATCACGGACAGACTCCAGGGCGATGGGAAACGGCGGAAGGACGGATACTGACGGGCTTCGACGCCGCTAATGCACGGGGAGAGTGGCCATACGGCCAGTCTAACGGGCTCCTGCAACTGGTTTTCGGCCATGTGGGTGTCTTGTGGCGAGATCGGAGCTTTCTCACATTCCCTTGCATCTCCCTCATATCTCTCAAAAGGGGCGAGTGCTGAAAGATCGACCGATACTCGGCGCAGGGCGGCGGCCACTGCCGCGGCAGTGACGCGGAGGGTGGTGGACCGTGCAGTTCGACGACGACGCCGACCTGGACACCTCGGAGGTCAAGGACGTCCGGAGCAGTCGCGTCCCGGGCGGCAAGGCGACGGTCGGCGGCGGCATCATCGGCCTCATCGCGCTGGTCCTGGGCGTGCTCTTCGGGGTCGGCCCCGACCAGCTCGGGCTCACCGACAGCGGCGAAGAGCCGGTCGCGACCTCGTCCTCCGCGGCCCAGGTGAACCAGACCTGCAAGAAGGGCTCGGACGCGAACACCCGCGAGGACTGCCGGATCGTCGCCGTCGTCAACAGCCTCCAGGACTTCTGGCGGACCGAGTACGCGCGGCGGGGCGGGACCTACGGGAGCGCCGCCACGGTGATGTTCACCCAGCGGGTCGGGACCGCGTGCGGCTCGGCGACCTCGGCCGTCGGACCCTTCTACTGCCCCGGCGACCGCCAGGTCTATCTGGACCTGGGCTTCTTCGACGAGCTGCGGACGAAGTTCGGGTCGAGCGGCGGACCCTTCGCCCAGGCGTACGTGGTGGCGCACGAGTACGGCCACCACGTCCAGAACCTGATGGGAACCCTCGCCCGCGCCCAGGACGGGCGGACCGGCGCGAACTCCAACGCCGTCCGGGTCGAGCTCCAGGCGGACTGCTACGCCGGGGTGTGGGCGCGGCACGCGACGACCACGCCCGACGACAGGACGGGCCGGCCGCTGCTGACCCGGCTCACGGACGAGGACATCCGCGACGGTCTCGACGCGGCGGCCGCGGTGGGCGACGACCGGATCCAGGAGAGGTTCCAGGGCCGGGTGACCCCGGAGAACTGGACGCACGGCTCGGCGGCACAGCGGCAGCAGTGGTTCCACCAGGGGTACAGGACCGGCGACATGGCCCAGTGCAACACCTTCCGCTGAGTTGTCGGCGGGGGCTGAGAGACTGAGATCCAGGTCACATTCGGCTGAATCGAGAGGAAGTGATCGGGATGGCTGAGGCACCCCATATCTGTCCGACGCTGACGTACGAGGACGCGAAGGGCGCGATCAAGCTGCTCACGGAGGGCTTCGGCTTCACGGCGACCGCCGTGTACGAGGCGGAGGACGGGCTGATCGCGCACGCCGAGCTCGCCTACGGGAACGGCATGGTGATGCTCGGCAGCAAGGGCACGGGCAGCGAGTTCGACAAGCTGATGGCGGGTGGCGGCCCGGTGGGCGTCTTCGTGCACGTGGACGACGTGGACGAGCACCACGCGCGGGCCGTCGCCCACGGTGTCGAGATCGTGTTGCCGCCCACGGACCAGGAGTACGGCTCGCGGGACTACACGGCCCGGGACACCGAGGGCAACATCTGGAGCTTCGGGACGTACACGCCCGGCGCCGCGGAGTAGCGGGTCAGCGGCGCCGGTCGTCGTACGGTGCGCGTCAGGATCCGCCGGTGTGGACCTGGAAGGCGGCCCGGCGGACCGCCTTGGACAGGGCCGGGTCCGGGTGGGCCGCGGCCAGGGCGACCAGGACCTGGACGGTCCGGGGGTGGCCGACGGCCCTGACCTCGTCGAGCAGCGCCGGGACGGTCCCCTGGACGGCGGATTCGAGGTGGCGGACGAGCAGCTCGCTCTCGCCGTGGTCGGCGACGGCCGCCGCCGTGTCCACCCAGAGCCAGGTCGCCTCCTCGCGGGTGAGCACCTCCTGGGCGTCGTCGGGGTCGGCACCCTCGTACTCCGCCAGCCAGAGCAGCGCGTACGGACGCAGAGAGGGTTCGGCGACGGTGGCCCGGACCTCGGCCTCGGCGGGGGCTCCGACGACCCGGAGCGCCTCGAAGGCGAGGCCGCGCAGGAGGGCGTCCTCGCCCCTCGCGACGGCGAGCAGCTCGCCGACCGCGCTGGAGAGGGTGCGGGCCGCGAGCCAGGCGCGGTACTCGGCGCGGGCCGGTCCCGGGGTGAGCCGGGCGCAGCCGCGGAGCATGTCCTCGGCGGACTGCTCGATGTTGCCCGCGGGGCTCTGCGCGGCGACGCAGATCTGCTCCAGCTTGACCCAGACCGCCCAGTTCCCGAGCGGGGTCAGGGTGGCGTGCCGGGCGTCCGCACCGGGGTCGAGGGTGAGCGCGCCGACGGCCGCCAGGCCTTCCAGGGCCCAGTCGAGGAGGGCGGGGAGCCCGTCCGTGCCGCGAGGTGTCTCGGGGGGCTCGGGGGCGGTGTTCGCCACCGGCTCGGGGGCCTGGTCGGTCACCGGGACCTCGCAGCGCTCCTCGCGCAGCTCCTCGACGCGCTGGCCGAGCAGGTCCAGGAGAGCCGGGACGAGCACCGGGCCCTGGGAGAGCTGGAGCAGGGAGAGCACCTGCGGGACGGCCTCGACGACCTCGGCGACCGCGCTCGGCGCGACGCCCTCGGGGGCCGGGTGGACCAGGGACCAGGCGTCGAAGAGGGCGACCCAGCCGCGCAGGACGGCGGAGTCATCGCGGTCCCACGCGTGCAGCCGCCAGCCGGGGCGGGCGGTGTCGCCGTGGAGCTCGACGAGTCCCGCGAGCCGGGCCCGGTCCCAGCCGGCCCGGATCTGGCCGGGCGTCAGGTCCAGTGCGGCCGCGGCCCGTTCCTGGGCGGTGGCTTCGGCGCCCGCGCGGAGGGCGGATTCGGGACCGCGCTCGACGGCGGCCCAGCGGGCGATCCGTACGGCGTCGGCGAGGACGTGCCGGGCCTGGCGGGCGAGTTCCGCGCGGGGCGGAGTGCCCTCGGGCGGCCGCGGCGCCGGCCGGGTGCGCCGGGTCGTCACGGCCCGTCGGGCGGTGGCCAGCGCCCGCGGGCGGACGAGTCGGAGTCTGGAGTTGCGCGCCAATGGTTCATCGGGCTTTCGAGACGTCACGGGGGCAGTCTTCCCGCTGACGGCCCGAAAGCCCAATCGGAATCCGCGGCCCCGTCGGAACGGCCGTCGGAGCGGCCGTCGGAGCAGGGGGTGGGCGTCGTCAGAGCAGGGGGGTGAGGAAGCGGCGCAGGGCCTCCTCGTAGCGGACGGGGTCGGCGTTCCACATCGCCGCGTGCGGGGCGTGCCGGACCGTGTGCAGGGTGACCAGATCGGGGCGGCGGGCGGCGAGCTCGACGGACGGCTCCCAGGGGGCGAGCGTGTCGTCCGGGCCGTGCAGGAGGAGGACCGGGACGCGCAGGGCGCCCGGTTCCGAGGCGGCCTGGAGCCGGTCCCCGTGGGGCCCCGTCCGGCCCTGGGCGGCGCGGACGGCGAGCGGGAGCAGGGGTCCGGGGACGTGGTGGGCCGTGGCGAGGCTGCGGAGCGTGGCTTCCCAGTCCAGGACCGGGGAGTCGAGGACGATGCCCCTGATCCGGTCCCGTACGCCCGACTCGACGGCGGCGCGCAGGGCCATCGCGGCGCCGGTCCCCCAGCCGTGCAGGACGACCTTGTCGGCGCCGCGGCGGACGGCGTAGCGGATGGCGGCGTCGACGTCCCGCCACTCGGAGTCGCCGAGGTGGGCGAGACCGTCCGGGGAGGCGGGCGCCCCCTCGTCGCCTCGGTAGGAGGGGACGAGGACCGGGATCTTGCGGCGGTTGAAGAAGGGGACGAGGTTCAGGGGGTGCTCGCGGGTGGTGCCGAGGCCGTGCAGCGCGATCACCCACGTGGTGCGCGGGGCGGCCACGAGCCAGCCGGGCAGGGGGCCTAGCTCGCCGGGGATCTCGACGTCCTCGTGGGCGAGCCCGAGGGCGCCGATCGGCGTGCCGACGTGGAGCTGGGGGGTGAGGCGGACGCGGGCGCCGGGGCCGAGGACGCCGAGCTCGACCCGTTCCAGGCGGCGGACGACGGTGTCGGCGGTGTGCGGGACCCGGTCGAGGACGGGGCCGAGGACGGCGTGCAGGCCGGGGGCCTCGATCCCGTACGTGCCGGGGCGCAGCGAGGCGAGGCTGCGGGTGAGGGTGATCCGTTCGGGTCCCGTGGCGTGCACGGTGAGTCTGGGGTCTCCCGGGAGTGGTCGTCCGGACGGCACCCTGAGGGCGACGTCGCTGGCGTACCGGCCGGCCGCTACCGCGGCCGCACCGACACCGATCAGGGTGGTGACGGCCGCTGCCGTCGCTGTAGCCGGGCGCACGCTCCCAGTGTCGGCAGGTCGCGGGCGGCCTGCCACCGGGCGGACCCGGCCGGGGTGTCGTTCCCGTGCGGTCGGGCGCCCCCGGGGAGTGACATGGGTCTCCTCGGCGGGGTCCCCTGATCGGATGGTTCGGTCCAGGGGGCGGAACGGGGCGGCGGGGGGCGAACCGGGCCGTGTCGCCGGTGCCTTGGCGGAGCCCGGATTACCCGGGGTCGCAGGGCGACCGCATCGTGGACATCCCCTCCGGCGGAGGCCTAAGCGGAATCTCTTGACACCGGATGGGGACACCATGCCGCCCGCCCCAGTTCACCTTCCGTTCACTCAGGTTGCTTACGTTCGTCGAGCCACTGACGTCAAACGATTGCCTGGGTAAATGGAACACATCACGCTGCTGCTCGCCATTGTGGTCGTGACAGCTCTCGTGTTCGATTTCACGAACGGTTTCCACGACACCGCCAACGCGATGGCCACGACCATCTCGACCGGTGCACTGAAGCCCAAGACGGCGGTGGCCATGTCCGCCGTGCTGAACCTCGTCGGCGCGTTCCTGTCCGTGGAGGTCGCCAAGACGATCTCCGGCGGGATCATCAACGAAGAGGGCATTCGTACAGAAGTGATCTTCGCGGCGCTCGTGGGCGCCATCCTGTGGAACCTGTTGACCTGGCTCGTGGGCCTGCCGTCCAGCTCCTCCCACGCCCTCTTCGGCGGCCTCATCGGCGCCGCGGTCATGTCGGCCGGCTGGTCGGCCGTGAACGGCCCCACCATCGTCACCAAGGTCCTCATCCCCGCCGTCGCCGCGCCGCTCGTCGCCGGTCTCGCCGCGATGCTGGCCACCCGGCTGACGTACAAGATCGGCGCCAAGACCGACACGAGGCACACCGCCAAGGGCTACCGGGTCGGCCAGATCGCCTCCGCGGGTCTCGTCTCCCTCGCCCACGGCACCAACGACGCCCAGAAGACGATGGGCATCATCACCCTCGCCCTGGTCACCCAGGGCGTCGTCGCCCCCGGCTCCAACCCGCCCCTCTGGGTCATCGTCGCCGCCGGCGTCGCGATCGCGCTCGGCACCTACCTCGGCGGCTGGCGCATCATCCGCACCATGGGCAAGGGCCTCACCGACCTCCAGCCGCAGCAGGGCTTCGCCGCCCAGACCAGCGCCGCCACGGTCATCCTGGCCTCCTCGCACCTCGGCTTCTCCCTCTCCACCACCCAGTCCTGCTCGGGTGCCGTGATGGGCGCGGGCCTCGGCCGCAAGGGCGGCGTCGTCCGCTGGTCGACCGCGACCCGGATGTTCGTCGCCTGGGGTCTGACCCTGCCCGCCGCGGGCCTGATCGGTGCCGGTGCCGAGTTCCTCACCAAGCAGGGCCCCTGGGGCATCGCCGCCGTCGCGGTCCTGCTGGTCTCCGGCTCGGCCGTCATCTGGTCGCTGTCCCGCCGCAAGCCGGTCGACCACAACAACGTCACCGACGACGACCTCGACGGCACGTCCGAGCCCGCGGGTGTGGTGACCACCGCGATCGCGGCCGTCACCCCGCCGCCGGCCGGTTCCGTCGCCGCCGTCGCGGACGAGGACCTGAAGACCACCATCCCCTCGCCGGTTCCCACGGACCCGGCCGCTCCCCCGGCCCCCGCCGCAGCGGTGTAAGGAACCAACGACATGAAGATCGACTGGGCAGCTCTCGGCTCCGTCTTCGGAGTCAGCCTCGTGGCGACCGTCGCCCTCGTGGGCCTCTTCACCCTCGGCATCATCGGCCTCTCCAAGCAGGAGCAGGCCGCCGCCCAGGGCGGCTCGGCCACGATGGCCCGGACCGGCGCCTACGCCTGCTTCGGCCTGTGCCTGGCGGCCGTGGCCTACGGCATCTACCTGATCGTCGTCTGACGGTCCCCTTCTTCACCTCCGTACGGCGGCCGGGCGGTCCGCACCTTCGGGTGCGGGCCGCCCGGCCGCCGTGTTCGTGGTGCTCGCCGGGGTCCGTGTCTGTGGTGCTTCGCACAGTGACCTGTCGCAGGTCAAGGGTGAGTTGACGGGTGTTCGCGGGCCGTGGTGGACTGCCGAGGCCATTACGGCGGCAGCAGAGGAAGTCCGGTGCGAA
This sequence comes from Streptomyces sp. NPDC058650, assembly GCF_042717315.1. Lineage (NCBI taxonomy): Bacteria > Bacillati > Actinomycetota > Actinomycetes > Kitasatosporales > Streptomycetaceae > Streptomyces > Streptomyces sp. NPDC058650. The sequence continues at coordinate 60,110 of NZ_JBHXRL010000006.1, forward strand.
TCCGGCGCGGTCCCGCCACTGTGACCGGATCCGAAGGGTCCGGGAGTCAGGAACTCTCGCCGCCGGTCACGTCGATCCAGGGCGCGGACCCTGAGTGAGGACCTGCGCCATGCCCGGCCGCATCAGAGCCAGCAGCCTTTCCCCGGACGGATTCGCGTACGGCGCGGCCCTCGGGCTCGCCGTCGACCGGCTCGTCGGCGATCCCCGCCGCGGACATCCCGTCGCCGCCTTCGGCCGCGCTGCCGCCGCCGTCGAACAGCGCCTGCACCACGACCACCGCGGCTGGGGCGCCCTGCACACCGCCGTCTGCGCCGGCTCCACCGCCGCCCTCGGCGCACTCGCCGCCCGGGCCGTACGGGACCGGCCGGCCGCCGCCGTGGCGCTGACCGCCGCCTCCGTCTGGGCCGTCGTCGGCGGTACGACCCTGGGGCGGGAGGCCCGCGCGATCGGCGGGGCGCTCGCCGCCGGGGACCTGGAGGTCGCCCGGGAGCGGCTGCCGCACCTGTGCGGGCGCGACCCGCAGTCCCTGGACGGCCCCGCGATGGCCCGCGCGGTCGTCGAGTCCGTCGCCGAGAACACCTCCGACGCCGTGGTCGGCGCCCTCTTCTGGGGCGCCGTCGCGGGCGTGCCGGGCCTCGTCGCCTTCCGGGCCGTCAACACCCTCGACGCGATGGTCGGCCACAAGTCCCCGCGCCACCGCCGCTTCGGCTGGGCCTCGGCCCGGCTCGACGACGTGGCCGGCTGGCCCGGGGCCCGGCTGACGGCCGCCGCCGCGACGCTCGCCGGAGGCAATCCGCGCGGAGCCGTACGGGCCTGGCGGGCGGACGCGGCCAAGCACCCGAGCCCCAACGCGGGCCCCGTCGAGGCCTCCTTCGCGGGCTCCCTCGGCGTACGGCTCGGGGGGACCCTCGCGTACGGCGGGCGGGTCGAGCACCGGCCCGTGCTCAACGGGGAAGGGCGGCCCGTCGAGGTCGCCGACATCGACCGGGCGGTCCGGCTCTCGCGCCGGGTGACCGCACTGACCCTGGCCGCCTGTGTCGGCGGCCGCATGATCATCGGTGCCGTGAAGCGCGCGAAGCGGAGGAACGCATGAGGGGTGGGGGTCTGCTGGTCGCCGGGACCACGTCCGACGCCGGCAAGAGCGTCGTGACGGCCGGCATCTGCCGCTGGCTGGTCCGCAAGGGCGTGAAGGTGGCGCCGTTCAAGGGGCAGAACATGTCCCTCAACTCCTTCGTGACCCGCGAGGGCGCCGAGATCGGGCGGGCCCAGGCCATGCAGGCGCAGGCCGCCCGGGTCGAGCCGACCGCGCTCATGAACCCGGTCCTGCTCAAGCCGGGCAGCGACCGGTCCAGCCAGGTCGTCCTGATGGGCAAGCCGGTGGGCGAGCTCAGCGCACGCGGGTTCTTCGGGGCGTCCGGGCCCGCGGCGCAGCCGCAGTCAGGCGCAGTGGCCCCCGGGAAGGCACTGCACGGGGGGCGGCAGAAGGAACTCTTCGAGCCGGTGATGGCGTGCCTGGAGGAACTCCGGGGCATGTACGACGCCGTGATCTGCGAGGGGGCGGGCAGTCCGGCCGAGATCAACCTGCGGCGCACGGACATCGTGAACATGGGCATCGCGCGGGCCGCGCGGCTGCCCGTCGTCGTGGTCGGCGACATCGACCGGGGCGGGGTCTTCGCCCAGTTCTTCGGGACGACGGCGCTGCTGAGCCCCGAGGACCAGTCGCTCGTCGCCGGATACCTCGTGAACAAGTTCCGCGGTGACGTGACCCTCCTTGAGCCCGGCCTCGACATGCTGCACGGACTGACCGGGCGCCGGACCTTCGGCGTCCTGCCGTACGCGCACGGGCTCGGCATCGACGAGGAGGACGGGCTCCGGGTCTCGCTGCGGGGCACCGTGCGCGAGTCGGTCGTCGCGCCGCCGGTCGGCGCGGACGTGCTGCGGGTCGCCGTGTGCGCCGTGCCGCTCATGTCGAACTTCACCGACGTCGACGCGCTGGCCGCCGAGCCGGGCGTCGTCGTCCGGTTCGTGGACCGGCCGGAGGAACTCGTCGACGCGGACCTCGTCGTCGTGCCGGGGACCCGGGGGACGGTGAAGGCCCTCGCGTGGCTGCGGGAGCGGGGGTTGGCGGAGGAGCTCGTGAGGCGCGCGGCCGAGGGGCTGCCGGTGCTCGGGATCTGCGGCGGCTTCCAGGTGCTCGGTGAGCACATCGAGGACGAGGTCGAGTCGAAGGCGGGGGCCGTCGACGGGCTCGGGCTGCTGCCCGTACGGGTGCGGTTCGCGCGCGAGAAGACCCTCTCCCGACCGGTCGGGGAGGCGCTCGGGGAGCGGGTCGAGGGGTACGAGATCCACCACGGCGTCGCGTCGGTGGACGGTGGAGAACCGTTCCTGGACGGGTGCCGGGTCGGCGCCGTGTGGGGCACCCACTGGCACGGCTCGCTGGAGAGCGACGGGTTCCGGCGGGCGTTCCTGCGGGAGGTCGCGGCGGCGGCGGGGCGGCGGTTCGTGCCGGCCCCCGACACGTCGTTCGGCACGCTGCGGGAAGAGCAACTGGACCGACTCGGCGACCTGATCGAGGAGCACGCGGACACGGACGCGCTGCTGCGGCTGATCGAGGAGGGGGCCCCGGCGGGGCTGCCGTTCGTGCCGCCGGGTGCGCCGTGAGCGCGCGGCGGAGCCGCACGAGGACTGCGCCCGGCCTCCGGCCGGGCTGTTGTTCCCACCCGCACCACCCGGGCGGATCGACGAAGAAGGCGCGGGTGGTCCCTGTGGGTGGTCGCCCGCCGTCGGCGCCTGCCGGCGAACGACGCGGACTTGATGGAAGGAAGACTCGATGAGCACCCGGTATCCGTTCACCGCCGTCGTCGGCATGGACGATCTGCGGCTCGCGCTGCTGCTGAACGCGGTCAGTCCGGCGGTGGGCGGTGTGCTCGTCCGGGGTGAGAAGGGGACCGCCAAGTCCACGGCCGTCCGCGCGCTCGCCGATCTGCTGCCGGTGGTTCCCGTGGTGACCGGCTGTCGGTTCAGTTGCGATCCGGCGTCGCCCTATGCCGACTGCCCGGACGGGCCGCACATCGCCGCCTCCGGCACCGAACGCGCCGCGCGGATGGTCGAGTTGCCCGTCGGCGCCTCCGAGGACCGGCTCGTCGGCGCGCTCGACATCGAGAAGGCGCTCGCCGAGGGCGTGAAGGCCTTCGAGCCGGGGCTCCTCGCTGCGGCTCACCGGAGCATTCTGTACGTCGACGAGGTCAACCTTCTCCACGACCATCTCATCGACCTCTTGCTCGACGCCGCCGCCATGGGCGCCTCCCACGTCGAGCGCGAGGGCGTCTCCGTGCGCCACGCCGCCCGTTTCCTTCTCGTCGGGACCATGAACCCCGAAGAGGGCGAGCTGCGGCCGCAGTTGCTCGACCGGTTCGGACTGACCGTGGAGGTCGCCGCGTCCCGCGTGCCCGAGCAGCGGGTGGAGGTCGTCCGGCGGCGGCTCGCCTTCGAGGACGACCCGGCCGCGTTCGCCGCGCGCTGGGCCGGCGAGGAGGCCGATCTGCGCGCGCGGATCATCGCCGCCCGCGACCTGCTCCCGAAGGTGGTCCTCGGGGACGCCGCGCTGCTCCAGATCGCCGCGACCTGCGCCGCGTTCGAGGTCGACGGCATGCGCGCCGACATCGTCATGGCGCGGGCGGCGACCGCCCTCGCAGCCTGGGCCGGACGGACCGAGGTCACCTCCGAGGACGTGCGGCAGGCCGCGCTCCTGGCCCTCCCCCACCGGCGCCGCCGCAACCCCTTCGACGCGCCCGGACTCGACGAGGACAAGCTCGACGAGACCCTGGAGCAGTTCAAGGGCGAGGAGCCGCAGACCGACCCCGACGAGGACCCCGAGCCGGACGGTCCCGACGGTCCGGGTGACGGCGGTCCCGGCGGCGGTGGCATTCCGCCGCAGGGCGAAGGCCCGGCCCCCGAGACCGACAGCGCCCCCGAGGACACCCCCGCTCCCGCCGAGGCTCCCGCGCCCGCCCCGCAGGGCTCCGGCGCCGGTGAGCGCGCGGCCGTCCAGGCCGCCGAGCCCTTCCGTACGAAGATGCTGAGCGTGCCCGGTCTCGGCGAGGGCGCCGCCGGTCGCCGCTCCCGGGCCCGTACCGAACACGGCCGCACCACCGGGGCCACCCGGCCCCGGGGCGCGCTGACCAAGCTGCACCTCACGGCGACCGTGCAGGCCGCCGCCCCGCACCAGCGGGCGCGCGGGCGGACCGGTCCCGGGCTCGTCGTCCGGCGGGACGACCTGCGGCAGGCGACCCGCGAGGGGCGCGAGGGGAACCTCGTGCTCTTCGCCGTGGACGCCTCGGGCTCGATGGCGGCCCGGCAGCGGATGAGCGCCGTGAAGGGGGCGGTGCTCTCCCTGCTCCTCGACGCCTACCAGCGGCGCGACAAGGTCGGCCTGATCACCTTCCGGGGCCGTACCGCCGACCTCGCGCTGCCGCCGACCTCGTCCGTGGACGCGGCCGCCGCACGTCTGGAGAAGCTCCCGACCGGTGGCCGTACGCCGCTGTCGGCCGGGCTCCTCAAGGCCCATGACGTCCTGCGGATCGAGCGGCTGCGGGACCCCTCGCGCCGTCCGCTGCTCGTCGTCGTGACCGACGGGCGCGCGACCGGCGGCGGCGCCGACCCGGTGGCGCTGGCCGCCCGGGCGGCGCGGCTGCACGCCGCCGAGGGCACGGCGAGCGTGGTCGTGGACTGCGAGACCGGTCCGGTGCGGCTCGGGCTCGCCGGGAGCCTCGCACGCGAACTCGGCGGCACCGCCGTCACCTTGGACGAGCTGCGGGCCGACTCGATCGCCGGCCTCGTCAGGGACGTACAGGCAGAACAGACAACCAGGAGGGCCGCTTAATGCCGCAGGGACAGCCGACCGTCGTGCCCGACGACGGTCTCACCACCCGTCAGCGCCGCAACCGCGCACTCGTGATGGTGCACACGGGCGTCGGCAAGGGGAAGTCGACGGCCGCGTTCGGCATGGCGCTGCGCGCCTGGAACCAGGGCTGGCCGATCGGGGTGTTCCAGTTCGTCAAGTCCGCCAAGTGGAAGGTCGGCGAGGAGAACGCCCTCAAGGCGCTCGGCGAGACCGGCAAGGGCGGCACGGTCACCTGGAACAAGATGGGCGAGGGCTGGTCCTGGATCCAGCGCGAGGTCGCCGAGGGCGAGCAGTCGCACGAGGAGAAGGCCCGCGAGGGCTGGGAGCAGGTCAAGCGGGACCTCGCCGAGGAGCGGTACAAGTTCTACGTCCTCGACGAGTTCGCCTACCTGCTGCACTGGGGGTGGATCGACACCAAGGAGGTCGTCGAGGTCCTCCGCGACCGGCCCGGGCACCAGCACGTCGTCATCACCGGGCGCAACGCGCCGCAGGAGCTGGTCGACTTCGCCGATCTCGTCACCGACATGTCCAAGGTCAAGCACCCGATGGACGCCGGTCAGAAGGGCCAGCGGGGCATCGAGTGGTAGCACGTCTCGTCATCGCCGCGCCGTCGTCCGGTGCGGGCAAGACCACGGTCGCGACCGGCCTGATGGCCGCGTTCGCGGGCCGTGGGCTGGCCGTGTCCCCGCACAAGGTCGGGCCCGACTACATCGACCCGGGTTACCACGCGCTCGCGACCGGCCGCCCGGGGCGCAACCTCGACGCGTACATGTGCGGTACGGGGCTGATCGCGCCGCTCTTCGCGCACGGGGCGCGTGGCTGCGACCTGGCCGTGGTCGAGGGCGTCATGGGCCTGTACGACGGGGCCGCCGACCAGGGCGAGCTGGCGTCCACCGCGCAGGTGGCGAAGCTGCTCAAGGCGCCGGTGGTGCTCGTCGTGGACGCGTCGTCGCAGTCGCGGTCGGTGGCGGCGCTCGTGCACGGGTTCGCGTCGTGGGATCCGGAGGTGCGGATCGGCGGCGTGATCCTGAACAAGGTCGCGACGGATCGGCACGAGCATCTGCTGCGGGAGGCGCTGGGCGAGTCGGGGGTGCCGGTGCTCGGGGTGCTGCGGCGGGCTCCTGCCGTGGCGACGCCTTCGCGGCACCTGGGCTTGGTCCCTGTTGCCGAGCGGCAGGCTGCGGCGGTTTCCGCGGTGGCCGCGCAGGCCGAGCAGGTGCTCCAGGGATGCGACCTGGAGGCCCTTTTGGCGCTGGCCCGCAGCGCGCCCGAGCTGCACGCGGAGGCGTGGGATCCGGGGGTGGCGGGACGGCCGCACGCCGGTGGTCGCGTCGTGCCCACCCTCCCCCAGAGCTCCGCCGGGGAGGTACCCCCGGCCCCGGCGGAACGCATGCCCACCACGAGGTCGGCGGACCGCATGCCCACACCGGCGGCGGGAGGCGGGGCCACACCTCGGGTCGCCGTCGCTGGTGGGGCCGCGTTCACGTTCTCCTACGCCGAGCACGCCGAGCTGCTCACCGCTGCCGGGGCCGAGGTCGTGACCTTTGATCCGCTGCGGGACGAGGCGCTGCCCGAGGGCACGTCCGGGCTCGTCATAGGCGGCGGGTTTCCCGAGATGTACGGGGCCGAGCTGTCCGCCAACGAGCCGTTGCGGAAGGCCGTCGCCGAGCTCGCCGCGGCCGGGGCGCCGATCGCCGCCGAGTGCGCGGGGCTGCTGTACCTGGCGCGGTCCCTCGACGGCAGGCCCATGTGCGGGGTGCTCGACGCGGACGCGCGGATGTCGGAGCGGCTGACGCTCGGGTACCGCGACGCGGTCGCCGTGAGCGACAGCGTGCTCGCGCCGGCCGGGGCGCGGATGCGGGGGCACGAGTTCCACCGGACCGTGATCGAGCCGGGCGCCGGGGACCGGGCCGCCTGGGGACTGCGGCAGCCGGAGCGGCGCGTCGAGGGCTTCGTCCAGGGCGGGGTGCACGCCAGTTACGTGCACACGCACTGGGCGGGAGCGCCGGGGGCGGCGCTGCGGTTCGTGGAGCACTGCGGGTGAGTTCAGCCGCCGGAGACGCCCACCACGAGCCAGATGAAGCCCACGCCCGCGACCGTGCACAGCAGGGTCGAGCGGGCGGGGTGTTCGTGGTGGGCCTCGGGCAGGATCTCGGCGGCGGCGAGGTAGAGCAGGGCGCCGCCGAAGAAACCGAGATAGCTGCCGAGAAGTTCCTCCGGAAGGGTGAACAGCAGGGTGGAGGCGGCGCCGAGGATCGGGGCGACCGCGTCGGCGACGAGCATGCCGATGGCCTTGCGGCGGGCGTTCCCGTAGAGGCTCGTGATCGTGTACGTGTTGAAGCCGTCGGCGAAGTCGTGGGTGATGACGGCGAGCGCGACGGTGGCGCCCATGCCGCCGCCGACCTGGAAGGCCGCGCCGAGGGCGATGCCGTCCATGAGGCTGTGCAGGACCATCGCGGCGGCGGCGGTGAGACCGACCTGCGGGACCCTCTCGTCGGCGCCGACCCCGTGTGCCGCCTGGCGGACGGCGAGGAGACGCTCCACCACGTGGGCGAAGAGGAAGCCTCCGACGAAGAGCAGCAGGGCCTCCGGGACGCCGAAGACCTCCTCCCCCGCGGCCTCCAGAGCCTCCGGCAGGAGGTCGAGTCCGACGACGCCGAGCATGAGTCCGCCGGCGAGGCCGAGGACGAGGTGGCGGCGGTCGGTGACGCGTTGCGCGACCCAGCCGCCGAAGAGCGTCATGAGGAACGCGCCGAGCGCGACGACCACAGCCATGGGCCTTTGCTATCGGATGGGGCGGTCTGCGCGCACCTCGGCGTGGGGGCCCGGTCGGGGGTTCCGGTGGACGAAGTGCTCGCGCTGGCCGACGTGGTGCTGCGGGAGGCGGGGCTGACGCGGGCGGCCGTGCGGTCGCTCGCCACGCTGGACGCGCGGGCCGCCGAGCCGGGCGTCACGGGCGCGGCCGGGGAGCTGGGGGTTCCGGTGCGGGGGTTCTCGGCCGGGGAGCTGGCCGCCGTCTCCGTACCGCATCCGTCGGCGCTGCCGCTGGACGCGACGGGGACGCCGTCGGTGGCGGAGGCGGCGGCCCTGCTCACGGCGGGCGCGGGGGCCGACGGGTCCGGCGGGCCCACCGGGTCCCGTCGGGGCGTGCTGCTCGTACCGAAGCGGAAGTCGCGGCGCGTTACGTGTGCGATCGCCACGTGCGTACCGGTTTGTCCGGACGAACATGCGCCAGGCGTACGGTTGTTGCACCTGGCTCACGGGTACATCGCTGGCGAGCCTGGCTCACCCCCCACCATCCCCACCCCCCACACGACGGCGGCCATGGACACGCACACGCAATCCGACGCCCACGACCTGCGCCACCACGGTGACGCCGAGGTCCGGGACGAGAAGTTGATCGATCTCGCGGTCAACGTCCGGACGAACACCCCTCCGGACTGGCTGCGGAAGAGAATCGCCGATTCGCTGACCGGCCTCGCGGCCTATCCCGACGGCCGTGCCGCGCGGGCCGCGGTCGCCGTGCGGCACGATCTGCCGCCCGGCCGGGTGCTCCTCACGGCCGGCGCCGCGGAGGCCTTCGTGCTGCTCGCGCGGGCGCTGCCGGCGCGTCGGCCCGTGGTGGTGCACCCGCAGTTCACCGAGCCGGAGGCGGCGCTGCGCGACGCCGGGCACGAGGTGGGCCGGGTGTTGCTGCGCGAGGAGGACGGTTTCCGGCTGGATCCGGCGGCGGTGCCGGAGGACGCGGACCTGGTGGTGATCGGGAACCCCACGAACCCGACCTCCGTCCTGCATCCGGCCGACTCGATCGCCGCCCTGGCCCGGCCCGGGCGGACGCTGGTGGTCGACGAGGCGTTCATGGACGCGGTGCCGGGCGAGCGGGAGTCGCTGGCCGGGCGGACCGATGTGCCGGGGCTCGTGGTGCTGCGCAGCCTCACCAAGACCTGGGGGCTCGCGGGCCTGCGGATCGGGTACGTCCTCGCCGAGCCGGAGACGATCGCCCTGCTGGAGCGGGCGCAGCCGCTGTGGCCGGTGTCGACGCCGGCCCTGGTGGCGGCGGAGGCCTGTATGTCGCGGCTGGCGCTCGCGGAGGCCGAGCACGCGGCGCACCGGATCGGTGTGGAGCGGGCGCATCTGCTCGCCGGTCTCGCCGAGTTCGACGAGGTGCGGACGGTCGCCGGGGCGGAGGGCCCCTTCGTCCTGCTGCGGATCGACGGGGCGGACGCGATACGGGACCGGCTGCGCCTCCTCGGCTTCGCGGCCCGGCGGGGCGACACGTTCCCGGGGCTCGACCGGAACTGGCTGCGGCTCGCGGTCCGGGACCGGGCCACGACGAACCGTTTCCTCCAGGCCTTGGACCAGGCGCTCCTGCTGGGCGGCTGACCGCCCCCGTAAGGAAGCGCGCGAGGGGGTGCGGGGAGGGCGACGTGGTGCGGGGAGGGCGACGTCGTCACCGTCGCCCTCCCCGCACCTCCGTTTTCCTGCTTCCCCTACTCCTCCGGCACCCCCCGGCGCCTCCCCCTCGGGCCGTCAGCCGCGCGAGCGGGCACGCGAGCGGGTGACCGCGAGCGCGCCGCCGCCGGCCACCAGGAGGGCGAGCGCGCCCGCCGCGATGTACGTGGTGGAGGAGCTGCCACCGGTCTCGGCGAGGTTCTCGGTCGGGGTGGTGCCGCCGTTGTTGGTCTTCACGCCGCCGTCGGTGCCCGGCTCGACGGTGGGCTTCTGTGTGGGCTGCTCGGAGGGCCGCTCGCCGGGCTCCTGGGTGGGCTGCTCCGTCGGCCGCTCGGTGGGCTGCTTCGTGGGCTCCTTGGTGGGCTCCTCCGTCGGCGCCGGACCCTCGGGCGTCTCGCAGGTCGCCTCGGCGAGCGTCACGGTGCCGTTGACCTCGGCCACGCCCAGCTTCAGCGGGTCGACCTCCACCGTGAGTTCGAGGGCCGTCGCCGCCGCGGTGCGGGAGGTGGTGGAGGTACGGGAGAGGTCCAGGGTGACCTGACCGATGCCGGGCACGGTCACCTGGGTCCGGCCGCCGGTGGAGAGGGTGGTCTTCTTGCCGAAGACGGTCACGTGCCCGAGGACGTTGGACTCGGCGACGGGCTTCTTCCCCACCTCGCACAGCGCCTTGGAGGTGACCTTCTCGACCTCGATGAGGGAGAGCAGCGGAATGCCGGGGACGTGGACCTTCGCCTTGACCAGGTTCACGTGGCCTTCGGCCTTCGTCTTGTTCACGGTGGCCTCGGAGGTGGCGACCTCGGCGGCGAGGATGTCGATCGGCTTTCCGCCCTCGGCCCCCTGCACCTTCACGGTGAGCGCGGTCTCGCTCTCGGTCTCGGGCGCCTTGACCTCGTTGAGCGAGGCGCGCACCGGCACCTTCACCGTCTCGCCGAGGAGGGAGACGTCGAGGCCGGCCCGCAGGACGACGGCGGTGGCACGCCCTTCGCCGCCCGTGGCGTGCGCCGCCGGGGCCGCGAGGAGCACGGGGCCGACGGCCAGGGCGGCCACGGTCGCGGCGGCGGCGGTGCGGCGTACGGGCGCGCGGAAGGTGTTGCTGTTCAAGATGGTGGAACCCCCACAAGAGACATGGCGTCGCCGGCCGCTCACCACGGGGACGGTGGGTCGGCGCGGCCTCGGCGACTTGAGACACCGGAATCTTTACGCACGGAGAGTGAACCGACAGTCGCCTGACGTGAGTTCACTCCAAAGGGGGGTTTCCGTGTTCATTTTCGATTTTTCTCGACACAACCGTTCCCGCACGTCCCGCGTCTTTCGCACGAGCGGGCACGGGTGGGTGCGTGCAGGGGCGCGTGGGAGAAAGTGAAAACGACCCGCCACCGCCCGGGGTAACGGATCGTCAACGCGACGCCCCGGGCGCGGGATCAGCTCGCGCGCCAGTACCCGAGCGCGTGGACACGCTCCTTGGGAAGGGCGAGCTCCTTGCGGGCGTACGCGGCGAGCGTGCGGGTCGTCGCCGCGTCGCAGGCGATCCAGACGTACGAGGCGGCGTCCGCGAGCTCGGGCAGCTCGGCCTTCACGCGGGCGACGAGGTCGGCACCGCCGCCCTGGCGCGGGACCCGGCGCAGCTCGTGGTGCGCGGGGTCGAGCCGGACCGGCAGCTCGTCGTCGGAGGCGTGCTGCGTCTCGAACCAGACGGTGGCGGGGACGCCGGGGAGCGCGTCGAGCAGGGAGTTGACAGCGGGCAGGGAGGCCGGGTCGCCGACCACGAGCAGCCGCGCGGGGAGCGGGTCGGGCGCCTCGAAGCCGGTGCCCTGGAGCGTGGCCTCCACGGTGTCGCCGGGGGCGCAGGCGCGGGCCCAGCGGCTGGCGACGCCGTCGTGGAGGGCGAATTCGAGACTGAAGGTGCCCGCGGTCAGGTCGGGGTCGACCAGGGTGTACGCGCGCTGGTGCGGCTTGCCCGCGTCGTCGAACCAGAGGCGCACCCACATCGTCGGGTGGATGCCGGCCGCGGCGAGCAGGCCGCCGTCCGTGAAGCGCACCCTGCGGTAGTCCTCGGTGACCTGCTCGGCCCCCGTCACCGTGAACGTGAAGTCCTTGCCGCGAAACAGTTTGAGGACCGCCCCCTGCCAGCCATGCCCCACCGTGATCTCCTCCCCTGGACTCCTGTAAATTACTTAGGTCAGCCTAACCTAAGGTTCTGTAAAAGATACGGACGGGATCGGGGTTCTCCGTGAGCATCGAGGTCTACCGGGACGCCTGGGGCGTCCCTCATCTGCGCGCCACGGACCCGGAGGAACTCGCCTTCGCCCAGGGCCGGGTCACCGCCCGCGACCGCGCCTGGCAGCTGGAGGTCGAGCGGCACCGGGCCCAGGGCACCACCGCCGCCTTCCTCGGCGCCGCCGAGCTCGGCTGGGACACCTTCGCCCGGCAGGCGCGGCTCGCCGACACCGCCCGCCGCTGCTTCGCGCGCCTCGAAGCCTCCGACGCGCCGACGGCCGCCTGGGTCCGCGCGTACGTGGACGGCGTCAACGACGGCCTGGCGGACGGGGCCGGCCGCGCACCCGAGTTCGCGGAGACCGGCCTCGTACCCGGGCGGTGGGAGCCGTGGACCCCGCTCGCCGTCTGGCTCTCCACCCACATCCTCTTCGCGGGCTTCCCCACCAAGCTGTGGCGGGAGCAGGTCGCCACCCGGCTCGGCGAGGAGTGGACGGAGCTCTTCGCGACGGACGGCCCCGGCACCGCGGGCTCCAACGGCTGGGTGGTGTCCGGCGAGCGGACCGCGAGCGGCGCGGCGCTGGTGGCCGGCGACCCGCACCGGTTCATCGAGGCGCCGGGCGTCTACCAGCAGATCCGGCTCGCCTGCCCCGCGTACGACGTCGTGGGCATCGCCGTGCCCGGCGTCCCCGGGCTCGCCCACTTCGGCCACACCGGCTCGGTGGCCTGGGCGATCACCAACGCCATGGCCGACTACCAGGACCTGTACCGGGAGCGGCTCCGCCGGCTGCCGGGCGGCGACGTCGAGGCCTTCGGCCCCGAGGGGTGGCGCCCGGCGGCGGCGCACACGGAGACGATCGAGGTCGCGGGCGGCGAGCCCGTCGTGATCGAGGTGGTGGAGACGGACCGGGGACCCGTGATCATCGGGGCGGACGGCGAGCCCGGACACGACTCCTCGGAGTGGGAGGCCGTCGCCCTCCGGTACCCGCCCCGGGTCACCGGGGAGCTCGGCTTCGGGGCCCTGCCCGGGCTGCTGCGCGCCCGGACCGTCGCCGATGTGGACGCGGCCCTCGACGGCTGGGTCGAGCCCGTGAACGTCGTCCAGGCCGCCGACACCCGGGGCGGGCTGCTGCACCGGGTCGCCGGCCACGTACCCGTACGGGACCGGGCCAACTCCCTGCGTCTCGTACCCGCCTGGGATCCGGCGCACGACTGGGAGCCCGCGCCCGCGCCGCTGCCCCGCGCCGAGGTCCGCGGCCACGCCGTCATGGCCAACGCCCGGGGGCTCGCCGCGCCCCTCGGCGTCGAGTTCGCCCCGCCGCACCGGGCCGCCCGCATCGGCGAGCTCCTCGACGCCTCGTCGGAGTGGACCCCGGAGTCCACGACCGCCGTCCACACCGACACCGACAACCCCTCGGCGGCCCGCCTCCTCGCGGCGGTGCGGCGGGTGGCCGATGGCCTCACCCCCGCCGCCTCCGCCGTGCGCGAGCGGCTGCTCGGCTGGGACCGGCGGATGGCGGCGGAGAGCACCGACGCGGGCCTGTACGCGGCCGTGCGCGGCGCCGTGGTGCGGCGGCTCGCCGGGCACGAGGCCTTCGCGGCGCTGCGCGAACCCGCCCCGTACCCCGAGCTGTTCCGTCCCTGGCTGGCCCTCGGACCCCGGGTCGCCTACGCCCTGGAGACGCTGCTCACGGCCGGGCCCGTGCCGGCCGGGGACGTCGACCGGATCGTGCGCGAGGCCCTCGCGGAGGTCGGGGCCGCTGAGCCGCCCGCCGCGTGGGGCGTGACCCACCGCCTCGCGCCCTGGCAGGCGCTCCCCGACACCGACGACGCGCAGTGGCCGGGGCTCGCCGGGGACCACGACTGCGTCCTGTCCACGTCGAGCGTGCCCGGCTGGACCGACCGGAGCGCCCGCGCCTCCGCCGCCCGCTACGTCTGGGACCTCGCCGACCGCGAACGGAGTGGCTGGATCGTGCCGTTCGGGGCGTCCGGGGTGCCCGGCGACCCGCACCACCGCGACCAGCTCCCCCTGTGGCTGCGGGGCGAGCTCGCCCCCGTCACGACCGACTGGCAGTACCTCACCAAGGAGCAGGGATGACCACCGCCGTACACGTCCAGAGCGTCGAGGGCTTCGGCACCGTCACGATCCGGCCCATCGAGCCCGACCGCGACGCCCCACTCCTGCACGGCTGGGTCAACGAGGAGCGCGCCCGGTTCTGGGGCATGGGCGGGACCACCGTCGAGCAGGTCCGGGACATCTACGCGCACCTGGACTCGCTCACCACCCACCACGGCTTCCTGGTCGGCCTGGACGGGGAGCCCGTCGCACTGTTCCAGACGTACGATCCCGAGGCGGACCGGGTCAGCGAGTGCTACACGGTGGAGCCCGGCGACATCGGCGTCCACTTCCTGATCGCGCCGAGCGCGACCCCCCGGTCCGGCTTCACAGCCGGACTCATCAGCGCGCTCGTCGCCTTCTCGCTGAGGGACCGCACCCGGGTCGTCGTCGAGCCCGACGCCGCCAACGAGAAGGCGATCGCCCGGATGGTCCGGGCCGGCTTCGAGCTGGGCCCTGAGGTCGTCCTGCCCGAGGTGGACCTGCCGGAGGTCTTCATCCCGGAGAAGCGGGCCCGGCTCGCCTTCCTGACCCGCTGACCGGCCCGCCGACAGGCCCGCCGACAGGCCCGCAGACAGGCCCGCTGACAGGCCCGCCGACCGGCCCGCCGACCGGCCCGCCGACCGGCCCGCCGACCGGCCCGCTGACCGGCCCGCCGACCGGCCGGGCGGTCAGCCGACCACCCGGCCGTTGACGACGACCCGCCGCGGCGCCGCGAGGACGCGGACGTCCGCGCGCGGGTCCTCGCCGTAGACGACGAGGTCGGCGGGAGCGCCCTCCTCCAGGGAGGGGCGGCCGAGCCAGGCCCTGGCGCCCCAGGCCGTGGCCGAGAGCGCGTCGACCGGCGGGATGCCGGCGCGGGTCAGTTCCTCGACCTCCTCGGCGACGAGCCCGTGGGCGAGGGAGCCGCCCGCGTCGGTGCCGACGAAGACGGGGACGCCGGCGTCGAAGGCGGCGCGGACGGTGTCGTACCGCCGCTCGTACAGCCTGCGCATATGGGCCGACCAGCGCGGGAACTTCTCCTGGCCGCCGTCGGCGAGATGCGGGAACGTCGCGATGTTCACCAGGGTCGGGACGATGGCGACGCCACGCTCGGCGAAGAGCGGGATCGTGTCCTCGGTGAGGCCGGTGGCGTGCTCGACGCAGTCGATGCCCGCCTCGACGAGGTCGCGGAGGGAGTCCTCGGCGAAGCAGTGCGCCGTGACCCGGGCGCCGAGCCGGTGCGCCTCGGCGATGGCCGCCTCGACCTCGGGGCGCGGCCAGCAGGCGGTGAGGTCGCCCGCGTCGCGGTCGATCCAGTCGCCGACGAGCTTGACCCAGCCGTCGCCGCGCCGGGCCTCGCGGCCGACGTACGCGACGAGGTCGGCGGGCTCGATCTCGTGGGCGTAGTTACGGATGTAGCGGCGGGTACGGGCGATGTGCCGGCCCGCGCGGATGATCTTCGGGAGGTCCTCGCGCTCGTCGATCCAGCGGGTGTCGGAGGGCGAACCGGCGTCCCGGATCAGGAGCGTGCCCGCGTCCCGGTCGGTGAGGGCCTGCTTCTCGCTGGTGGCCTCGTCGACAGGGCCGTGCCGGTCGAGTCCGACGTGGCAGTGGGCGTCGACCAGGCCGGGCAGCGCCCAGCCCTCGACGGTCACCGCCTCGGCGGCGGGCCGGTCGTAGGTGATCCGCCCGTCGACGCACCAGAGTTCGTCCCGTACGTCCTCAGGGCCGACGAGCACCCGCCCCTTCACATGCAGCACCGCGTGATCGCTCATGTGTGCACTGTACGAGGGCGGGTGCCCGGGCCGGGACCCCCGCTCGAGGGGGTCACTCGTCGATCGCGCTCCCGTAGCGGGCGTCCAGGTAGGGCCCGCCGAAGGAGGCGACGCCGAAGCTCCACGACCCGGTCGCGCCGATCCCTCCCGTACGCGCGGGGAGGACCCAGACGTGCCCGTCCGCGGTGTTCTCGCCGGGGGCCGCCGCGAGCAGCGAGAAGCGGCCGTCGGCGTCGGGGTCGACGAGCCGGACCTGGCCGCCGAAGCGGTCGCCGCGCTCGACGCCGCCGGGGACGGAGGGCGAGTCCTGCGTCCAGGAGGCGGCGCCGGTGCCGGTCAGGCCGCGGGCGGTGCCTCGCAGGACCGTGACCATGCCCGCGTCGGCGACGGTGCCGATGTCCTCGCCGGGGGCGCCGATCGCGAGGTCGGCGCGGCCGTCGCGGTTGGTGTCGCCAAGGGAGAGGTCGGCGCCCCAGCCGTCGCCGCGCTCGGACGCGCCCGGCACCCCGGCGGAGTTCTGGGTCCACCACTGCGGCGGGGTGCCGACGCCGCTGGCTCCGGCGGGCCCGTTCCGGCCGCCCCGGTAAACGCCGACGAGGACGTCGTCGAAGCCGTCGCCGTCGAAGTCGTGGTTGCGGTCGTCGGCGCGAGTGGGAGGTTCCGGGCGGCTGCGGGGGTGCGCCGGACGGGGCCCGTGCCCGGTCCGTCGTCCTGTTGGACACCTGATGTCCCGTGACGGTTGGATCAGAACGAAGATCCCTTTTGTACAGGTGGGCCAAGGGGAGGGCGGGCCGTCCGTCGGTACCCTGATCGGGAGTTCCGCCCACGCAGCACCGCACCACACCGCACCGAGTCGAAGAGGCACCGACGTGACCGTGACACATCCGCTCCTGGACCTGGCCCCGCTGACCGCCGCGCAGTTCGCGTCGATCGAGCGGCGGGTGGCCGCGCTGCTCTCCACGGAGCAGGACGTGGTGATCACCCAGGGCGAGGCGCTGCTTCCTCTGGAGGGGTGCATCCGCAGCGGGGCGCGGGCCGGTTCGACCGCGCTGAACGTCGTCACCGGTCCGTACGGGCAGACCTTCGGCAACTGGCTGCGGGACTGCGGCGCGACCGTGGTCGACCTGGAGGTGCCCTTCCACACGGCGGTGACGGCCGCTCAGGTGGAGCGGGCGCTCGCCGAGCACCCGGAGATCGACTTCGTGTCGCTCGTGCACGCGGAGGCGGCGACCGGGAACACCAACCCGGTCGCGGAGATCGGCGAGGTCGTCCGGGCGCACGGCGCGCTGTTCTACCTGGACGCGGTGGCGTCGATCGGCGCGGAGCCGGTGCTGCCGGACGCGTGGGGCGTGGACATGTGCATCATCGGCGCGCAGAAGGCGATGGGCGGCCCGGCGGGCGTCTCGGCGGTCTCGGTGAGCGCGCGGGCCTGGGAGCGGTTCGCCGCGAACCCGGCCGCGCCCCGTCGCTCGTACCTCTCCCTCCTGGACTGGAAGGAGCGGTGGATCGACGGCGGCCGGAAGGCGCTGCTGCACGCTCCGGCGCAGCTGGAGATGCTCGCCCTTGAGGCCTGTGTGGAGCGGATCGAGTCGGAGGGGCTGGAGGCGCTGATGGCCCGGCACGCCTCGGCCGCGGCGGCGACCCGGGCGGGTGCGTCGGCGCTCGGCGGCGGCCTGGAGCCGTACGTGCGCGAGGCGAAGGACGCGGCCCCGGTCGCGACGACGCTGCGCGTGCCGGCCGGGGTGGACGCCTCGGAGCTGGTCGCGAAGGCCCTCTCCGCGGATCCGTCGCTGCCGCTGATCGCGGGCGGCGGGGCGCTGGCCAAGGAGATGATCCGGGTCAACCACTACGGGGTGGACGCGACTCCGGGGGCCGTGCAGTCCTCGCTCGCGGCGCTGGGCGCGGCACTCGGCGACACGGGCCGCCCGGTGGATCTGGAGGGCGCGCGGCGCGCGGTCACGGATGCCTGGAAGTAGGACGTACGGGCACGAGGGCGGGGTCCGGCGACCGGACCCCGCCCTTCGTCGTGCGTGGCACGGGCTACAGCGCGGGGTAGTCGGTGTAGCCGCGGTGGTCGCCGCCGAAGAAGGTCGCGTCGTCCGGGGTGTTGAACGGGCCGCCGGCCTTGAGCCGGGCGGGCAGGTCGGGGTTGGCGAGGAACAGCGCCCCGTACGCGACGAGGTCGGCGGTGCCGTCCTCGATCAGGGCCAGGGCGTCGGGCCCGGTCGGCCCCGACGCCCTGGCCGGGTTCAGGATGAAGGTTCCGGAGAACGCCTTGCGCAGGGCGAGGGTCAGCTCGCGGACCTCGGGCACGGGCTCCGTGACGTGGAGGTACGCGATGCCGATCGGGTCGATCGCCTCGACGAGGGCGGGGTAGACCTCGGCGGTGTCGGTCTCGGCGATGTCGTTGTAGGTGTTGGCCGGGGAGACGCGCAGGCCGGTGCGCTCGGGGCCGATCTCGGCGGCGACGGCCTTGACGACCTCGACGGCGAAGCGGATGCGGTTCTCGACCGGGCCGCCCCACTCGTCGGTGCGCAGGTTGGAGTTGGTGGAGAGGAACTGCTGGACCAGGTAGCCGTTGGCGCCGTGGATCTCGACGCCGTCGAAGCCGGCCTCCACCGCGTTGCGGGCGGCGGTGGCGAAGCCGGCGATCGTCTCCCGTACCTCGTCGGCGGTGAGTTCGCGCGGGGCGACGAAGTCGATGAGGCCGGAGCCGGCGAAGAGCTGACCGGCCGGGGCGACCGGGGAGGGGCCGACGGGGTGGCGGCCGTCGCCGAGGACCTGGGGGTGGCTGATCCGGCCGGCGTGCATCAGCTGGGCGAAGATCCGGCCGCCGCGCTCGTGGACGCCGTCGGTGACCTCGCGCCAGGCGGCGATCTGCTCGGCGCTGTGCAGGCCAGGGGTGTCGGGGTAGCCCTGACCGATGGCGGTCGGCTGGGCGCCCTCGGTGATGATGAGGCCGGCCGAGGCGCGCTGGGCGTAGTACTCGGCGACGAGCGCGGTGGGGGTACGACTCTCGCTCTCGGCCCGGCTCCGGGTCATGGGGGCCATGGCGATGCGGTTGGCGAGACGGGTGCCGGCGAGGTCGACGGGGTCGAAGGCAGTGGTCATGGCGGTTCCCTCACATCATTATGTGGTCGGCCAACTAATCGGGCCGTTGTCACTGTAACCCATTCATTGGCCGACCAAGGTAATCTTCTGGGAGAGCCGTCACGAGGAGCCCTGATGTCCGGAACCGACCCCGCCTGTACCGAGCCCCGCGCCGCGTCGCCCACCGGCGTGTGCGGCGAACCGCTGCCGGACGCCGCGCGCGGCGGGCCCGTCAGCCACACCCTGGCGCGGGTCGCCCGGATGCACCGGATCGCCATGGGGAGACGGCTGCGGGAGCTCGGCCTCTACCCGGGGCAGGAGCTGATGATGATGCGCCTGTGGGACTCCGGGCCGGTCCGCCAGTCGGAGCTGATCCAGTCCCTCGGGCTCGACCCGTCGACGGTGACGAAGATGCTCCAGCGCCTGGAGCAGTGCGGTTACGTCCGCCGCCGCCCGGACCCCGCCGACCGGCGCGCGGTCCTGGTGGAGGCGACGGACGAGGGCCTGGCGCTGCGCGCCGGGGTCGAGGGCGCCTGGAAGGGCCTGGAGGACCTGTCGCTCGGCGGGCTCGCCCCGGCCGACCGGGCGGAGCTGGCCCGCCTGCTCGGGCTCGTCGCGGACAACCTGTACGAGGAGGCGGGCGAGGAGGGCGACTGCCCGCCGCTGCCGAAGAGCTGCTGACGGCGGGGGCGGGGCGCCGGCGGGGGGCACCGCCGCGTCCTGTGGCGGGCCCCGTGGCGGGTCCCGCACCGGGCCCCCGCCGGACTCAGCCCGCCAGGACGTCCAGGACGCGGTCGACGTCCGCCACCGTGTTGTAGAGGTGGAACGAGGCCCGCAGGTTGCCCGCGCGGGCGGAGAGCAGCACGTCGGCGTCGCGCAGCGCGTCCGCCCGGTCGCCGAGGCCGGGGATCGCGACGACCGTCGAGTCGTCCATGACCGGCGCGTGGCCGAGCTCCACGAGTCCGGCGCGGAAGCGGGCCGCGAGCCCCTTGTCGTGGGCCTCGATACGGTCGATGCCGATCTCTTCGAGCAGCGCGAGCGAGCGGGCCGCCCCGTGGTACGAGAGGAAGGCCACGGGCTCGTCGAAGCGGCGCGCGGAGCGGGCCAGTTCGCGGACCGGGCCGTAGCTGTTCACCCACAGCTCCTCGCCCGTGACCCAGTTGGCGTGGATCGCGAGCAGCGAGTCCTGCGCCTCCTCGGTGACGGTGAGGAAGGACGCCCCGCGCGGGCAGAGCAGGTACTTGTAGCCACCGGTGACCGTGTAGTCCCACTCCCCCGCGTGCAGCGGCAGCCAGCCCGCCGACTGCGTGGCGTCCAGGAGCGTCCGGGCGCCGTGGGCGGCCGCCGCGGCCCGTACCGCCGCGAAGTCGGCCGTCCGGCCGTCCGCCGACTGCACGGCCGAGAAGGCGACGAGCGCCGTCTCGGGGCGGACGGACTCGGCGAGCCGCTCCAGGGGCACGAAGCGGGCCTTGAGGTCGCCGCGGATCGTGAACGGGGTGATGACGGAGGAGAAGTCGCCCTCGGGGAAGAGGATCTCGGAGCCCGCGGGCATCGACTGGGCGATCATCCCGCAGTGCACGGCGACGGAACTGCCGACGGAGACGCGCTCGTGCGGGACGTGGGCGAGCCGCGCGAAGGCCGCCCGGGCCTCGTCGACGATCGCGAAGCTGCCCGCGCCGTCGGAGCGGCCGTCGGCGGTCTCCTCGGCGAGGAGCGTGACGGCGTCGATCGTCCGGCGGGGCAGCAACCCGCAGGCGGAGGTGTTCAGATAGGTCTTCTTGGGCGCGAACTCGGCGCCGCCGAGCGACTGATGCAGGGAATCCATGCCCCCACCCTGGATTCCCCACGATCACCCGTCAATGGTGATTCGACCGTGGGGAATCTCCAAGACGCCCTTATCCGCGCAGGTCAGACCGGGTGCGCTGCACCGGTCAGGCCTGCGGGACCTCGCAGCCGTCCGGGCCGCAGGCATCAGTGCCGGCGTCGCCGCCGACCGGCTGGAGGGCACGGCCCTGCCAGGCCTGCTCCAGGGCCTGGGTGAAGACCTCGGCGGGCTGGCCGCCGGAGACGCCGTAGCGGCGGTCGAGGACGAAGAACGGCACGCTGTTGGCGCCGAGTTCGGCGGCCTCGCGCTCGTCCTCCCGTACCGCGTCGGCGTAGGCCGATTCGTCGGCGAGGACGGCCCGGACCTCGGCCTCGTCGAGACCGGCCTCCACGCCGAGCGTCGCCAGGGTCTCGGCGTCGAAGACGGAGCGCTCCTCGGCGAAGTTGGCGCGGTAGGCCAGGTCGAGCAGCTCGCTCTGCCGGCCGCGCGCCTTGGCGAGGTGGAGCAGCCGGTGGATGTCGAAGGTGTTGCCGTGGTCGCGGCCGTCGGTGCGGTAGCCGAGGCCCTCGGCGTGCGCGTTGTCGGCGACGTGCTGCTCCATGGCGCGGGCCTCGTCGACGGTCCGGCCGTACTTCTTCGCCAGCATCTCCAGGACCGGGCCGGTGTCGCCCTTGGCGCGGTGGGGGTCGAGCTCGAACGAGCGGTGCACGACCTCGACGTCGTCGCGGTGGGCGAAGGCGGCGAGGCCCTTCTCGAAGCGGGCCTTTCCGACATAGCACCAGGGGCAGGCGATGTCGGACCAAATCTCGACGCGCATGTGAGTTCTCTCCGAGGGATTGCGGTGCGGGCGTTCGTCGTCGGGAACGCCCCTGCCGGTCCTGTTCATTCCGTTTCCGGCGCGGGTGTGAGGCGGAGCACGAGGTGGTTGCCGGAGCGCGGAGAGACCGGATCGGGGGTCCAGCCGTGGGCCGCGTAGAAGGCCTGGGCGCGCTCGTTCTTCTCGAAGACCTCCAGGACGGCGGCGGTCACCCCGGCCGCCCGCCAGGCCTCGACGCAGGCCGCGTGGAGGGCGGCGCCGACGCCCCGGCGCCAGAGGGCGGGGGCCACGTGCAGCTGGCTGAGGAACATCACGCCGTCGCGCTCGCCGTAGGCGGCGATCCCGGCGACCTCCCCGTCGAGCTCGGCGCACAGCACGGCCCCGCGCTCGATCGCGCCCGCCCAGCCGGTCCGGGAGCGGGCGAGCTCGTCGGGGCCCGCGTAGGCGGACTCGGGGAGGTGGCCGCGGTAGTAGGTGGCCCGGGCTTCGGCGTGGAGCGCGGTGACGGCGTCGAGATCGGCGGCGGTCGCGTATCGGATCATGAACGTTCAGGACGCGGCGGCGCGCGCTCCGGTTCCGGGGAGCTCGGTCCGGGTGGCCAGGCGGCTGAAGGAGGCCCGGTACGCGCTCGGGGTGAGGCCGGTGCGCCGCAGCAGGTGCTGCCGGAGCGAGTCCGCCGTGCCGAGGCCGCTCGCGCGGGCCACCTGCTCCATGCCGAGGGAGGTGGCCTCCAGGAGTTCCTTGGCCCGCTCGACGCGCTGGTGGAGGAGCCATTGGAGCGGGCTGACCCCGGTCTCGGCGTGGAAGCGGCGCGAGAGGGTGCGGACGGAGGTCCCGGCGTGCCGGGCGAGGTCGGTGAGCGTGAGCGGTTCGTCGAGGCGCCCCATGGCCCACGCGCGCGTGTCGGCGAAGGAGATCCCGCGCTCGGGCGGCAGCGGGGTCTGGGTGAACTGGGTCTGCCCGCCGGGCCGTACGGGTGCGACGAGGGCGAGGCGGGCGACGGTGTTGGCGACGGCCGCGCCGTGGTCGGTGCGGATGACGTGGAGGCAGAGGTCGATGCCCGCCGCGTATCCGGAGGAGGTCAGGAGGGGGCCGTCCTGGACGAAGAGGACGTCGTCCTGGAGGTCGACGGCCGGGTGCCGCTCGGCGAGCAGCTCCCGGTACGCCCAGTACGTCGTCGCCGCCCGGCCGTCGAGCAGGCCGGCCTCGGCGAGCGCGAAGGCGCCGGTGCAGATGGAGGCGATCCGCTTGCCCGCGGCGGCGGCACGGCGCAGCGCGTCGAGGATGCGGGGGTCGGGGTCCGTGTACGAGCCGCTGCCCGCGAGGACCACGGTGTCGGCGGCGTCCACGGCGTCGAGGCCGTGCGGCACGAGCAGGTCGAGGCCCCCGGTGGTGGCGACGGGACCGGGGTCGGGGGCGCAGATGACCGTCTCGTACCCGGGCCGGCCGTCGATCTCGACCTTCCCGAAGAGCATCTCGGGAATGGCCAGGTTGAACAGGGAGACGGGCGGGGCGGCGATGACGGCGACGCGCTGGGCACGCGGGACGGCGCGCGTGATCGGCATGGCCAGAACCTCCGGGCATATGGCATTCGGGCCACTACTCTACGTCCGCGCCGGTCACGAAGGTGGGGACATGTCATCGACCGACCTCACCGAAGCCCCCGCCGCCCGTCCCGACGCCCCTGACGGAACGCCTCCCTCCCCCGGTCCGGCGCTGGCCACCGCGACGCTCGGTTTCGCCCTCATCACCCTCGACACGTCGGTGGTCAACGTCGCCCTGCCCGCGATCGGCGCCGACCTGGGCACGGACATGACCGGTCTCCAGTGGGTGGTCGACGCGTACACGCTGGTGTTCGCCGCGCTCCTGCTGTCCAGCGGGGCGCTCGCCGACCGGTTCGGGGCGGCCCGGGCGTACGGGGTCGGGGTCGTCGTCTTCACCCTCGCCTCGGCCGCCTGCGGTCTGGCCCCCGGCCTCCCCTCGCTGCTCGCCGCCCGGGCGGTGCAGGGCGCGGCGGCGGCCGTGATGCTGCCGGCCTCGCTCGCCCTGGTGCGCGAGGCGTACGGCGATCCGGGGCGGCGGGCGCGGGCGGTGTCGCTGTGGGCGGCGGGCGGGACGGTCGCGGTGGCGCTCGGCCCCGTCGTGGGCGGGGCCCTGACGACGGCCTGGAGCTGGCGCGGGATCTTCTTCGTCAACCTGCCGCTCGGGCTCCTCGCGCTCGCGCTGCTGACCCGGGTGGCGCGCTCGGAGCGGCGGCCCGCGCCGCTCGACCTGCCGGGGCAGCTGACGGCGACGGCGGCGGTCGGCGCGCTGACCTTCGCGGCCATCGAGGGCGGTACGGAGGGCCGGTGGGCGCTGGGGGTCGCGGGGGTCGCCCTGGCCGCCTTCCTGCTGATCGAGGCGCGGCGGCGCCATCCGATGGTGCCGCTGGGGCTCTTCCGGAACACGACGGTGGCGGTGGCGGTGACGGCGGGCGCGGCGAACAGCGTGGCCTTCTACGGGATGATCTTCGTCTTCAGTCTCTTCTTCCAGCAGGTGCTCGGCCTCTCGGCGCTGGGCGCGGGGCTGATGTTCCTGCCGATGACGGGACTGCTCGCCGGGGTGAACCTCCTGTCGGCGAAGGCCGCGGCCCGGTACGGGGCGAGGCTGCCGATCGTGGTGGGCCAGGCGGTCGCGGTGGCCGGCCTGCTCGGCCTGCTCACCGTGGACGCGGATTCCTCCCTGCCCGCGCAGGCCCTGCTGCTCGTGCCGCTGGCGCTGGGTGCGGGCTTCTCGCTGCCGCCGCTGATCGCCTCGATGATGGAGGCGGTGCCTGCGGAACGCGCGGGCACGGCGGCGGGCCTGCTCAACGCGATCCGCCAGACGGCGGGCGCGCTCGCGATCGCGGTCTTCGGCTCGCTGGCGGCCCACGACATGGCCGGCATGGAGACGGCGCTCCGGACGAGCCTGCTGATCAGCGCGGGTCTGCTGGCCCTGACGACCCTGGCCTCGCTGCGCCTGCCGGGCCGCCGGAGCCGCTGAGCGGGATCAGGCGCCCTTGCGGTACTGGCCCGGCGCCACCCCGTACTCCCGCTTGAAGGCCTTGGCGAAGGCGAACTCCGAGGAGTAGCCGGAGCGTTCGGCCACCGCGCGGAGCGGGAGGTCGTCCGTGCGCAGGAGGCGGCCCGCCGTCGTCATGCGCCACCACGTGAGGTACGCGAGCGGGGACCGGCCGACGAGGGCGGTGAAGCGGCGGGCGAAGGCCGCGCGGGAGAGGCCGCCGAGGGCGCCGAGTTCCTCGACCGTCCAGGCTCTGGCCGGATCGTCGTGGAGGGCCCGGAGGGCTCCGGCGACCACCGGGTCGCTCAGGGCGGCCGACCAGCCGACGGACCGGTCGCCGCACTCGGCGAGCCACCAGGTGCGCAGCAGGTAGAGGAGCAGGGTGTCGAGCAGCGCGGGCACGATCGCGTCGGATCCCGGCTGGGGTTCGGCGAGTTCGGCGCCGAGCAGGTCGACGGCGGCCCGCAGCCGGGGGTGGGCGCCGACCCGGGCGGGGAGGTGGACGTACGGGGGCAGCTCGGTGAGGAGCGGATGCGCGCGGGCCCGGCTGAGCTGGTAGGCGCCGCAGAGGAGCAGGGTCTCCTCGGCGCCGACGGGCCCCCGGTCGGGCACGGTGGGCCAGGAGCCGTCGGCGGCCGGCAGGGCGTCGACGAGCGGGGTGTCGGGCCGGTCCGCGAGGCCGTGGCCGGTGCCGTGGGCGAGCAGGACGACGTCACCGGGGCCGAGCCTGACGGGGGCGGCGTCGTCCGGGGGCAGGAGCCAGGCGGCACCCTGGAGGACGACGTGGAATCCGGCGCCCCTGCTCGGGGAGAAGCGGAAGCCCCAGGGCGCGAAGCGGACCGTGCGGGAGGAGTGGGGCCGCCCGGTGCGCATGGCGGCGATGGCATCGCTCAGTACGTCCATCCCGGCACCGTACTCCTCGTCGAGGGCGGCGAGACGATCGGATATGACCAGGAGTCAAAGAGATATGGATCGTCTTGCCGAGCCCCCCTACGGTCGAGGCATGACGACGACAACCGACAGGACGACCAAGGCGGTTCTCTTCCACGAGATCGGCGGCCCCGAGGTGCTGACGGTGGAGGAGGTGGCGCTGCCCGACCCCGGGCCCGGGGAGGTGCTCGTACGGGTCGAGGCGATCGGACTCAACCGCGCCGAGGTGCTGTTCCGCGCGGGCACCTACTACTACCCGGCGACGCTGCCCGGTTCGCGGCTCGGCTACGAGGCGGCCGGCGTGGTGGAGGCGGTCGGCGCGGGCGTCACCGCCTACGCCCCGGGCGATCCGGTGATGGCGGCGGCGAACTTCGACTTCGGGATCCACGGCGTGTACGCGGAGCGGGTGGTACTGCCGGAGGAGTACGTGGTGGCCCGGCCCGAGGGGGTGGACGCCGTGACGGGGGCGGCGGTCTGGCTGACGTACTTCACCGCGTACGGCGGGATGGTCCTGACCGGCGGGCTGCGCCCCGGCGACCACGTGGTGATCACGGGCGCGTCGAGCGGGGTGGGGACGGCCGCGATCCAGACGGCGCTGCGGGTCGGCGCGGTGCCGATCGCCACCACGCGCGGCGAGGCCAAGCGGAAGCGGCTCCTGGAGCTCGGGGCCGCGCACGTGATCACGACGGAGGCCAAGGACGCCGATGCCGTGGTGGAGGAGGTGCGGCGGATCACGGGTGGGGCCGGCGCGGACCTGGCGTTCGACGCGATCGGCGGGCCCGGTTTCGCCCGGCTCGGGGACGCGCTGCGGCCCGGCGGCACCGCCGTGCTGTACGGCTGGCTGGACCCGCGGCCGGCCGAGCTGTCGATGAACTGGCCGATCACCACGCACGGATACGCCAACGGCGCGCTCGCCGGGACCGAGGAGGGGCGGCGGCGCGCGGCCGGGTTCATCGGCTCGGGGCTGCGGGACGGCTCCCTGGCGCCGGTGATCGCCGAGACCTTCGAGGGTCTGGAGCGGATCACCGACGCCCATCGACTGATGGAGTCCGACACGCACACCGGGAAGATCGTGGTGCGCGTGCGGCACTGAAGGTCAACGCCTCGGCAGGTCCAGCGGGTTGCCGTCCCGGAGCTCCGGCGGGAGCAGGTGGTCCGGGGTCGACTGGTAGGTGACCGGGCGGAGCCAGCGCTCGATCGCGGTCGCGCCGACCGAGGTGCTGGTGGAGGTGGTGGCCGGGTAGGGGCCGCCGTGGTGCTGCGCGGCGGCGACGGCGACCCCGGTGGGCCAGCCGTTGACGAGGACGCGGCCCGCGAGCGGGGTGAGTTCGGCGAGGAGCGGAGCCGCGGCCTCGTCCTCCTCGGCGATGTGCAGGGTGGCGGTGAGGTTGCCCGGCAGCAGGCCGAGGACGGCGGTGACCTCCTCGCGGGAGGAGTAGCGGGCGACGACGGTGACGGGTCCGAAGCACTCCTCCAGGAGGAGGTGGTGGTCGCCGCCGGTGAGCCGGTCGGCGTCGACGGCGAGGACGCCGGCGCTGACCGTGTGCTCGCCGCCCGCGCCCGGGGTGACGGGGGTCCGTACCCCGTCGAGCGCGCCGCGCTCGGCGACCCCGGTGACGAAGGCGTCCCGCATGCGGTGGTCGAGCATCACGGCCGGTTCGGTCTCGCTGACCCCGGCGGTGAGCGCGGCGAGGAAGCGGTCGCCCGCGTCACCCCGGGGGGCCAGGACGAATCCGGGCTTGGTGCAGAACTGGCCCGCGCCCAGGGTCATGGAGCCGGCCAGGCCGGCCCCGATCTCCTCGGGGCGCTCCTCGGCGGCGGCCGGGGTGATCACGACCGGGTTGAGGGAGCCGAGTTCGCCGTGGAAGGGGATGGGTACGGGCCGGGCGGCGGCGGCGTCGAAGAGCGCCCGTCCGCCGCGTACCGAACCGGTGAAGCCCGCCGCCGCGACGAGCGGGTGGCGGACGAGCTCCACGCCCGCGTCGAAGCCGTGGACGAGGACGACGACGTCCTCGGGCAGGCCCTCCTTGGCCGCGGCCCGGCGCAGCAGGGCGGCGCAGAGCTCGGCGGTGGCCGGGTGGTCGGGGTGGGCCTTGACCACCACGGGGCAGCCGGCGGCGAGGGCGCTCGCGGTGTCGCCGCCGGGGACCGAGAAGGCGAGCGGGAAGTTGCTGGCCGCGTAGACGGCGACGACGCCGAGCGGGATCTTCCAGCGGCGCATGTCGGACCGGGGCGGGGTGGCGTCCGGGTCGGGGAGGTCGATCCGGATGTCGAGGAAGGACCCCTCCGTGACGACGTCGGCGAAGCCCCGCAACTGGGCGGTGGTCCGGGCGAGTTCGCCGGTGAGGCGGACCGGCCCGAGGGCGGTCTCGGCGTCGGCGGCCTCGATGACGTGCTCGCGCGCCTCGTCGAGGAGGTCGGCGGCCGTACGGAGGAAGGCGGCCCGCACCGCGCGGTCGGCGAGCGCGTCCCGGGCGCCGTGCGCGGCCCGGACGGCCCGGTCGACCTCCTCCGCTGTGGCCTCCACCGCAACCTGCTCGCGCGGCTTCCCCGTCCGGGGGTCCACACTCCACACTGGTTCTGCCGCCACAGCCACGCCCCTGTTCGCTATTCTGAACGCTGTTCCCGTAGATGAACGCGTCTGCGAGGGACTCTATTGACGGCCCGGCCGTCTCCACAAGGGGCCGCTCGGCCAGGAGGCCGGGGCGGGCCGGGGCGATCGCCGGGACGACCGGACAACGGAAAAAGGGGCGAGGGTCATGGCGACTGCCGACGCGGGTGGGGCACAGGTGAAGTCCGCGGTGCGGACCGTGGAGCTGCTGGAGTACTTCGCCGGGCGCCCCGGGATGCACTCGCTCGCCGCCGTCCAGGAGGCCGTCGGCTACCCCAAGTCCAGCCTGTACATGCTGCTGCGCACCCTGGTCGAGCTGGGCTGGGTGGAGACGGACGCCACCGGCACGCGGTACGGCATCGGGGTGCGGGCGCTGCTCGTCGGCACCTCGTACATCGACGGCGACGAGGTCGTCACCGCCGCCCGGCCGACGCTGGACCGGCTCTCCGACGACACCACCGAGACCATCCACCTCGCGCGGCTCGACGGCACCAACGTGGTCTACCTGGCGACGCGCCAGTCCCAGCACTACCTGCGGCCGTTCACCCGGGTCGGGCGCCGGCTGCCCGCGCACTCGACCTCGCTCGGCAAGGCGCTGCTCGCCACCCACACCGACGAGCAGGTGCGCAAGCTGCTCCCGGAGACCCTGCCGGCGCTGACCGAGCACACGATCACCGACCGCGAGGAGCTCATCGAGGAGCTGCACGTCATCCGCGAGCAGGGCTTCTCGGTGGACCGCGAGGAGAACACCCTCGGGCTGCGCTGCTTCGGGATCGCGATCCCCTACCGGACCCCGGCGCGGGACGCGATCAGCTGCTCGGTGCCGGTGGCGCGGCTCACCCCGGCCCACGAGCAGATGATCAAGGACGCGCTCTTCGACGCGCGGGACCGGCTGACGCTGGCGACCCGCCGCCTCTGATCGGCGATCAGCCGCGCTCGGCGAGGGCCTTCTGCCAGACCGGGCTGTCCACGTAGTGGTTGTCGTACTGCTCCGAGGACGCCTTGATCTCCTCGAAGCTCGCCTCGCCGCGCATGACCCGGCCGAGGAGGCGCAGGTAGTCGAAGCGGGCCATGCCGGGCGTGAAGGCGAAGAGGACGTCGGCCTCGGCGCCGGGCGCCGCCGCGAAGGCGTGCGGGGTGTGCGGCGGGACGAGGAGGAAGTCGCCCTGCTCCAGGACGGTCAGCTCCTCGCCGACGAGGACCTGGAGCGAGCCGCCGAGGACGAAGAACATCTCCGAGGCCTTGGTGTGGAAGTGCGCCGGGGCGCCGACCGCGCCCTTCGCGAACGAGGAGCGGTAGCTCGTGAGCTGCCCGCCGGTGGTGTCGGAGTCGGCGAGGAGCGTCATCACGCTGCTCGGGTCGGCGGTGGTCTCGGCGGTGGCGGCACGGGTCAGGAGCGGGGCGAAGGTCGCGTTCTCGTTCATGATCACTACTCTAGGGGCCATTGACCCGGGGGAAGGGGTCAATCGATCATCAGAATCATGGGTCAATTCCACCTCCCCCAGATGGGGCGAGGTGGGGCGGGGCGGAGGGCTTCTCCCCCGCGCGGCGGAGACGGTTCACCACACGGCAGGACGTGGCACCGGCACCCCGCGCGGGAGCGTGGAGCCATGACACCGACCGCACACCGGCTCGCCCCGGCGCCCTCCGCCGCGCACCACCCCTCCCTCCTCCGCCGGGTGCTGCGCGCCCTCGCGATCGCCGCCTGCCTCCCGTACATCTCGCTCAAGATCGTCTGGGTGGCGGGCGGCGAGATCGGCATCCCGGCCGGGAGCGTGCTCCTGGAGCAGCGGACGCTGCTCGCCGTCGCCAACTCGATCTCGGTCCTCGCCGACGCCGCCGTCGTCGTCCTCGCCCTGCTGCTCACCCAGGCGTGGGGCCTTCGGGTACGGGCTTGGCTGCTCGCCTTCCCGATGTGGGCGGCGACCGGGCTCCTCGCCCCGATCGTGGCCGGGTACCCGGCGCAGCTCGCGGTCGCCCTCCTCAGTGGTGACGAACGGGCCGCCGCCCCCAGCGAACCCTTCCTGGACGGGTGGGTCTTCGCCGTCGTCTACGGCGGCTTCATCCTCCAGGGCCTCACCCTCGGCACCCTCTTCGTCCTCTACGCGCGGGACCGCTGGGGCCACGTCCGGCGCGGCGGCCGGCTCGGCGAGCTGTCCGCCCGTACGTCCGGGCCCGGCGTGCGGGCCGCCGCCCTGGCCGGCGCGGTGGCCTCGCTCGTCCCCGCGACGGTCCAGCTGATCTGGCTCTCCGGCTCGGCCAGGGGGCTCTCCGCCCAGCGGGCCGCCGAACGGGACACCGACTTCTACGTCCTGAGCGCCATCCATCTCGCCTTCCTCGTCACCGCCGTCGTCTTCACCCTCCTCCTCGTCCTGCGGCGGCCCGCGCGCCTCGGGGTGCGGCCCGTCCTCGCCCTGGCCTGGGTCTCCACCGGCACGGCGGGCTGCTGGGGCGCGTACATGTCGCTGGTCGCGCTCATGCCGGAGACCGATCCCGCCAAGCAGGTCACGGGACTCGCACAGCTGTCCTACGCTGGCGAGATGATCACCGGGTTCCTGCTGGCCGCGTGCGTGGCCGTCTTCCTGCGGCGGCGGAGCGCCGAGGCGTGAGGCGGTGCGCGGTCGCCCTGTTCGGGCAGCGGGCCAGGCTGCGCTGGGTCCATCTGATCCTGGGCGGCGCCCTGTTCATGCCGTACTGGCTGGTCGGCACCATCGTCCTGGGGGCCTTCCTCGACTCCCCGGGGATGTTCGGGGGCAGTCTCGCCGTGCAGTTCGGGGCGTACGCGGTGGGGCTGCCGCTCGCCGCGGTCACCGCGCTCTTCCCGCCGGCCCGGCCGATGTCGGTGGCGGTGGCGCGGATGCTCTGCGGGGTGCCGGCGGACCGGCTGGCTGACGGCCCGGCCCGCGGCCGGGACGCGAAGGCCCGGACGGCCGGCTGGTTCACGCTGCACGTGGGCGCGGGGGCGCTGATCAGCGGGGCGTCCCTGGCCCTGCCGCCGTTCGCGGTGTCGGTGACGGCGCTGCCGTTCTCGCCGGCCCTGCGGGATTCGGAGATCGGCCGGTACTGGGGGCTCGACCAGGACTGGTGGGTCTGGGCGGCGCTCCCGGCCGGCCTGCTGATGCTGCTCGCGCTCGCCGCCGGCGCCGCCGCGACCGGAGCCCTGCTCGCCGGGCAGGCGCCCCGGCTGCTCGGGCCGAGCCCGGCGGACCGGCTCGCGGCGGCGGAGCGGCGCGCGGCGGAGGCGGAGTCGCGCAACCGGCTCGCCCGCGAGCTGCACGACTCGGTCGGCCACGCCCTGAGCGCGGTCACCCTCCAGGCGGGCGCGGCGCGCCGGGTCCTCGGCACGGGTGACGCGGCCGACCTGGAGTTCGTCCGGGAGGCGCTGACCGCGATCGAGGAGACCACCCGGCGCACGGTCGGGGAGCTGGACTGGGTCCTCGGTCTGCTGCGGCGCGGCGAGGAAGCCGGGGAGGGAGCGGGCCCGGGACCGGCGCTCGACGCCCTGGGGGCCCTCGTGCGCGGCGCCGGACCGCGCGTGGCGCTGACGGTGAGCGGGGACCTCGCCCCCGTACCGGAGGCGCTGTCGCGGGAGGCGTACCGGATCGTCCAGGAAGGGCTGACGAACGCGGCCCGGCACGCGGGTGGCACGCCCGTCACCGTACGGCTCGACGCCCGTACCGAAGAGTTGGAGATCACCATGGAGAACCCCCTGCCCGAGCGGCCCCCGGTCGCCCGACCGCACGGCGGGCTGGGCCTGCGGGGCGTCGGCGAGCGGGCCCGGCTGCTCGGCGGCACCGCCGAGGCGGGCCCGGTGGACGGCGTGTGGCGCCTCGCGGTGAGGATCCCCCGGTGAGCGCGACGGTGCGAGTGGTGCTCGCCGACGACGAGCGCATGGTGCGGACGGCCCTGCGGGTCATCCTGGACGCGGAGCCCGACCTGGAGGTCGTCGGCGAGGCCTCCACGGGCGCCGAGGCGGTGTCGGTGGTGCGGGCGACGCGCCCGGACGTCGTGCTGATGGACGTGCGGATGCCGGAGATCGACGGGATCCGGGCCACCGAGCAGATCCTCGGCGGGATGGCGGAGCCGCCCCGGATCGTGGTCGTGACCACCTTCGAGAACGACTCCTACGTGTACGACGCGCTGCGCGTCGGCGCGGCCGGATTCCTGCTGAAGCGGGCGGCGGCGGAGGACCTCGTGGGTGCGGTCCGGCTGGTCGCCCGGAGCGACTCGCTGCTCTACCCGGCGGCGGTACGGGGCCTGGCCGCCGAGCACGCCCGGCGCGCTCCGGCGCCGCCGCCCTGGGTGGCACGGCTCACCGAGCGGGAGGCGGAGGTGCTGCGGCAGGTGGCGACGGGCGCGACGAACGCCGAGATCGCCGAACGGATCGGCGTCGGCCCCGCGACGGTCAAGTCGCATGTGGCGGCGGTCCTGGCGAAGCTGGGCGCCCGGGACCGGACGCAGGCGGTGATCCTGGCGTACGAGTCGGGGTTCGTGCGGGCGGGGTGAGGACGAGCCGGTCGCCGGGCCCGCCGAGACGGGGGTTCGCCGAGGCGAAGGTTCACCGAGCCGGGGGTTCACCGAGGCGGGGGTTCACCGAGGCGAAGGTTCACCGAGATGAAGGTTCACTGAGAAACGGGCCACATCCGGAACGTCCCCCACCGGCCCGTTCGTCCCCCAAGTGCGATGAACAAGACGATCAGGAACACGTCGGTCTTCGTCCTGGTCCTGGTGCTCGCCCTCCTCGGGCGGGCCACCTGGGTGCAGGCGTACGAAGGCAAGGCGCTGGCGGACGACTCCAAGAACCGGCGGAAGACCATCGCGCAGTACGCGCAGCCGCTCGGCGACATCGTCGTGGCCGGTTCGCCGGTCACCGGCTCGAAGAAGACGGAAGGAGGCGATCTCGCGTACGAGCGCACCTACACGGACGGCGAGCTGTACGCGGCGGTCACCGGCTACAGCTCGCAGGCGTACGGCGCCACGCAGCTGGAGGGCATCTACGACGACGTCCTCGACGGCACCGCCGACCGGCTGAAGAACCCGGTGGACGCGGTGACGCGCAAGCAGCAGGAGCCCGGCACGGTCGTCACCACGATCGACCCGGACGTCCAGAAGGCCGCCTACGAGGCGCTCGGGAACAAGAAGGGCGCGGCCGTCGCGGTCGACCCCGCCACCGGCCGGATCCTGGGCCTGGTGTCCACCCCGTCGTACGACCCGTCGAGGATCGCCGGGACGACGGACGGCGACGCCTGGCAGGAGCTGATGAGCGACGAGGACAAGCCGCTGGTCAACCGCGCCCTGCGCCAGCCGCTGCCACCCGGTTCCACCTTCAAGCTGGTCGTCGCGGCGGCGGCCCTGGAGGACGGCCTGTACGGCTCGGTGGACACGGCGACGAAGAGTCCCGACCCGTACACGCTGCCGAATACCCGGACCGTGCTGAAGAACGAGAACGCCTCCGCGCCCTGCGAGAACGCCACGATCCGCACCGCGCTCCAGTACTCCTGCAACAACGTCTTCGCCAAGATGGCCGCCGACCTGGGACAGGACAAGGTGAAGGCGATGGCGGAGAAGTTCGGCTTCAACGGCTCCGAGCTCGACGTCCCGGTCCGCGCCTACGCGAGCGTGTACCCCTCCGGCATGGACTCCGCGCAGACGGCGCTCACCGGCATCGGCCAGTTCGACGTGACCGCCACCCCGCTCCAGATGGCCATG
This sequence comes from Streptomyces sp. NPDC058650, assembly GCF_042717315.1. NCBI lineage: Bacteria > Bacillati > Actinomycetota > Actinomycetes > Kitasatosporales > Streptomycetaceae > Streptomyces > Streptomyces sp. NPDC058650. The sequence continues at coordinate 93,573 of NZ_JBHXRL010000006.1, forward strand.
GTGTCGGCCGCGATCGCCAACGACGGTCTCCTGGCGGCCCCGCACATGGTGTCGGAGGTCGTCGACTCCGACGGCGACGCCCTGACCACGTTCGACGACGGGGACAGCACGCGGGTCGTCTCCTCCTCGACGGCGGAGCAGCTGCGGAGCGCGATGCGGACGGTCGTGGAGAAGGGCACCGGCACCAACGCGGCGGTCTCCGGGGCCGAGGTCGGCGGCAAGACGGGCACGGCCCAGCACGGCGAGAACAACAGCAAGACGCCGTACGCCTGGTTCACCTCCTACGCGAAGGACCCCTCGACCGGGAAGCAGGTCGCCGTCGCGGTGATGATCGAGGACTCGGGCGCGGCCCGCTCCGAGGTCAGCGGCAACGGCCTGGCGGCCCCGGTGGCGCAGAAGATGATGGCCGCGGCGCTGAAGTGACCCCGTGCGGGGGCCCGATTGGCTCTGGGCCCCCGCCACGCGATATGCAGGGGCACGCTCGTTTCCGAGCGCGCGTTCGCATCACCGACGTTTGCTCGCTGACCCTGCTTCACCTCGCGGAGGACCGCCGTGCGCCTGCCCCGTTCCCTGTCCGGCTGGACCATGGCGGTCTTCGGCGTGCTCGCCGCCGCGCTCGGCGTGGTGGGCCTGGTCGCCCCGGACGCCCTGCTCACGGTCATGGGCTTCGAGCCGGTGCCCGAGGGCGGACGCGCGGACGGCGACCACACCCTGGTCTTCCTCACGGCCTCCTCGATGGCCGCGCTCAACATGGGCGTCTACTACGTCCTCGCCGCGCTCGCCGACTGGAAGCCGTTCTTCCGCTGGACGGTCCCCTTCCGGCTCCTCACCTGCGCGGTCTTCACTCTCGCCGTCGTCACCGGCCGCGCCCCGGCCGGCTTCCTCGGCGTGGGCCTGTGGGAGGGGCTCGGGGCCCTGGTGACGGGGGCCGCGCTGCGGTACGAGAACCGCCCCGCTCACCGTCCGCTGACGTCGGAGAGCCCCGCCGGCCTGCCGGAATAGGGCAGGTGACCGATCCGTAAGGGCCTCCTCAGAGGCCAGGCTGCCGCCATGCGTTGGTATCTGACAGGCATCGTCGTGTCCGGATTCGGTACGACGGCCATGTGGCTGGTCTCCGGGATCTGGGTCAAGTCCCTGACCGGTTCGGACAGTCTGGCGGCACTCGCCGCCTTCGCCCTGTGGGCGCCCGTCCTCCTCGGCCCGCTGCTCGGCACGCTCGCCGACCGGGTGCGGCGGCGGCCCCTCCTCGTCGTCCTGAACGCGGCGATGGCGGTCCTGCTGCCCGTGCTCCTGTGGGTGGAGTCGGCGGACCGGGTGTGGCTGCTGTTCGCGGTGCTCGTGCTGTACGGGGCCCAGGGCGCCGTCCACGAGGCCGCCGAGCAGGCACTCGTCGCGACGACGCTCGACGAGGGGCGGCTCGGCACCTTCAACGGGCTCAGGATGACCGCGAACGAGTCGATGAAGCTCATCGCCCCGCTGGTGGCGGCGGGCCTCTTCGCCCGCTATGGAGGCGGCCCTGTCGCGCTCCTCGACGCGGCGAGCTTCGCGCTCGCGGCGGTGCTGTTCGCGCTGATGCCCGTACGGGAGGAGCGCCCCGTACGGTCCGCGGAGCGGCACTGGTGGCGGGAGACGGCCGAGGGCGTACGACTCCTTCGGGCCTCGCCCGTGCTGCGTCCGCTGGTGGCGACGGGCGGGTTCACGATGCTGCTCGCCGGGGTGAACGGGGCCGCGATCTACGCCGTGGTGGACAGCGGGCTCGGGCGCTCCCCCGCGTACGCCGGTGTGCTGTACGCGGTGCAGGGCGTGGGCTCGGTCCTCGCGGGCCTGCTCACGGGCCCCCTGCTGCGCAGGGTCCCGGAACGGGTGCTCGCCACCGCCGGTCTCGCGCTGTTCGCGGTGGCGGTGGGCGTACGGGCGCTGCCGTACGAGGCGACGGCCCTGGCGGCCAGTGCGGTGATCGGTCTGGGGATGCCGTGGGTCCTCGTCGCCACCATGACGGCGGTCCAGCGGGAGGCCCCCGCCGAGGCGGTGGGCCGGGTGGCGGCGACCGCGCACACCCTGGTCTTCGCCCCGAACGCACTGGCCATCGCGCTCGGCGCCGGTCTGGTCGCGGTGGTCGACGTCCGGGTCCTGCTGCCGGTCCTCGCGGTGGCGGGGACGGTCTGGGCCGCCGGGCTCGCGGTCCGGGGCGCGGGACCGGGCGAGGACGAGGACGAGAGCGAGAGCGAGAGCGAGGACGAGAGCGAGGACCAGAGCGAGGGCAAGGAGGACAAGGGCCGGGACCTGACGGACGGGCTCGCAGTGCGGGGCGGCCAGGGGACGGGGAGCATGGAGGGAGGCGTGTAGCGGCGGGAGGAGGGCAGTGTGACGGCCGGTTCCTTCCCGGAGACGGCGGGACGGGCGGGTGTGCCGTTCGACGGCAAGGGGCTCCTCGACGTCCTCGGGGTCGCGGCCATCGTCATCGACGCACGCGGCCGGATCGTGCTGTGGAGTCCGCAGGCGGAGGCCCTCTTCGGCTACCGCGCGGACGAGGCCCTCGGCCGCTACGTGGCCCGGCTGATCGTCGGCGCCGAGCACCGCGACGAGGCGATACGCCTCTTCGGCGAGGTGCTGCACGGCGGCACGACCTGGGCGGGCGTCTTCCCCGTACGGCACAAGGACGGCAGCACCCGCGACGTGGAGTTCCGCAACATGCGGCTGACCGACGACCTCGGTGGCCTGTACGCGCTGGGGATCGCCGCCGACCGCGCCGTCGTCGAGCGCGTCGAGACCGGCCTCGCCCTCTCCGACCGGCTCGTCTCCCAGTCGCCGATCGGACTCGCCGTCCTGGACACCGAGCTGCGGTACGTCCTCGTGAACCCGGCCCTGGAGCGGATCAACGGCGTCCGGGCCGCGCTGCACCTCGGGCGCCGGATCGCCGACATGCTGCCGGGGGTCGACGCGGCGGCGCTGGAGGAGGCGCTGCGCACGGTCCTCGCGACGGGCAGGCCCCTGCTCGACCACCAAACGACGGGGCGGACCCCGGCGGACCCCGACCACGAGCACACCTGGTCGGTGTCCTTCTACCGCCTGGACGGGACCGAGGGCCGGGTGCTGGGGGTCGCGGCCTCGGTGATCGACGTGACCGAGCGGCACGACGCGGACGCGGAGGCCGACCGGTCCCGGCGGCGGCTCGCGCTCGTCGCGGACGCCTCGGCGCGGGTCGGCACCACCCTGGAGGTGGACCGGACGGCCGCCGAACTCGCCGGGGTCGTGGTGCCGGCGCTCGCGGACATCGCGGCCGTCGACGTCCTCGACTCCGTCCTGGCGCTGCGCAGGCCCGGTGTTCCGGAGGCGGGCCCCGAGCTGTTCCGCGCGCTCGCGGTGAAGGCCTCGGGCCCGACGGAGGCCCTGCCTGCGGCGGACCCGCCCGGTGCGGTCGCGATGTACGGGGCGGACCGGCTCGTCACCCGCTGTGTGCACACCGGACTGCCGGTCCTGGTCGAACACGTCGGCCCCGGTGATCTGCCCCGGATCGCGCGGAGCCCCGAGGCGGCGGAGCAGCTCCGGCGGGCCGGGGTCCACTCGTACCTGGCGGTGCCGCTGATCGCGCGCGGGGAGGTCCTCGGCGCGCTCGACCTCAAGCGGGACCGCAATCCGCTGCCCTTCGACAGCGACGACGTGCTGCTCGCGACGGAGCTCGCGGCCCGGGCGGCGGTCAGCATCGACAATGCCCGCTGGTACCAGAGCGTGCGGAACTCGGCGGTGACGCTCCAGCGCAGTCTGCTGCCGGGCACGCCCCCGGAGCGGGCGGGTCTTGAGGTCGCCGCCCGCTACCAGCCGGCGCAGGCGTCGAGCGAGGTCGGCGGCGACTGGTACGACGTGATCGCGCTGCCCGACGACAAGACGGCGCTGGTCGTCGGGGACGTGATGGGCAGCGGGATCGACGCGGCGGCGACGATGGGGCGGCTGCGCGCGGCCACCAGCGCGTTCACGGACCTCGGCCTGTCGCCGGCGCAGGTGCTGCGGCACCTGGACCGGATCACGGCGGGCCTTGAGCACTACATCGCGACCTGCCTCTTCGCCGTGCACGATCCGCGCCGGGGCCGGTGCCGGATCGCGAACGCGGGCCATCTGCCACCCGTGCGGATCCCGGCGGACGGCCCGGCCGAGCTGGTGCGGCTCTCGACCGGGGTACCGCTGGGGGTGGGCGGCGGCACCTTCCGGACGGCCCGGGTCCCCTTCCGCCCGGGAGACGTGCTGGTGCTCTACACGGACGGGCTCGTCGAGACCCGCGACGAGGCGATCGACGACCGGCTCGCGGTGCTCGTGGGACTGCTCGACGGGGCGCGCGGGCCGCTGGAGGAGACCTGCGACCTGCTGCTCCGGGCGCTGCGACGGCCGGGCGCCCAGGACGACGTCGCGCTGCTCGTCGCGCGGAGCACGGGATGAACGCCCGGGCGGGCCGGGACGGCCGGGACGACAGGACGAGCCGGGACGACAGGACTGACCGGGACGACAGGACGGACCGGGACGACAGGACGGGCCGGGACGGCAAGACGGGCCGGGACGGCAAGACGGGGCTGCGGAGCGTCGCCGGCCAGGTCTTCGCCCTGGAGGCCCTGATCGCCCTCCTGGTGATCGTGGCGGCGGTCCTCATCACGTTCCAGCAGGCCCGGCAGGACACCGAGCGGGACGCCCGGATCCGGTCCCTCGCGGTCGCGGAGTCCCTCGCGCGCGCCCCGGGCATCGCCGACGCGCTGACCTCGCCCGATCCGACGGCGGAGCTCCAGAAGAGGGCGGAGGAGATCCGGCTGGCCACGAGGATCGACTTCGTCGCCGTCCTGAGCCCGGACGGGGTGCGGTACACGGACTCGGACCCCTCCCTGATCGGCCGCAAGGCGACCGGGGACCTCTCGCGCGCGGCGGTGGACGGCAACTCCTTCACCGAGGTCTTCCGGGGCGCGCCGAACGACGCGGTACGGGCCGTGGTCCCGGTGGTGGACGACCAGGGCCGGATCGTGGGCCTGGTCAGCAGCGGCATCGAGGTGGAGAGCATCACGCAGTCCGTGGAAGGCCGGCTGCTGGTGCTCGCGGCCGCGGGCACGGGCGCGCTGGTCCTCGCCGTGGGCGGGGCGGCGCTGGTGAGCCGGCGGCTGCGGCGGCAGACGCACGGACTCGGGCCCGCCGAGATGACCCGGATGAAGGAGCACCACGAGGCGGTCCTGCACGCCGTGCGCGAAGGCGTCCTGATCGTGGGCCCCGACCACCGGCTGCTGCTCGCCAACGACGAGGCGCGCCGGCTGCTCGGTCTGTCGGCGGACGCGGAGCGGCGGCACGTCTCGGAGCTCGGTCTCGATCCCCGTACGGTCGAACTCCTCGCGTCGGGGCGGGCGGCCACGGACGAGGTGCACCGCGCGGGCGACCGGTTGCTCGCGGTGAGCGTGCGCCCCACGCTCCCCGGAAACGCCGAGTCCGGCAGCGTGATGACGATGCGGGACACCACCGAGCTGGCCGCCGTGACCGGCCGGGCTGCGGTGGCCCGGGGCCGGCTCCAGCTGCTGTACGAGGCGGGGGTGCGGATCGGGACGACGCTGGAGGTCGTACGGACCGCGGAGGAGCTGGCGGAGGTGGCGGTGCCGCGGTTCGCGGACTTCGCGACGGTGGAGCTCCTCGAACCGGTGCTGCGCGGCGAGGAGCCGCCGGAGGACGCGGCCACGACGACGGAGATGCGGCGGACGGCGCTGAGCGGGCTGCGGCCGGACCAGCCGCTCCAGCCGGTCGGCGACACCATCCTCTTCGACGTGCCCAGCGCTCCCATGGCGACGGCCCTGGCGGCGGGCCACGCGGTGGCGCAGGCGGAGCTGGCCTCGGCGGAGGGCTGGCGGGCCCAGGACCCGGAGGGAGCGGCGCAGGCCCTCGCGTACGGGATGCACTCGCTGCTCACGGTGCCGCTGCTCGCCCGCGGGGTGGTGCTCGGGATGGCCAACTTCTGGCGCGCGGACACCCCGGAGCCGTTCGGGGAGGAGGACCTGTCGTTCGCGGAGGAGCTGGCGGCGCGGGCGGCGGTGGCGATCGACAACGCGCGCCGGTTCACGCGGGAGCACGCGATGGCGGTGACGCTCCAGCGGAGCCTGCTGCCGAGGGCGCTGCCGGAGCAGAGCGCGGTGGACGTGGCGTACCGCTACCTCCCGGCGAAGGCGGGGGTGGGCGGCGACTGGTTCGACGTGATCCCGCTGCCGGGGGCCCGGGTGGCGCTGGTGGTGGGGGACGTCGTGGGGCACGGGCTGCACGCGGCGGCCACGATGGGGCGGCTGCGGACGGCCGTGCACAACTTCTCGACGCTCGACGTGCCGCCGGACGAGCTCCTGGGCCATCTCGACGAGCTGACGGCCCGGATCGACCAGCGCGAGTGGGAGGGCCAGGACATCGGGGGGCGGCGGCGGGACGAGGGCATCACGGGTGCGACCTGCCTGTACGCGATCTACGACCCTGCGTCCGGGCGGTGCACGGTGGCGAGCGCGGGGCATCCCGGTCCGGCGCTCGTGGGCGCGGACGGGCAGGTCACGTTCCCGGAGCTGGCGCCGGGGCTGCCGCTCGGACTCGGACTGGGCGACGTGCCGTTCGAGACGGCGGAGCTGTGGCTGCCGGAGGGGAGCAAGCTGGTGCTCTTCACGGACGGGCTCCTGGAGGACCGGGGGCGGGATCTCGACACGGGTCTCGCGCTGCTGGGATCGACGCTCGCGCGCACGGACCGGAGCCCGGAGCAGACCTGCGCGGACGTCCTGGCGACGCTGCTGTCGCCCTCGCCGCGCGACGACATCGCGCTGCTCGTGGCGCGGACCCGGCTGCTCGACCGGGAGCGGATCGCGGAGTGGGAGGTGACGCGGGACCCGTCGGCGGTCTCGCCCGTGCGGAACGCGGCGGCGGCGAAGCTGTCGGAGTGGGGGCTCGACGGGCTCGCGTTCACGGCGGAGCTGATCCTCAGCGAGCTGATCACGAACGCGGTGCGGTACGGCGCCGATCCGGTCCGGGTGCGGCTGCTGCACGACCGCACGCTGATCTGCGAGGTCTCGGACGGCAGCAGCACGTCCCCGCACCTGCGGCACGCGACGACGACCGACGAGGGCGGGCGCGGGCTGTACCTGGTGGCGCAGTACGCGGAGCGCTGGGGCACGCGGTACGCCCGGCGCGGCAAGACGATCTGGGCCGAGCTGCGGGTGGTCGACGCGGACACGGAGCCGGTGGCGGCGGCCGTGGTGCCGGACCTGGACGCGCTGGAGGACCTGGCCTGGTGAGGGGTGGCGGGCCGGCCGTCGGCGGCGAGTGCCTCCCGCGGGTGGTCGTCGACCGGCCCGCCCGCGACCTGGTGGTCCGCGCGGGCCGGCTGATGGCCCCGCTCGACTCCCGCCCGCGCCGGCTCTCCGGCTCACCTCCGCCGCGTCGGACGGCGAACCGGTGTGCGGCGCTGTCGGCCCTTCCCGCACTGGTCGCGGGAATCGGCTACGCGCCGGCGGTGCGCCGGCTGCGCGCGGAACGCCCGGACTCGCTAGCCCAGCTTCAGCAGGGCCGTGCGGACCGCCTCCAGGTCCCCGTCCGAGGCGAGGCCCGCGTGGTAGAGCCGCAGTTCGGTCGCGCCCGCGTCGCGGGCCCGGCCGGCGTCGCGGGCCAGGCGGTCGGGGGCGCCGCCCATGCCGGTGACGACGGAGAGATTGGCGGCGACGACGCCGTCGGGGCCGGCGTGGGCCGCGAAGGCATCGATCTTCGCCGGGCGGGCGACCACGCCGTCCGCGAGCGCGAGGACGTGTGCCGGGTCCGTGCCGGCGTCGGCGCCGCAGCGGTACGGGTCCGGATCGGCGTGCAGCAGGACGCGGAAGCCGGGCGGGGCGGCGGCCCGTACGGCGGCCACGGCGGCCTCCTGGAAGGAGCGGGCGGTCCCGGCGCGCCAGGCCAGGACGGGGGCCTCCAGGTCGCCGAGCCCGCGCGCCGGTCCCGAGCCGGACCAGACGGGTGCGAGGGCGTGGCGGACGGCGGCGGCCAGTGCGTCGGGGTCGGCGCCGCCGTTCCCGTACCCCTCGCGGCAGGAGGGGCAGAAGCAGAGGGACATCAGGTACTGCTCGCGGTCGCCCAGCGGGACTCCGGAGGTCTTGTCATGGGCGTGCAGGTGGGCGAGGCCGTACCAGCCGCAGGACTCCAGCTCGGTGCCGGCCGCGCCGGGCCGGACGGCGGCCTCGGCCGCCAGGTCGACCAGCAGGGCGCGGACGTCGGGCCGGGCGATACAGGGGGCCCAGGGATAGCGGTCGCCGTACGCGTTGACGACGGAGGTCTCGGGGTGCTCGGCGCCGAGCCGGGAGTTGTGCGCGAGGACGACCCAGCTGTGGACCTCCAGGCCGGTGCCGGCGAGGGCCTCGGCGGCCCGGCCGTAAGAGTCGCCGGGGGCCCACTCCCCCGCCGGGTACGGGCGGAGCGCGCGGCCCGCCCAGCGGTCCGGGTCCGGCGGGTAGAGCACGGCGGCGTGCTCGGCGGTGACGATCCGGTGGGCCGGGTGGCGGGGGCTGAGCGCCCGGGTGGAGTGGTAGGCGGCGGCGAGCGTGACCTGGGCGATGCCCAGCTCGGCGAGGAGTGCGGGGGCGGCGGGGTCGCCGTCGACGTCCCAGGGGTAGAGGAAGGCTCCCGCCCGCAGGCCGCCCGGTCCTTCGGCGCTCACGCCCCGGCCTCCTTCAGGAGGGCCCGGCCGCGGTCGACGAGCCGCGCGAGTTCCGCGAGGTGTTCGGGTGCGGGCTCGCTCAGCGGCGGCCGCACCTCCCCGACGTCCAGACCTCCCATCCGTACCGCCGCCTTGACGAGCGAGACGGCGTATCCCCGGCCCTGGGCGCGGAGTTCGACGAGCGGCCGGTAGAAGCCGTCGACGAGCAGGTCCACGGTGGCGTCGTCGCCGGTGGCGAGGGCGCGGTGGAAGGCGAGGGCGAGGTCGGGGGCGAAGCAGAAGACGGCGGAGGAGTAGAGGGTGACGCCGATGCCCCGGTAGGCCGCGCCGGTGAGTTCGGCGGTCGGCAGGCCGTTGAAGTAGAGCAGGTCGAGGCCCTCGGAGCGGACGGCGCTGACGATGCGCTGCATGAGGTCGAGGTCGCCGAGGCCGTCCTTGAGGCCGATGACGCCGTCGGTGCGGGCGAGGGCGACGGCCGTGTCGGGGGTGAGGATCGCGTTGTCCCGCTGGTAGACGATCACGTCGAGCGAGGTGGCGGCGGCGAGTTCGGTGTAGTGGCGGAGCAGTCCGGCCTGGTCGGCGACGACGAGGTACGGGGGCATGGCGAGGAGTCCGTCGGCGCCGGCCTCCTCGGCGAGCCGCGCGTACTGGATCGCGAGCGCGGTGCCGTAGCCGGCTCCGGCCACGACGGGGACGCGGCCCGCGGTCTCCTCGACGGCCGCGGCGACGCAGACCCGGAACTCCTCCGGGGTGAGGGCGTGGAACTCGCCCGTGCCGCAGCAGGCGAACACGGCCGCCGCGCCCGCGTCGACACCGGCGCGGACGTGGGCCCGGAAGGCGTCGAGGTCGAGGGAGCCGTCCGGCCCGAAGGCGGTGACGGGGAAGAAGAGCAGGCCGTCGAGCCGGCCGGCGAGCGGGGCAGTGGTCACGGGCGCTCCCAGGGAAGTCCGTCGCGTACAGCCACCCCCGTACACAGTCGTGCACAGTTCTGACCGTCATCCATATTCTTGAACACCGACGCGCTGCACGCTAGAACAGGGCGGAAGGGCCGGTCAAGGAGAGAACACGCCCTATCGCCGAGTCTTGACGCTCCGTCGGACCGCTCCCTACCGTGTCCACGGTTGTGAACGGCACTCACCTGCATGGCACTCGACGGAGGAGAACCACTCCATGTCCGTACCCCGCACCGTCCTCCTCACCGGCGCCGCCGGCGGCGTCGGCACGCTGATGCGGGAGCTGCTGCCCCCGTACGGCTACGAGCTCCGCCTCCTGGACGTCGTCCCCGTGCAGGGGGCACCGGACGCGATCGTCGCCGACCTCGCGGACCGTACGGCGCTCCGCGAGGCGGTCCGGGGCGTCGACGCGGTCGTCCACCTGGCGGGGATCTCCCTGGAGGCCGACTTCGACCGGATCATGGCCGCCAACATCGCCGGGACGTACAACCTCTACGAGGCCGCCCGCGAGGAGGGCGTCCCGCGGGTCGTCCTCGCCTCCAGCAACCACGCCGTCGGCTTCACCCGCCGCCCGCGCGACGGCGAACCGGTCGTCCCGGTGGACACCCCGCACCGCCCCGACACCTTCTACGGCCTCTCCAAGTGCTTCGGCGAGGACCTGGCCCAGCTCTACTGGGACCTGCACGGCATCGAGACGGTGTCCGTGCGCATCGGCTCCTGCTTCCCCGAGCCCACCTCGGTGCGGATGCTCTCGATGTGGCTCAGCCCCGCGGACTGCGCCCGCCTCCTGCACGCCTCGCTGACCGCCGGATCGGTGGGACACACCGTGGCGTACGGCTCCTCCGCCAACACCCGCGCGTGGTGGGACCTCTCCACGGCCCGGGCGCTCGGCTTCGACCCGCAGGACGACTCGGAGGTCTACGCGGAGAAGCTGATCGCCGAGAAGGGAGTCCCCGAGGAAGGCAGCGCCGACGACCTCTACCTGGGCGGCCACTTCTGCGTGGACCCGCCGCGCTGGCCGCACTGACCGGAAAGGTCGGGCCAAGGGGCGGGCTTACGCAGGACCCGGCCGGACTTGATACGGGGGAGCCGGCCGGGGCCCGGGTCACGGGTGCGCGCTGGCACCGGACATGTCCACGGTATGCGCGGACGAAGATCATCGCGAGCCGCGGAACGCGGCCTCTGTCCGGATTGCGCGGCCCGCTCGTACGCCCGTCCGGACGCCCGCTCACGCGCACACCCGAAGACCCCTCACCCGGACGCCCGCAGCGTCCGGGACGGGGACTCGCCGTACTTCTCCCGGTAGCGCGCGGCGAACCTGCCCTGGTGGGCGAAGCCCCAGCGCCAGGCCACCTCGCTCACGGTCACCTCGTCCGGCGCGGCCGCCCGCAGCTCCTCGCGGACCCGGTCGAGGCGGACCTCCCGCACGTACGCCATCGGCGACATCCCCACGTACTCCCGGAAGGACTCCTGGAGACGGCGCACGCTCACCCGGGCCAGGGCCGCGAGTTCGGTGGTCGTGAACGGGTGCTCGGGGCGCTCCCGCACCGCGTCCATCGCGCGCTTGACCGGGGCAGGGCGGCGCGCCTCCCCCGGGTGGGCGAGCGCCTCGCGCCAGGGGTGCTCGGCAGCCAGGAGCAGCCCGTTGAGCAGCGCCTCCTGGAGCGGCCGCGCGACGAGCTCGTGGTGCGCGAGCCCCTCCCCCGCGAGCGCCTCGTAGGCGACCTGGCGGGCGAAGCGGACCCAGCTGAGGCCGGGGCCGCGCGAGATGTCCAGGCGGGGCGCGAAGGCGAGCGGGCCGCTCGCGCGGCGGCCGAGCAGCCGCTCCAGGCGGTCGTGCAGCTCGGCCGCCCCGATCTTCACGGAGAGGGTCCGGCAGTCCCCGCTCCAGCGGTCGAGGAAGGTGTCCCCCGCCGGGTCGAGGAGCAGCGCCTCGGTGGCCGTCGCGACGATCGGGGCGCGGCCGCCCTGGCGCATCTCCATCGTCCCGCTGAGCGGCGCGTTCAGGTGGTACGCGCCGAGCTCCCCGAAGCTCATCCGCACATCGGCCCCGCAGCTCAGGTCGCCGATGACCAGCGGCCCGAGCGCGACGGTGTCGAAGCGCGCCGCGAAGGGCCTCCGCCGGTCGACCACGTCCATGCGGTTCGCGTAGTAGCGCGCGTCGAGCTCCTCGCGCGCCTCGTCGACGTCCCCCGTGCGGAACGAACTCCCACCCACAGTCCCCATGGGCCGAAAGAATATTCATATGACGGATCTGACCGGGAACGGCAGGATGCCCGGCATGCCGAGACCCCAGGGATTCACGTACGAGCGCCGCCGCGACGGCTCCGTCGTCCTCACGCACCACGGCCGCGCCGCGGGCGTGCTGCGGGGCGGCCGGGCCGAGAAGTTCCTCGCGGAGGTGGAGTCGGGGGACGCCCAGCTGGTGATGGCCCGGTGGACGGGCGCGTACCGCTTCGGCAACGAACGGCAGGCCAGGAGCCATCCGCGTAACCAAGGTGGCCGAACCCGGCGAGGGTAAGGGAACGGCAAAGCCGTCCGGATCGTTACCCCTGGCATGACCGCTATGACCCCCGGCTCGAACATCCCTCTCACCGTCGCGCGCGTGGCGGTGGACGTCGCCGCCCCGGTGCGGCTCGACGTCTCGGGCCTGCTGCTCGGCGCCAACGGCAAGGTGCGCTCGGACGACGACTTCATCTTCTACAACCAGCCCGCCGGGCCCGGTGTGACGTACCGCTCCGGCGGCGGCACCGCGCCCGACGCGATCGTGGTGGACACGGGCGCGCTCCCGGCCGGCATCGAGAGGATCGTCGTCACGGCGAGCCCCGACGCCGCGGGCCAGACCTTCCAGGGCATCGAGCCCACGGCCACCCTGCGCAACGCGGACGACGGCAGCGTCCTCGCCACGTTCACGCCGCCGCAGCTCGCCAACGAGACCGCGCTGGTCGTCGTCGAGATCTACCAGCGAAACGGCGCGTGGAAGGCCCGCGCCGTGGGCCAGGGATACGCGAACGGGCTGGCCGGCATCGCGACGGACTTCGGCGTCTCCGTGGACGACGAGCCCGCCGCCGCGGCACCGGCCGCGACGCCCGTCGCCCCGGCCCCCGTCGCCCCGCCGGTCCCGCCCGCGCCGCCCGTCACCGCGGTGGACCCGCGGATCGCGGCCTCGGCGCCCCCGGCACCGGCCGCTCCCCCGGCCGCCGCCGCCCCCGTCTCCACCGGCAAGATCAACCTCGACAAGGGCCGGGTCAGTCTCCAGAAGAACCAGACGGTGTCCCTGGTCAAGGGCGGCAAGCCGCTGCTCTCCCAGGTCAAGATGGGCCTCGGCTGGGAGCCCGCCTACCGCGGCAAGGACATCGACCTGGACGCCTCCGTCATCGCGTACGGGCCGCAGCGCAACCACCTGGACAGCTGCTACTTCGGCAAGCTGTCGATCCTCAACGGCTCGATCAAGCACTCCGGCGACAACCTCACCGGCGAGGGCGCGGGCGACGACGAGGTGATCGTCGTCGACCTGGGCCGGCTGCCCGCCGACGCCACCGGCCTCGTCTTCACGGTCAACTCCTTCTCCGGCCAGAAGTTCACCGAGGTCGCGAAGGCCTACTGCCGGCTGATGGACGCCGCGACCGGCGAGGAACTGGTCCGCTTCGACCTCACCACCGCCGAGCCGCAGACCGGCGTGATGATGGCCAAGCTGATCAAGCAGTTCACCGGCGAGTGGGAGATGACGGCGATGGGCGAGTTCGTGAAGTCGCGGACGGTCCGGGGCATGGTGAAGCCGGCCGCCCAGTCGCTCTGAGCGGCAGGCTGAGCGGCAGGCTCCCCGCGCCCGCTAGGAGAACAGGGCGCTGTAGCCGTTGAGGGCGGGCTGGCCGCCGAGGTGGGCGTAGAGAACGGTCGAGTCCCGGCCGATCTCTCCCCGCTCCACCAGGTCGACCATGCCCGCCATCGACTTCCCCTCGTACACGGGGTCGGTGATCATGCCCTCGGTGCGGGCGGCGAGCCGCATCGCGTCGAGGGTGGCCTCGTCCGGGAGGCCGTACACCCCGGCGTGGTAGCGCTCGTCGAGCTCGACGTCGGCCGCCGTCACCGCGCGCTCGACGCCGATGAGCGCGGCGGTGTCGCGGGCGATCCGGGTGATCTGCTCGTGCGTCGGGCCGGGCTTCGCCGAGGCGTCGACGCCGATGATCCGGCGGGCCGGTCCGCCCTCCTCGGCGAGCGCGGCGAAGCCCGCGACCATCCCGGCCTGGGTGGAGCCGGTCACCGAGCAGACGACCACCGTGTCGAAGAAGACGCCGAGCTCGCGCTCCTGCTCGGCCACCTCGTAGGCCCAGTTCGCGAAGCCGAGACCGCCGAGCCGGTGGTCGGAGGCGCCCGCCGGGATCGCGTACGGCTTCCCGCCGCCCTCCTCGACCTCCCGCAGGGCCTGCTCCCAGCTCTCCTTGAAGCCGATGCCGAAGCCCGCCCGCACCAGGCGCACGTCCGCGCCGGCGAGGCGGCTGATCAGGATGTTGCCGACCTTGTCGTAGACGGGGTCCGGCCAGTCGACCCAGCTCTCCTGCACGAGGACGCAGCGCAGCCCGGCGCGGGCGGCGACGGCGGCGACCTGGCGGGTGTGGTTGGACTGGACCCCGCCGATGGAGACGAGGGTGTCGCAGCCCTGGGCGAGGGCGTCGGCGACCAGGTACTCCAGCTTGCGGGTCTTGTTCCCGCCGTACGCGACGCCCGAGTTGCAGTCCTCGCGCTTGGCCCAGAGCGTGGCGCCGCCGAGGTGGTGGGTGAGCCGTTCGAGCGGGTGGACCGGGGAGGGTCCGAAGAGCAGCGGGTAGCGTGCGAAGTCGGTGATCGGCAAAACGGCTCCCGGTGGGGTGAAGGCGGCCAGGGGGTGTCGAGCCCGGCCTGAGCGGCACGACACCCCCTATGGGGTGTCGTGGGGAACCTGGGGGGCCGGGATGCCCGTGACCTCGGCCACCTCGACGGCGTCGTCCGCGAGTTGTTCGAGCGCCGCCCAGATCTCGGTGGTGATCCGGACCGCCGCCTCCACGTCCCCGCTCGCGCACGCGTCGATCAGCCGGGCGTGCAGCTCGGCCGAGCCGCAGCTGCCGGAGTCGCCGAAGAGCCGCCGCTCGACGCGGCGGATCAGCGGGGTGTAGCGCGCGATGGTGGCGGCGGCCGCGTGGTTGCCGCTGGCGACGACGAGGACCTGGTGGAGCTCGTCGTCGGCGCGGAGCGCGGCCTCCACGTCGGAGTCGCGGACGGCCGCCGCGAAGCGCTCGTTGGCCTCGCGCATGGCCCGGACGCCCTCGGGGCCGAGCAGGGGTACGCCGGTGCGGGCGGCGAGTTCGTGCATCACGCGCACGACGGAGGCGGCGTCGCGGACGACCCGGCTGACCGGCCGGGTGACCCGGGTGTAGCTCTGCGGCTTGGTCTCGACGAGCCCCTCGTCGCAGAGCCGGACCAGCGCCTCGCGCACGGGTGCGCGCGAGAGCCCGAGGAGGTCGGCGAGGTCGGCGTCCTTCAGTGGGGCGCCGGGGGCGAGCTCGCCGCGCACGATGGCCTCGCGCAGTGCCTCGTACGCCCGGTCGCGCAGAAGGGTCCGGCCCACGGGCCGCAGTGCTTCCATGGACTGACATGTTAGATGTCAGTCCATGGAGCTGACCAGGGGTCAGAGGGGCAGCACTGGGAGGGCCGGAAGGGCAGCCCGCGGACCGGAAGCGCAGCCCACGGGCCGGAAGCGCAGCCCACGGGCCGGAAGCGCAGCCCACGGGCCGGAAGGCCGGCCGGGAAGGCCGGCCGGTGGTTCAGCGGCGGGGCTGACGGCGCCAGGGGCCGGTGATCGCGACCAGGATGCCAGGGCTCTGGATGTTGGCGAACAGCGTGTCGCCGTCGGGCGAGAAGCAGACTCCCGTGAACTCGCCGTCGTTGAGGTCGTTGCGGGCGATCGGGTACGTCCGTCCGGAGTCGGTCGCGCCGAAGAGGTGCTGCACGCCCCGGCCGTCCTCGGCGATGACGATCCCGCCGTACGGGGAGACGGTGATGTTGTCGGGGCCGTCGTAGGCGCCGTCCTCGCCGGGCGCCGGGTTCACGCCGAGCAGCACCTTGAGGGTGAGGGTGCGGCGCCTGGGGTCGTAGAACCAGACCTGGCCGTCGTGCGAGGGGCCGGGGCTCCACTCCTCGCGCGCGAAGGAGGAGACGACGTAGGCGCCGCCGTCGGCCCACCACATGCCCTCCAGCTTGCATCCCCGGGTGACCTGGCCGGGGCCGAACTGCTTGCGGACGGGGACGGTGCGGGCGTCGCGGTCGGGGACGTCGACCCAGTCCACGCCGTAGACGGTGCCGATCCGGGTGGCCTGGGAGAGGTCCTCGACGAAACGGCCCCCGGAGTCCGTGCACTTGAAGGCCTGGAGCACACCGGCGTCGTCGGCGAGCGTACGGAGCTTTCCGCGCCCGTGCTCGAATCCCTCCGGCGGCACCCAGCGGAAGAGCAGGCCGAAGGGCAGGGCGGCGTCCTCGGTGAGGTAGGCGTGGCCCCGCTTGGGGTCGATGACGACGGCCTCGTGGTCGTAGCGGCCGAAGGCCTTGATCGGCTTCGGATCGAGGTTGGCCCGCCGGTCGCGCGGGTCGACCTCGAAGATGTAGCCGTGGTCCTTGGTCATGCCGTTGACGCCCGCGAGGTCGGAGTTCTCCTCGCCCGTCAGCCAGGTGCCCCAGGAGGTGCTGCCGCCCGCGCAGTTGGTGGAGGTGCCGGCGAGTCCGACCCACTCGGCGACGGTGCCGTCGCGGTGCACCTCGACGACGGTGCAGCCGCCGGGCGCGGTCGGGTCGTAGACGAGTCCCTCGGTGAGCGGGACCGGGTGGGGCCAGTTCGAGCGGGGGCCGTAGAGCTCGTGGTTGTTGACCAGATACGTGGTGCCGCGCGGGCCGGCGAAGGCCGCCGTGCCGTCGTGGTTGGACGGCGTGAACTCGCCGCTCTCCAGGCGGGTGACGCCGCTGTGCGTCACGACGCGGTACGAGAACCCGGCGGGCAGGGCGAGGATTCCCTCGGGGTCGGCGACGAGCGGCCCGTATCCGAGCGCGTGCCCGTGCCCCTGGCCCTCACCCCGGCCGTGCCCCGCTCCGTACGCCTCCGGCTCGTCGGAGGCGAGCGCCTCGGGCGCGGTGGCGAGAGCGCCGACGACGCCGGTGAGGGCGAGCCCCGCACCGGCGACGGCGGACTGCTTGGTGAACTCCCTGCGGTTGACAGGCATGGTGTGAGGGTCTCCCTGTGACGACTGGATCTCGCGGCCACCCTCCCGTGCCCCCACGAACACGAGTCAAACACCGCGGGAACGTCCCAGGGGCATCACACGATCGGAAATCAGCCAGGGGAGATCATCCGGGCCACGGCTCAGGATCCCGACCGCGAGCGGGCCTTGAAGGCCGACTTACGGGCCTCCTTCGCGGCCGTCTTGTCCCGGTGCAGCCGGCCCATCGCCTCCAGGACCTCCGCCGTCGCCGGGTGCTCCACCCGCCACGCCGCCTCGAAGAAGCCGCTGTGCCGGCCCGTGAGCCCCTCGATCAGCTCCTGGAGCTCCTCCAGGTCGCCGTCCGCGTCGAGCTGCGCCGCGATCGTGTCGATCGCCAGCCAGAAGATCATCGACTCCGAGGGCGCGGGGACGTCCGCGGCGCCCCGCTCCGCGAGCCAGACCCGGGCCAGACCGCCGAGTTCCGCGTCGTCCAGGACCTCCCGGACCGCGGGCTCGGCCTCCGCGCCCACCAGGGAGAGCGCCTGCTGGCAGTGGAGGCGGCGGAGCGGCGAGCCCGCGTCCACGCCCCGGGCCGCGTGCAGGAGCTCCCGCGCCGCGGTCACGACGTCGCGGCCGGAGAGCCACGCGGCGGTCTCGGCGCGCGCGGCGGCCTCCGGGTAGGAGGCGATCCCGCCGAGGAGCGCGTCGGCGCCCTTGTCGGCGAGGTCGCCGACGGCGGGCGCGTCCACACCGGCGTCGAGCATCCGGGCCCGGACACCGTAGAGCCCGAGCGGGGTGAGCCGGACCATGCCGTACCGCGAGACGTCCTCGTCGTCGAGGGGCGCTGCGAGCTCATCGTCCGCCTCGGCCATCAGGGCCTCGTCGACGGGCTGGTACTCGACGAGCCCGATCGCCTCCAGGAGGCGGAACTGCTCGTCGAGCCGCATCATCGCGTCCGAGACCTGCTCCAGGACGTCGTCGGTGGGTTCGCCCATGTCGTCGGGGACGACCATCGAGGCGGCGAGCGCGGGCAGCGGCACGGGCCCGTCGCCGGGTCCGCCCTCGCTGACGGTCAGCAGGTAGAGGTTGCCGAGCACGCCCTCCAGGAACTCGCCCTCCATCTCGGGGTCCCAGTCCAGCGACTCGAGGTCGATCTCGCCGTCCTCGCCGACGATCGTGTCCAGGTCGTCGAGGACGGGCACGACGGCGTCGGCGAAGACGGCGTCGAAGCCGTCCAGCCAGATGGTGAGGACGTCATGGGGCGAACCGCCGGTGATCAGCGCCAGGTTCTCGCCGGGCCCCGCCCCGCCGGGGGTCTCGTCGTCCGCGCCGTCCTCGACCGTCACGAGGCCGGTGTCGACGGCGAGCCGCCAGGCGTCGGCGGCCAGGATCTCGGCCTCCTCGATGGCTTCCTCGAAGGCCTCGGTGTCCGCGAAGGACTCTGCGTCCTCGCCGTCGGCGACGACGGTCAGGCCCAGCACCTCGACGGCGTCCGGCAGTTGCTCGTCGACGAGCTCGCCGCCGGCGCCGACCCGCGTCTCGGGTCCGGCCCAGCGGGCGAGCCGCACGGCGCGGGCGAGGAGGGGCGCGGCCAGGGCGTCCCGCGCCAGCTCCGCGTCCGCGGGAAGCCGAACGGGGGGAAGGGTGGGCTGCTCCGCTGACATGTGGGGGGTCTCCTCGACGCGTGCGGGTGGGACGGGGGTAGTGCGGGGAAAGAGCGGTACTCAGCGTAGACGCATCCGGGGGGCCGTCCGCCGGTTCACGGAACCGTCAGCCTTCGTACACCCGTCGACTCTTGACAAGTTCCCCCCTCTCGCAAGAGATTGACGCGCGTAGATTCATCTGCCGTTCCTCCAAGCACCCTCCGGAGCCCTGATGCCTTCCTCCATACCGAGACACGCCGCCGTCTCCACCGTCGTCGCCGCGGCCCTCGCCGCCGGCCTGCTTGCCGGTTCGACGAGCGCCTCCGCCGAGGACAGCGCCGCCGGCGTCCGCATCCACGACATCCAGGGCACGACCCGCGTCTCCCCGCTCGTGGGCACGCAGGTCACCGGCGTCACGGGCATCGTCACCGGCGTCCGCACCTACGGCTCGCGCGGCTTCTGGATCCAGGACCCCGAGGCCGACGCGAACCCGGCCACCAGCGAGGGCCTGTTCGTCTTCACCAGCTCGGTCCCGACCGTCGCCGTCGGCGACGCGGTCAGCCTCAACGGCACGGTCACCGAGTACGTCCCGGGTGGCCTGAACTCCGGCAACCAGTCGCTGACGCAGCTCTCCAAGCCCGTGATCACGGTGGTCTCGAAGGGCAACCCGGTCCCGGCCCCGGCGACGATCTCCGCCTGGTCCGTCCCCGACGCCTACGCCCCCGAGGGCGACCCGGCCGCCGCCGGCTCGATCAACGGGCTGACGCTGGACCCGGAGACGTACGCCCTGGACTACTACGAGTCCCTGGAGGGCACGAACGTCCGGATCGGCTCCTCGCGGGTGGTCGGCGCCACCGACCCGTACGCGGAGCTGTGGGTGTCGGTGAAGCCGTTCGAGAACCGCAACTGGCGCGGCGGCACGGTCTACGGCTCGTACGAGTCCCAGAACACCGGCCGGCTCCAGATCCAGTCGCTGACCCCGCTCGCCCAGCAGCCCTTCCCGAAGGCGAACGTGGGCGACCGGCTGACGGGCACGACCGAGGGCCCGCTCGACTTCAACCAGTTCGGCGGCTACACGCTGACCGCGCGGACCCCGGTCACGGTCGAGGACCGCGGCCTGGAGCGCGAGACCACGGTCAAGCAGCACAAGAACGAGCTGGCCGTGGCCACGTACAACGTCGAGAACCTCGACCCGAGCGACCCGCAGGAGAAGTTCGACGCCCTCGCGAAGGCGGTCGTCGACAACCTCGCCTCGCCCGACATCCTCGCCCTGGAGGAGATCCAGGACAACAACGGCGCCAAGAACGACGGTACGGTCGCCGCCGACCAGACGGTCAAGAAGTTCACGGACGCGATCGTCGCGGCCGGCGGCCCGGCGTACGAGTGGCGCTCGATCGACCCGCAGAACAACAAGGACGGCGGCGAGCCCGGCGGCAACATCCGCCAGGTCTTCCTCTTCAACCCGGAGCGGGTCTCCTTCACGGACCGCGCGGGTGGCGACGCCGCCGCGGCCACCGCCGTGACGGGCGAGAAGGGCCGCGCCGCGCTGACCCTCTCCCCCGGCCGGATCGACCCGGCGAACACCGCCTGGGAGAGCAGCCGGAAGCCGCTCGCGGGCGAGTTCGTCTTCCGCGGCCGCACGGTCTTCGTGATCGCCAACCACTTCGGCTCGAAGGGCGGCGACGAGTCCCTCGTCTCGCACCGCCAGCCGCCGAACCGTTCCTCCGAGGCGAAGCGACTGCTCCAGGCGCAGGCCGTCAACGCCTTCGTGAAGGACATCGTCGCGCTGGAGAAGCAGGCGGACGTCCTCGTCGTCGGCGACATCAACGACTTCGAGTTCTCCGGCACGACGAAGGCGCTGACGGACGGCGGCGCGCTGTACCCGGCGGTGAAGTCGCTGCCGCGCTCCGAGCGGTACTCGTACGTCTACCAGGGCAACAGCCAGGTCCTCGACCAGATCCTGACGAGCCCGGGCGTGCACCACTTCGCGTACGACAGCGTCCACATCAACGCGGAGTTCGCCGACCAGGACAGCGACCACGACCCGCAGGTGCTGCGCTTCCGCCCGTAAGGAATCCCGCCCCGGTCACACGCCGGTCCCGGTCACACGCCGGTCCCGGCCACACGCCGGTCCCGGTCACACGCCGGTCCCGGTCACGCGCCCGCGCTGAGGTTCAGCGCGGGCGCGTACCGCCGCACCCGGCCGAGCGGGGCGTCCTCCGCCCGCCACTCCACATGGGCCCGCTCGCCCTCCCACTCGGCGAAGTCGAGGACCCGGGTGCCGTCCGTGGAGCGGTGGACGAGCGCTCCGGTACCAGCGGCCGCGGCGGAGCGGTGCGGCAGCGCGTACCGGTGCAGCTCGACCCGCTCGATCCCGGGGACGGCCGCGTCGATCTCGGCGTTCCGGTCGTCGCGGTAGGTCCGGACGAAGTCCTCGTAGGCCTGCTCGGCCGTCCACTGCGAGTAGTGCAGCAGCGTGTCGCCGTCCGTCCCGATGAACACGCTGTACGAGAGCAGCCCGAGCTCCGGCCACTCCCGGCTCTCCCAGGCCGTGCGGATGGCCTCGACGGCCGCCCGCTGTCGCTCGGGCGTCCCGACCCGCCAGGTGCTGGCCAGGACGGTCCCGACGCCGGGCCGGTACAGGTCGGGACGGGCGTCGGGGTGTGCGACGGCGTTCATGGGCGTTCTCCCTCGCTTCGGTGTCTCCGGATGGCCCCGGATGACTCCACCGTCCCCCCTCAACCAAGGTTGAGGTCAAGGGATCCGCCCGTTCGGGACCCCCGTGCGAGACTCGGCGCCATGATCCTTCGCCCCGCCACCCGCGCCGAACTGCCCGCCGTCCTCGCCCTGCTCGCCGACGAGGACAAGGTCGTGGACCCCGGCTCGGTCGTCGTCACCGAGGCGTACGAGCGGGCCTTCGCGGACATCGAGGCGGACCCGCGCAACGAGATGCTCGCCCTCGTGGACGGCGAAGACGGCGAACTCGTCCTCGGCTGCCTCCAGATCACGTACATCCCCGGGCTCGGCAAGGGCGGCGCCGAGCGGGCCCTGATCGAGGCGGTACGGATCCGGGCCGACCGGCGGGGCGGCGGCCTCGGGCGGGAGCTCATGGAGCGGGCCGTGGCGCGGGCGCGCGCACGTGGCTGCGCGCTCGTCCAGCTCACCAGCGACAAGCGGCGGACCGAGGCCCACCGCTTCTACGCCTCCCTGGGCTTCGCGCGCAGCCACGACGGCTTCAAGCTGCGCTTCTGAGCGCCCCGGGCCCGCTACCCGAGCAGGTGACCGCCGCCGTCCACGAGGAGCACCTCGCCGGTGATGTACGAGGCGTGGGCCAGGTCGAAGACCGCCTGCGCGATGTCCTCGGGGCGGCCGACGCGGCGCAGCGGGACGACGTCCGCGACATGGGCCTTGGCCTCGTCGGCGCCGTCGACCCCGTCGAACCAGGGGGTGTCGATGAGCCCGGGCGCGACCGCGTTGACCCGTACGTCGGGGCCGAGGGTCTTGGCGAGGAGCTTCGTCATGTGGTTGACGGCGGCCTTGGAGACCGCGTACGGGATGGAGCTGCCGCCGGGCCGGACACCGGCCTGGGAGGAGATCGTCACGACGCTGCCACGGGTCTTCCGCAGGTGCGGGACGGCGGCGGTGACGGTCTGCCAGACGCCGATGACGTTGACGTCGTAGAGGTGCCGCCACACGTCGGGCGAGGCGGCTTCGAGGTCGTCGTGCGGGATGAACCGTGTGGTGCCCGCGCAGTTGACGAGGATGTCGAGGCGGCCGAGTCGCTCCACGGTCCGCTCGACGAGCTCCTTGGCCTGGGTCTCGTCGGAGACGTCCGCCCGGAGGTAGACGGCGCCGGGCAGTTCGGCGGCGAGGCGTTCCCCCGCCTCGACGGAACGGGCGGAGTTGACGACGACGCGGATGCCGGCCTCGGCGAGGCGGCGGGCGACGGCGGCACCGATGCCCGAGGACGAGCCGGTGACGAGTGCGACGCGCTCTTCGGTCGTGCTGGGTGAGCTCATGCTGTGCTGTTCTCCATGTCCCCCTGTCGCGCCCGCCGATCATGCCAGAACGGCACCACCCTTCAGTAGTGCTTATCCCTCGGAGCAAGCAGATCTAAGTGGACCTTCAGGGTCCATTGCACACAGACTTCCCGGATGAGCACTGAACGACCTTTCGGCCGCGCGCTCTGCGCGATGATCACGCCCTTCTCCCCCTCCGGCGCGCTCGACCTCGACCGGGCGGGCGAGCTGGCCGCTCACCTCGTGGCGGAGGGCTGTGACGGTCTGGTACTCAACGGCACCACGGGCGAGTCGCCGACCACCACCGACGCCGAGAAGGCCGCGCTCGTCCGCGCCGTCCGGGCGGCGACCGGTCCGGGGCCGTCGCTCCTCACGGGCGTGGGCACCGCCGACACCCGGCACACCGCGGAGCTGGCCCGCCAGGCCGAGCAGGCGGGCGCCGACGGGCTGCTCGTCGTCACCCCCTACTACAGCCGGCCTCCGCAGGCGGCCGTCGAGGCGCACTTCCTGAAGGTCGCGGACGCGACGGAGCTGCCGGTGATGGTCTACGACATCCCCGGTCGCACCGGCACGCGCGTCGAGCCGGCGACGATGCGTCGGCTCGCCGAGCATCCGCGGATCGTCGCGGTGAAGGACTGTTCGTACGACTTCCTGGCCTCGGCCCGGCTGATCGAGGAGACCGGGCTCGCGTACTACTCGGGCTGCGAGGAGCTGAACCTGCCGCTGTACGCGGTCGGCGGCGCCGGCTACGTCAGTACGGTGGCGAACGTGGCTCCCCGACCGCTGCGCGCGGTCCTCGACGCCTTCGACGCCGGCGACACCGCCGGGGCGGCCCGGCTCAACTCCCTGACGATGCCGCTGGCCGAGCTGATGATGGCCTCGGGGCTGCCCGGCACGGTGACCGCCAAGGCACTGCTCGGCGGGCCGGTGCGGGAACCGCTGCAGCCCGCCGACCGGGAGACGGTCGACGGGCTGCGGGGTGCGCTCGAAGCGCTGCTTCAGGCGGAGTCGGTCGTGTAGGTCCTGCCGAGGATCGCGGCGTGCTCCAGGACGTCCTCCAGCGGGTCGTCGATCTGCCCGGTGTGGAGGGAGAGGCTGGGGCCGTTCGTGACGGTCGGGCCGTTGTGCGTGTGCGTCTCGTCCGCCTGGGCCGTACCGGCCGGCAGCAGCACCGCCACCGCCACCGCCGTGAGTACGCCGGCGACCGTGGGCTTCGTCCTCATGTCGACTCCTCGCCTTGTCTGCTTGCACTGACTCTGCGTTCCGTTAACGCAGAGTCACCGCATCAGTTGTGGCTGTGGAGGATGTCGTTCAGCCCGCCCCAGACCGCGTTGTTCGGGCGGGCCTCGACGGCGCCGGTGACCGAGTTGCGGCGGAACAGGATGTTCGAGGCACCGGAGAGCTCGCGGGCCTTGACGATCTGGCCGTCGGGCATGGTGACCCGGGTGCCGGCCGTGACGTACAGACCGGCCTCGACGACGCACTCGTCACCGAGGGCGATGCCGACGCCCGCCTCGGCCCCGATCAGGCAGCGCTCGCCGATCGAGATGACGACGTTGCCGCCGCCGGACAGGGTGCCCATGGTGGAGGCGCCGCCGCCGATGTCGGAGCCGTTGCCGACGACGACTCCGGCGGAGATCCGGCCCTCGACCATCGAGGTGCCGAGGGTGCCGGCGTTGAAGTTGACGAAGCCCTCGTGCATGACGGTGGTGCCGGCGGCGAGGTGGGCGCCGAGGCGCACGCGGTCGGCGTCGGCGATGCGGACCCCGGCGGGCACGACGTAGTCGGTCATGCGCGGGAACTTGTCGATGCTGGTCACGGCGAGGTGCAGGCCCTCGGCGCGGGCGTTGAGCCGGACCTTCTCGATGTCGTCGACGGCGACCGGGCCGAGCGAGGTCCAGGCGACGTTCGTGAGGAGGCCGAAGACGCCGTCCAGGCTCTGGCCGTGCGGCCGGACCAGCCGGTGGCTGAGCAGGTGCAGGCGCAGGTAGGCGTCGTGCGCGTCGAGCGGCTTGTCGTCGAGCGAGGAGATGACGGTACGGACGGCGACCACCTCGACGCCGCGGCGGGCGTCCACGCCGAGGGCCTTGGCGGCCCCTTCGCCGAGGGCGTTCACGGCCTCGTCGGGGGTGAGCCGCTCGGTGCCGGCGGGGCCGGGCGCGTCGGTCAGCTCGGGGGCGGGGAACCAGGTGTCGAGAACGGAGCCGTCACCGGCGATGGTGGCGAGGCCGGCGGCGACGGCGCCGGTGGTGCGAGGAGCAGTGGTCATGACGGAAAACCTAACGGGCGGGCCCCGGCGCAGGCCAACCGGTCTCAGGTGTCGGTCGAGCGCGTCGGCGGTTCCGACGAGTCCCGGACCGGCGGTTTGGGTGCTTCGTTCAGCACTCGGGCCAGAATCTCGCGCGTGAACTCCTCGTCGTACGTGCCGCCGGTGAGCAGCACCTGGAGGCAGATGCCGTCCACGAGGGCGACCAGGGCGCGCGCGGTGACGGGATCGGTCCGGGCGGAGAGAGCGGCGGCGACCTCCTCGGTCCACTCGGCGGCGACCGGCCGCAGGGCGGGGCGGCGCAGGGCGGCGAGGTAGAGCTCGTACTCCAGCTCCACGCCGGTGCGTTCGCCGCCCATCCACTCCCCCATGATCCGGGCGAGCGCGGCCGCGAGGCCCAGGGACGGATCGGCGAGGGCGGGGCTCTCGCGGAGCCGCCGCCCGAAGGCCTCGTCGGCCTCGCGGAGCGCGGCGACGAGGAGTTCGTCGAGGGAGGCGAAGTGGTACGTGGTGGAGCCGAGCGGCACGTCCGCCTCGGCGGCGACGGTGCGGTGGCTCAGCCCGGCGATGCCGGACCGCCCGACGACCCGGAGGGCCGCGGCGACGATCCGTTCGCGCCGCTCGGGGTCGTGGCGGCGGGCGCGGGCCATCAGTGGGCGCCGCCGAGCTGGAGGACGGCGACCCCGACGACGATGAGGACGATCCCGGCGACCTTGGCGAGGCTGAGGGTCTCGCCGAGGAAGAGGATGCCGATGGTGGCGACGGCGGCGGTGCCGACGCCGGACCAGATGGCGTACGCGGTGCCGACCTGGAGCGTCTTGAGGGCCTGCGCGAGGAGCGCGAAGGCGATCAGGTAGCCCGCGCCGGTGATCAGCGAGGGCCAGAGCTTGGAGAAGCCGTCGCTGTACTTCATCGAGGTGGTGGCGAGGATCTCCGCCACGATGGCGCCCGCCAGCAGTCCGTAACCCATGTGTACGAGTGTACACATGACTGCGTACGACCGTACACATGACTGCGTACACTCGTACACATCGATGCGTACGAGTGTACGCATCGACTACCGATACGGTATCGGCCATGACGTTCCCCCCTGGCCCGCCGCCGTACGGCTACGGCTACCCGCCGCCGCCTCCACCCCCGAGACCCGGGGTCATACCCCTGGCGCCGCTCGACCTCGGCGCGATCTTCTCCGGCACCTTCGCCGCCTTCGGACGCCACTGGAAGCAGCTGCTCGGCTTCACCGCCGCCGTCCACGGCGCGGCGATCCTGTTCGTGGGAGCGTCGATCCTCATCGCGTACGCTGCCGTGGGCGACCTCTTCGCCGCCGTGTTCGACCTGCCCGAGGGCCAGGAGCCGCGGTGGGACGACGTCCGGCCGCTGATCGTCGCCTTCGTCTGCGTCTGGATCGCCGGCCTGATCGCGATCCTCTGCGCCAACGCCCTGATGGCGGCGGTGTGCCCGGTCGTGATCCAGGAGGCCGTCCTCGGCCGCCCGACCACCTTCGGCGCGCTCTGGCGCCGCGCCTGGGCCCGGATGCCGGCCGTGCTGGGCACCGTGTTCCTGACGAGCCTCGCCCTGATGCTGCCGGTCGTGATCCTGCTCGTGGGGTTCGTCGGCATGTTCGTGGGCCTCCTCGCGGACGTGGGCGACCTGGACAGCGCTCCTTCGAACGGCAACTGGCTCCTCATCCCCTTCCTGGCCTTCCTCCTGGCCCTGCTCGTCACCCCGCTGGCGCTCTGGATCTGGGTGAAGTTCAGCCTCGCCCCGGCGGCGGCGGTGATGGAGGGCCGGGGCCCGATCGCGTCGATGCGCCGCTCCTCGACCCTGATCCGCGGCTTCTGGTGGCGCTCCTTCGGCATCCTGCTGCTCGTCGGGGTGACGGCCACCTTCGTCAGCTGGATGATCCAACAGCTGCTCTCGGTGCTGGCGTCGGCGCCGATCGCCGCCATCGATTTCTCCGGCGACGACGCGAGCGCGTTGATCGCCGCCTTCGCGGTGATGATCGCGTTCGTGTTCGCCGGGCAGCTGGTCGGCCAGCTGGTCGTCTCGGTCTTCCCCCCGCTGGCGACGGCCCTGCTCTACGTCGACCTGCGCATCCGCAAGGAGAACCTGGCCCCGGACCTCGCCCGGGCCGCCGGCCTGCACTGAGAACGCGAAACGGCCGTGCCCCGAAGGGCACGGCCGTTCACACGTGGTCCGATCCCGGACGACGAGCTCTCAGACGTTGAAGCCGAGCGCGCGCAGCTGCTCGCGGCCGTCGTCCGTGATCTTGTCCGGACCCCACGGCGGCATCCAGACCCAGTTGATCTTCAGCTCGCTGACGATGCCGTCCGTCGCGGACTTCGCCTGGTCCTCGATCACATCGGTCAGCGGGCAGGCCGCCGACGTCAGGGTCATGTCCAGCGTCGCGACGTTCGAGTCGTCGATGTGGATGCCGTAGATCAGCCCGAGGTTGACCACGTCGATACCCAGCTCGGGGTCGACGACGTCGTACAGCGCCTCGCGGACTTCTTCCTCGGAGGCCGGCTTCATCGTGGC
Organism: Streptomyces sp. NPDC058650; assembly: GCF_042717315.1. Taxonomy (NCBI): domain Bacteria; kingdom Bacillati; phylum Actinomycetota; class Actinomycetes; order Kitasatosporales; family Streptomycetaceae; genus Streptomyces; species Streptomyces sp. NPDC058650. The sequence continues at coordinate 120,904 of NZ_JBHXRL010000006.1, forward strand.
CCCAGCGTTCTCGGTCATGCCGACTCCCTCTCCGCGTCACCCAGTGCCTGGGCGGTCGCGTCCTTCCACGCCATCCAGCTGAGCAGCGCGCACTTCACACGGGCCGGGTACTTGGAGACGCCCGCGAACGCGACCGCGTCCTCCAGGATCTCCTCCATCGCGTCGTCGGGCTCGATCCGGCCCTTCGACTGCATCAGCTCCAGGAAGGTGCCCTGGATCTTCTGCGCCTCGGCCAGCTCCTTGCCGACGAGCAGCTCGTTCAGGACCGAGGCCGAAGCCTGGCTGATCGAGCAGCCCTGACCCTCGTACGAGACGTCCGCGATGCGCGTGCCCTCGTACTTCACGCGAAGCGTGATCTCGTCGCCGCACGTCGGATTGACGTGGTGCACCTCGGCATCGCCGTCCCGAAGACCGCGCCCGTGGGGGTGCTTGTAGTGGTCCAGGATGACGTCCTGGTACATCGAATCCAGCTTCACGACCCAACCCCTACCCGAAGAAGTTCCGTACGTGCTCCAGACCCGCGACCAAGGCGTCGACCTCGGCCGGGGTGGAGTACAGATAGAACGACGCCCGCGTGGTCGCAGGAATTCCGTACCGCAGGCAGACCGGCCGCGCGCAGTGGTGGCCGACCCGGACCGCGATGCCCTCCTCGTCGAGCACCTGACCCACGTCGTGCGGGTGGATGTCGCCGAGCGTGAAGGAGATCGCCGCGCCGCGGTCCTCGGCCGTGGTGGGGCCGATGATCCGCAGGTCCGGGACCTCCTGGAGGCGCCGGACGGCGTACTCGGTGATCGCGTGTTCGTGGCGCGCGATGTTCTCCATGCCGATCGCCGACAGGTAGTCCACGGCCGCGCCGAGGCCGACGGCCTGGGCGATCGGGGGCGTACCCGCCTCGAACTTGTGCGGAGCCGGGGCGTACGTCGAGGAGTGCATCGACACGGTCTCGATCATCTCGCCGCCGCCGAGGAAGGGCGGGAGGTCCTCCAGGAGCTCCTGCCGTCCCCACAGCACGCCGATGCCGGTCGGGCCGCACATCTTGTGGCCGGTGAAGGCCACGAAGTCGGCCTGGAGCGCCTGCACGTCCAGGACCATGTGCGGGGCCGCCTGCGAGGCGTCGATGCAGACGAGCGCACCGACCTCCTGGGCGCGACGGATGATCGTCTCGACCGGGTTGATCGTGCCCAGCAGGTTCGAGACCAGCGTGAAGGAGACGATCTTGGTCTTCTCGGTGATGACCTCTTCGATGTTCGAGAGGTCGAGACGGCCGTCGTCGGTGAGGCCGAACCACTTCAGCTTCGCGCCCGTGCGCTGCGAGAGCAGCTGCCACGGCACGATGTTGGAGTGGTGCTCCATCTCCGTGATGGCGATCTCGGTCTCGTGGTCCACGCGGTAGGGCTCGTCGGCCCAGCCCAGCATGTTGGCCACGAGGTTGAGCGACTCCGAGGCGTTCTTGGTGAAGATCACCTCGTCGCGGCTCGGCGCGTTGATGAACGCCGCGACCTTGTCGCGGGCGCCCTCGTACAGCGCCGTCGCCTCCTCGGCGACCGTGTACACACCACGGTGCACGTTGGCGTTGTGCCGCTCGTAGTACTCGTTCAGCGCGTCGAGGACCTGGCGCGGCTTCTGCGAGGTCGCCGCGGAGTCGAGGTACACGATCTTCTTGTTGCCGTGGACCACGCGATCCAGGAGCGGGAAGTCCTTGCGGATCGCCTCGGTGTCGAGGAGGCCGGAGAGCCCCTGATGGGCAGATGTCACGCGGATGCGCCACCCTTCGTGCTGTAGGCCTCGTAGCCCTCGTTCTCCAGCTTGTCGGCGAGCTCGGCGCCGCCGGACTCGACGATGCGGCCGCCGGAGAAGACGTGCACGAAGTCGGGCTTGATGTAGCGGAGGATCCGCGTGTAGTGCGTGATCAGCAGCGTGCCGACCTCACCGGTCTCGCGGACGCGGTTGACGCCGTCGGAGACCTGACGCAGCGCGTCGACGTCCAGGCCGGAGTCGGTCTCGTCGAGGATCGCGATCTTCGGCTTGAGGAGCTCCATCTGGAGGATCTCGTGGCGCTTCTTCTCACCGCCGGAGAAGCCCTCGTTGACGTTGCGCTCGGCGAAGGCCGGGTCCATCTGGAGCTGCTCCATCGCGGACTTGACCTCCTTCACCCAGGTGCGCAGCTTGGGGGCCTCGCCGCGGATCGCCGTCGCCGACGTGCGCAGGAAGTTGGAGACCGAGACACCGGGGACCTCGACCGGGTACTGCATGGCCAGGAACATGCCGGCGCGGGCGCGCTCGTCGACCGACATCTCCAGGACGTCCTCGCCGTCGAGCGTGACGGTGCCGCTGGTGATCGTGTACTTGGGGTGCCCCGCGATCGAGTACGCGAGGGTCGACTTGCCGGAGCCGTTGGGGCCCATGATGGCGTGGGTCTCGCCCTGCTTCACGGTCAGGTCGACGCCCTTGAGGATCTCCTTCGTGCCGTTCTCGGCTTCGACGGAGACGTGCAGGTCGCGGATTTCAAGCGTTGCCATGGGTGACTCAGGACTCCTGGGTGACGGAGACGAGCACATCGTCCCCTTCGATCTTTACGGGGTATACGGGCACGGGGCGCGTCGCGGGAAGGCCGGAGGGCTTCCCGGTACGGAGGTCGAAGCTCGACCCGTGCAGCCAGCACTCGATGGCGCAGTCCTCGACCTCGCCCTCCGAGAGGGAGACGTTCGCGTGCGAGCAGATGTCGTTGATCGCGAACACCTCGCCCTCGGTGTGCACGACCGACACCGGCGTGCCGTCGACCTCGACCCGCTTCGGGGTGTCGGCCTCCAGCTCGCTCAGTGCGCAGACTCGGACGAAGGCCATCAGACGGAGGCCTCCAGCTCGGCCTCGATCTTGGCGAGGAGGCGCTCCTGGACGTCCGGCAGACCGATCTGCTGGACCAGCTCCGCGAAGAAGCCGCGGACGACGAGGCGGCGGGCCTCGGTCTCCGGGATGCCGCGGGACATCAGGTAGAAGAGCTGCTCGTCGTCGAAGCGGCCGGTGGCCGAGGCGTGACCGGCGCCGGCGATCTCGCCGGTCTCGATCTCCAGGTTCGGCACGGAGTCGACCCGGGCGCCGTCCGTGAGGACCAGGTTCCGGTTGAGCTCGTACGTGTCGGTGCCCTCGGCGGCGGCCTGGATGAGCACGTCACCGATCCAGACGGCGTGCGCGTCCTGGCCCTGCAGCGCGCCCTTGTAGGCCACGTTGGACTTGCAGTGCGGGGTGTTGTGGTCGACCAGGAGGCGGTGCTCCTGGTGCTGGCCGGCGTCGGTGAAGTACAGACCGAAGAGCTCGGCCTCGCCGCCGGGCCCCGCGTACGCCACCCGGGGGTGGATACGGACGACGTCGCCGCCGAAGGTGACGATGACCGACTTGAAGGAGGCGTCGCGGCCGACCAGCGCATTGTGCTGGGCGACGTGGACGGCCTTCTCGTCCCAGTCCTGGACGGAGACGACGGTCAGCTTGGCGCCGTCGCCGAGCACGTAGTCGACGTTGGAGGCGAGCACCGCGTCACCGGTGTGGTCGATGACCACGACGGCCTCGGCGAAGGCACCGAGCTCGATCACCTGGTGGCCGAAGGCGACGCCGCCCTCGCCGTGGACGGCGATGCGGATCGGCTCGGTGAGGACGGCCTCCTTGGCTACGGTGACGACCGAGGCCTTCTCGAAGGAGGAGTACGCCTGGGCCGCGACGCGGTCGACGGGCTTGCCGGCCTTGCCGAGCCGCTCGTCCTCGCGGCCGACGGTCTCCACGGTGACGCCCTCGGGGGCCTCGACCTCGACCTTGACGCCTTCGCCGGACGCGACGGCGGTGCCGTCGTGCAGGCCGCGGAGGCGCGCCAGCGGGGTGAACCGCCACTCCTCCTCGCGGCCGTGCGGGACGGGGAAGTCCGCGACGTCGAAGGACGGGGGCGCGCTCATGCGCGTGGCGACGGTGGACTCGGCGGCCACCGCGATCGAGCCGGCGGTGGTGGAACCCGCCGGGATGTTCTGAGCCTCAGCCATGGCTGTCGTGTTGCTCTCTTCCTGCGTACGTGGAAATCGGTCGCTGCTGGTGCGGGGGCGGGGCCGGGAGGCCCTAGCCCACCGAGCCTTCCATCTGCAGCTCGATCAGCCGGTTGAGCTCAAGGGCGTACTCCATCGGGAGCTCCTTGGCGATGGGCTCGACGAAGCCGCGGACGATCATCGCCATGGCCTCGAACTCGGTGAGGCCGCGGCTCATCAGGTAGAAGAGCTGGTCCTCGGAGACCTTGGAGACGGTGGCCTCGTGGCCCATGGAGACGTCGTCCTCGCGCACGTCCACGTAGGGGTACGTGTCCGAGCGGGAGATCGTGTCGACGAGCAGCGCGTCGCAGAGCACGTTGGACTTGGAGCCCGGGGCGCCCTCGCCGATCTCGATGAGACCGCGGTAGGAGGTGCGGCCGCCGCCTCGCGCCACCGACTTGGAGACGATGTTCGAGGAGGTGTTCGGGGCCATGTGCACCATCTTGGCGCCGGCGTCCTGGTGCTGGCCCTCGCCCGCGAAGGCGATGGACAGGGTCTCGCCCTTGGCGTGCTCGCCCATGAGGTAGACGGCCGGGTACTTCATGGTGACCTTGGAGCCGATGTTGCCGTCGACCCACTCCATGGTGGCGCCCTCGTAGGCGACGGCGCGCTTGGTCACCAGGTTGTAGACGTTGTTCGACCAGTTCTGGATCGTCGTGTAGCGGCAGCGGCCGCCCTTCTTCACGATGATCTCGACGACGGCGCTGTGCAGCGAGTCGGAGGAGTAGATCGGGGCGGTGCAGCCCTCGACGTAGTGGACGTAGGCGTCCTCGTCGACGATGATCAGCGTCCGCTCGAACTGGCCCATGTTCTCCGTGTTGATACGGAAGTAGGCCTGGAGCGGGATCTCGACCTGCACGCCCTTGGGCACGTAGATGAACGAGCCGCCGGACCACACGGCCGTGTTCAGCGAGGCGAACTTGTTGTCGCCGACCGGGATGACGGTGCCGAAGTACTCCTTGAAGAGCTCCGCGTGCTCCTTCAGCGCCGTGTCGGTGTCGACGAAGATGACGCCCTGCTCCTCCAGGTCCTCGCGGATCTGGTGGTAGACGACCTCGGACTCGTACTGGGCGGCGACACCGGCGACGAGGCGCTGCTTCTCCGCCTCCGGGATGCCGAGCTTGTCGTACGTGTTCTTGATGTCCTCCGGCAGGTCCTCCCAGGACTCGGCCTGCTTCTCGGTGGACCGCACGAAGTACTTGATGTTGTCGAAGTCGATGCCGGAGAGGTCGGAGCCCCAGGTCGGCATGGGCTTCTTGCCGAAGAGGCGCAGACCCTTGAGACGCAGGTTCAGCATCCACTCGGGCTCGTTCTTCTTCGAGGAGATGTCGCGGACGACGTCCTCGTTCAGACCGCGCTTGGCGGTGGCACCGGCCGCGTCGGAGTCGGCCCAGCCGTACTCGTACCGACCCAGGCCCTCAAGCTCGGGGTGGCTGATCTCGGTGGTCATGCGGGGTTCCTCCCGGCCGTACTGACAGATGCTGATGAGTTGGTCTGTGGGGCGCTGTGCGGGATGAACGTCGTACAGACGCCGTCACCATGCGCGATGGTCGCCAGACGCTGGACGTGCGTTCCCAGGAGGCGGGAGAAGAACTCCGTCTCCGCCTCGCACAGCTGCGGATACTGCTCGGCGACGTGGGCGACCGGGCAGTGGTGCTGGCAGAGCTGCTCGCCGACCGGCGCGTTCCGCGCAGTGGCAGCGTACCCGTCCGCCGTCAGGGCCTTGGCAAGCGCCTCGGCCCGCCGGGCGGGGTCGGCCGTCTCGACGGCTTCCCGGTACGCGCCGCCCTGGGCCTCGATCCGGTCGCGGGCGAAGGCGGCGACGGCCGCCTCACCACCCGCGTTGCGCTCGATCCAGCGGAGCGCCTCGACGGCCAGCGAGTCGTACGACTGGTCGAACTCGTCACGGCCGCAGTCGGTGAGCGCGAAGATCTTCGCGGGGCGGCCGCGGGCGCGGGCGCCGTAGACGCGCTTCTCGCGGGCCTCGACGACGTTGTCCGTGACCAGCGAGTCGAGGTGCCGGCGGACGGCCGCCTGGGTGAGGCGCAGCCGCTCGGCCAGGTCGGCGACGGTCGAGGGGCCGTGATCCAGGATCGACCGCGCGACCCGGTTGCGCGTGGAACGCTCTCGGGTCGCGAGTTCCTCCACCGGAGCCGCGCCAACGTTTTTCACAACGCCATTGTTGCGTAATTAATCGAGGAGTGACAAGCGGCGTCCACGGCGGCGACGGTGCCGTGCGTCACTCAGGTAAGGCTTACCTGACCTGCGGAAATGATCATTCGTAGGATGAATCCGAGCCTGCTCCCCACCGGCGTCCGGCCGCCCGGAGAGCCCATACACGCAGGCCACACGTGCTCGCGGGCCCCGCGCCGGGAGGACCTTCGCCGCCTCTCTAGACTTCCCGTCATGGGAAATGAGTCCGTCGTCCAGGTCCGCGGCCTGGTCAAGCGGTACGGAAGCAAGACCGCCGTCGACGGCCTCGACCTCGACGTGCGGGCGAACACCGTCACCGCCGTCCTCGGCCCCAACGGGGCCGGCAAGACCACCACGATCGAGACCTGCGAGGGCTACCGCAGGCCCGACGGCGGCACCGTCCGCGTCCTCGGCCTCGACCCGGTCGCCGACGCGGCCGCCCTGCGCCCCCGGATCGGCGTGATGCTCCAGTCCGGTGGCGTCTACTCGGGTGCCCGGGCCGACGAGATGCTCCGCCACACGGCGAAGCTCCACGCCCACCCCCTGGACGTGGACGCCCTGATCGAGCGGCTCGGCCTCGACTCCTGCGGCCGCACCACCTACCGCCGGCTCTCCGGCGGCCAGCAGCAGCGCCTCGCGCTCGCCATGGCCGTCGTCGGTCGCCCCGAGCTCGTCTTCCTCGACGAACCGACCGCCGGACTCGACCCGCAGGCCCGCCGCGCCACCTGGGACCTCGTCCGCGAACTGCGCTCCGACGGCGTGACGGTCGTCCTCACCACCCACTTCATGCAGGAGGCCGAGGAGCTGGCCGACGACGTCGCCATCGTCGACGCCGGCCGGGTCGCCGTCCAGGGCAGCCCCGAGCAGCTCTGCCGCGGCGGCGCCGAGAACACCCTGCGCTTCACCGGCCGCCCCGGGCTCGACCTGGGCTCCCTGCTCAAGGCGCTGCCGGACGGCACGGCCGCCGCGGAGCCCCTCCCGGGCACGTACCGGATCACCGGGACCGTCGACCCGCAGCTGCTCGCCACGGTCACCACCTGGTGCGCCCAGCACGGCGTCATGCCCGGGGGCATCTCCGTAGAGCGCCACACCCTCGAAGACGTCTTTCTGGAACTCACGGGCAAGGAACTGCGGTCATGAGCACGGGCACCTACTCCCCCAAGCCCGGCGCGGCCCCCGTAGGCCGGATGATCGCGGCGCAGACGGCCCTGGAGACCCGGATGCTGCTGCGCAACGGCGAGCAGCTCCTCCTCACGGTGATCATCCCCTCGCTGCTCCTCGTCCTGTTCTCCACGGTCGACATCGTCGACACAGGCACCGACGAAGCAGTCGACTTCCTCGCCCCGGGCGTCCTCGCGCTCGCCGTGCTCTCGACGGCCTTCACCGGCCAGGCCATCGCCACCGGTTTCGAGCGGCGGTACGGGGTGCTCAAGCGGCTCGCCGCCTCACCGCTCCCCCGCTGGGCGCTCATGACGGCCAAGACGCTCGCCGTCCTCGTCACCGAGGTGCTCCAGGTCGCGCTCCTCACGGCGATCGCCCTGGCCCTCGGCTGGTCCCCGAACGGCGACCCCTTCTCCGTCGCGCTCCTCCTCGTCCTCGGCACGGCCGCCTTCTCGGGCCTCGGGCTGCTCATGGCGGGCACGCTCAAGGCGGAGGCCACCCTGGCCGCCGCCAACCTGGTCTTCCTGCTGCTCCTGGTCGGCGGCGGGGTCATCGTGCCGCTGGACAAGTTCCCCGAGCCGGCCCGCTCCCTCCTGGAGCTGCTCCCGATCTCCGCCCTCTCCGACGGCCTGCGGGACGTCCTCCAGAACGGCGCTCCGATGCCCTGGACCAACGCGCTGATCCTGACGGTCTGGGCTGCCCTCGGCCTCGGCGCGGCGGCGAAGTTCTTCCGCTGGGAGTAGTCGAAGGGGTTCAGAGGGTGACGTTTCCCGACAAGCCACCCCCCTCGTGAAAGCGTGCACAAGCCCCGTCCTACGATGGGCCCCGTGCTGACCCCCCTCGCCTACATCGCCCAGCGCTGGACCCCGTCCCCCCGGACGCTCCGGCGCGCCGCGCTCTCCGCCGTCGTGATGAGCGTGTTCATCATCGTCACGGGTGGCGCGGTCCGGCTGACCGGTTCCGGTCTCGGCTGCGACACCTGGCCGAAGTGCACGGAAGACAGCCTCATCGTCACGCCCGAGCAGGGCTACCGGGGCCTGATCGAGTTCGGCAACCGGATGCTGACGTACGTCCTGTCGGCGGCCGTCGGCTGGGCCATCATCGCCACCCGGTCCACCAAGCCCTGGCGCCGGAACCTCACCCGGTGGGGCTGGGCGCAGTTCTGGATCGTGATGAGCAATGCCGTCATCGGTGGCATCACGGTGTGGATGGGCCTCAACCCGTGGACGGTCGCCGGCCACTTCCTCGCCGCGAACGCCCTCCTCACGGTGGCCGTCATCACCTGGCACCGGACCGGCGAGGGCGACACCGACCCGCGGCCGCGCGTGCCGCGCCCGGTCCGCAAGCTGTCGTGGGCGGTCACGATCACCTCGGGTCTGCTGATCGCGCTCGGTACGACCGTGACCGGCGCCGGCAAGCACGCCGGTGACAGCAGCGACGTCCCGCGCATGCCGTGGGACTGGACGGACGCCGCCCACCTCCACGCCATCGCCGCCTGGGTCGTCTGCGCGCTCGCGGTCGCCATGTGGCTGGTGCTGCGCGTGGTGGACGCCCCGGACGACACCCGGGCGCGCGCGCGTGACCTGCTGATCGTGCTGCTCGCGCAGGGCGGGATCGGCTACGTCCAGTACTTCACCGGGGTCCCCGAGGTCCTGGTCGCCGTCCACATGCTCGGCTCCTCGCTGATGTGGATCGCGGTGCTGCGGCTGGCCCTGAGCCTGCGCGAGCGCCCGGTGCCCACGGCGGGGATCCCGGCCCAGGCCGACCCGGAACTCACGGCGGCCGTCTGACCGTCCGGTCGTCCGACCGACCGTTCCGACCCTCCAGGGTCCGTCCGGTGGACCAGGCTCTAGCCCAGCCGGTAGACCCGCCGGGCGTTCCCCGCCGCGATCATCGTGGCGACGCGCTGCGCGTCCGCGTGGGACCAGGCGCCCTCCCTCACCCACTCCCCGAGCACCCGCGTGAGCGCCGAGCGGAAGACGCCTGCGGCGACCACGTGGAGTTCGGGCAGCCCGTGGGCGCCGCTGGAGAACAGCAGCTTGCCGAACGGCGCCAGTTCCAGGACCTCGGCGAGGACGGCCGCCGCCCGGGCCCCGGTGTGGGCGAGGGCCGCTCCGAGGTCCGCGTACACATGCGGATGGACGACCGTCAGGTGCGCCGCCGCGCGGTGGTGCGGGTAGGCGTGCAGCAGGACGAGGTCGGTGCCGAGTCCCGTCGTGGCGGCGGCGAAGGCGCCGAGGACGGCCGGGTCCCGGTCCCGTGTGTGCAGTTGGAGGGGGCGTCCGGCCGTGACGGCGATCCAGAGGAGATGCCTCAGCAGGACGGGGTCGGTGAGCCGCCCGCCCGCCGGGCGTCCGGCGAGCCAGCGCCCCGCCGCCCCGCGTACCTCCCCCGGCCCCGGTGGTTCGGGCGCCGTCGCGAGCCCTCGGCGTACGCCGTCCACCGAGGTGAAGGCCACGGCGTTCACGGCGGCCCCGTGGACGGCCTCGGCGAGGTTGGCCAGGAACGCGTCGACGGTCCCCGAGGTGTCGGCGACCTGTTCGGCGAGGGGTTCGAGGCGGACGATCTCGTGGGCCTCCGCGCCGGCCGCGGCGGCGATCTCGGCGGGCCGGGTCAGGTCACCGGGGAGCCCCGTGTCCACCAGATACGTGGAGATCCCGGAGGCCCGGAGGAGCCGGCGGCCCGCCTCGACGACGCCGAGCTCGCGCCGGCGGGCGAGGTAGCGGGCGGGCGGGCAGTGCGGTTCGAGGCCGAGGAGCGGCGGACACCAGCGCCGTACCGCGAAACCGGTCTGCGTGTCGAAGAAGGTCGTCCCGGCGGCGGGCAGCCCGGGCGGACCACCACACCGGTCGCCGAGGTGCGCGCCGAGCTGGGTCTCGAAGGTGCCCAGGCCGAGCTCCGTACGGAGCACTCCGTGGCAGTACTGGTCCACGAGGCTCGGCGTGTCGATCATCTCGGGGGGCTCCCTGTGTGGACGTGTCTCCACACGTCCTAACGGGTGAGCCCCGCACGAGGTTGTTGCCTCAGCTGTTGGAGGGGCCGCCGATCTGGATACCGGCCATCCGGCTCCACTCGTACGGGCCGGTGACGACCTTGGCGGCGAACTCGCCGTCGAACTCGTCGTGGAGCGTCAGACCGGCCTTCTCGGCGGCCTGCCGCGCGATCGGGTACGTGGGGGCCACCAGGTCGCCCCAGCCGCCGTCCGTGCCGACGAGGACGATCCGGGTGCCCGCCTGGCCGATGTGGGCGAGCTGCCCCTCGGCGCCGCCGTGCTCCGCGGAGAACGCCCGGATCTGCTTCGCGAGCCTGGCCGCCCTGCGCTCTTCCTGCTTCGTTTCTGCCATGTCAAAGATGCTACCGAGGGGTAGATCTACTGGCGACGGCCGGGTCACGTGGCCTATCCCACGTGACCCGGCCGTCGACCGGACACATCATCTGAGCGCGTAGGGCCCTACCGGAGGAAGGGGTCCACCGCGACCGCCACGAAGAGCAGGGAGACGTAGGTGATGGACCAGTGGAAGAGGCGCATCTCCTTGAGCTTCGCGCCGGTCGCACCCGACTTCGCGCGGTTGAGCAGCCCGTGCGCCTCCCACAGCCACCAGCCGCCGGTGAGCACCGCCACGGCCGTGTAGAACCAGCCGGTGTAGCCGAGCGGGGTCAGCAGCAGCGAGACGGCGACCATCACCCAGCTGTAGGCGACGATCTGCTTGGCCACGACCTTGTTGGAGGCGAGGACCGGCAGCATCGGCACGCCGGCGCGCGCGTAGTCCTCCTTGACCTTCATCGACAGCGGCCAGTAGTGCGGCGGCGTCCAGAAGAAGATGACGAGGAAGAGGATGATCGCGGCCCACGACATCGAGTCGGTCACGGCCGACCAGCCGATGAGCACCGGCAGGCAGCCGGCGATGCCGCCCCACACGATGTTCTGCGCGGTCCGCCGCTTCAGGATCATCGTGTAGACGACCACGTAGAAGAGGAGCGCGCCGAGCGCGAGCGCGGCGGAGAGCCAGTTGACCAGCAGGCCGAACCAGAGCGTGGAGATCACCGCGAGGCTGAGGCCGAAGACCAGGCCCTCACGCGGCGTGAGCACGCCGGTGACCAGCGGGCGCTGGGAGGTGCGGTCCATCAGGGCGTCGATGTCGCGGTCGATGTACATGTTCAGCGCGTTGGCGCCGCCCGCCGACAGGTAGCCGCCGAAGCAGGTGGCGAGCACCAGCCACAGGTTCGGCACGCCCTGCTCGGCGAGGAACATCACCGGAACGGTCGTGATGAGCAGAAGCTCGATGATCCGCGGCTTGGTCAGTGCCACGTATGCCTTGACACGGGCCCCGAACGGCCGATGGCCCGCCGGGCTGGGAGTCAAGACGACCCCTGCGGGTCGGGACTCGACGGCCGTCACGCACACCCCTGACAGAGAAATTCCCAGCAAGCGCCCCGGATGAAGACGGGGTGAAGCTTGCGCGTACCACGCCACTGTAGACGTTGCCCAGACACCGATCTTCGCGGGGGTGGGGTCGTGTTGGAGGGGTGTGTCCCAAGGCGTGGACACCGTTCGGGAGGCGAACTCACACGGGCACCGGCACTCTTGCTCTGTCCGCTCATTTGAGGGGCCCGCACACGAAAAGAGGGGGCTCTGTCGGGGGTAGGCTCGACACCGCCGGTACACCCTCAGTCACCGGCTTCAGAACATGTGGAGAGGAGCCCTGACCCAGGGTGAGCACTAAGCCGACCACCACAGACCTCGAGTGGACCGAATTGGACCAGCGGGCTGTCGACACCGCCCGCGTCCTGGCCGCGGACGCCGTACAGAAGGTCGGCAACGGCCATCCTGGTACGGCGATGAGCCTGGCGCCCGCCGCGTACACCCTCTTCCAGAAGGTGATGCGGCACGACCCGGCCGACCCCGAGTGGGTCGGGCGCGACCGGTTCGTCCTCTCCGCGGGGCACTCGTCCCTGACCCTCTACACCCAGCTGTACCTGGGTGGCTTCGGTCTTGAGCTGGACGACCTGAAGGCCTTCCGCACCTGGGGCTCGAAGACCCCCGGTCACCCGGAGTACGGTCACACGGCCGCGGTCGAGACGACGACGGGCCCGCTGGGCCAGGGTGTCGCCAACGCCGTGGGCATGGCGATGGCCGCCCGCTACGAGCGCGGTCTGTTCGACCCGGAGGCGGCCCCCGGCACCTCCCCGTTCGACCACCGGATCTACGCGATCGCCGGTGACGGCTGCCTCCAGGAGGGCATCTCCGCGGAGGCGTCCTCGCTCGCCGGCCACCAGAAGCTCGGCAACCTGATCCTGCTGTGGGACGACAACCACATCTCGATCGAGGGCGACACCGAGACCGCCGTGTCCGAGGACACGATGAAGCGGTACGAGGCGTACGGCTGGCACGTCCAGCGCGTCGAGCCGCAGTCCAACGGCGACCTGGACCCGGCCGCGCTGTACGCGGCGGTCAGGGCCGCCGAGGCCGAGACCGAGCGTCCGTCGTTCATCGCGATGCGCTCGATCATCGCCTGGCCCGCCCCGAACGCGCAGAACACCGAGGCCTCGCACGGCTCGGCGCTCGGCGACGAGGAGATCGCGGCCACCAAGCGTGTCCTGGGCTTCGACCCGGAGCAGACCTTCGAGGTCACCGACGAGGTCATCACGCACACCCGCTCGCTCGGCGACCGCGGCCGTGAGGCCCGCGCCACCTGGGAGAAGTCCCTCGCGGAGTGGCGTACGGCCAACCCGGAGCGCGCCGCCCGCTTCGACCGCATCCAGGCGAACGAGCTGCCGGCCGGCTGGGAGGAGAAGCTCCCCGTCTTCGAGCCGGGCAAGGGCGTCGCCACCCGCGCTGCCTCGGGCAAGGTCCTCCAGGCGCTCGGCGCGGTCATCCCCGAGCTGTGGGGCGGCTCGGCCGACCTGGCCGGCTCGAACAACACGACGATCGACAAGACCTCGTCGTTCCTGCCCGAGGGCAACCCGCTGCCGGAGGCCGACCCGTACGGCCGCACGATCCACTTCGGCATCCGCGAGCACTCGATGGCCGCCGAGATGAACGGCATCGCGCTGCACGGCAACACCCGTGTCTACGGCGGCACCTTCCTGGTGTTCTCCGACTACATGCGCAACGCCGTGCGTCTGTCGGCCCTGATGCACCTGCCGGTGACGTACGTCTGGACGCACGACTCGATCGGTCTCGGCGAGGACGGCCCGACCCACCAGCCGGTGGAGCACCTGGCCTCGCTGCGCGCGATCCCGGGTCTGAACGTGGTCCGCCCGGCCGACGCCAACGAGACGGCGATCGCCTGGCGCGAGATCATGAAGCGGCACACCAAGGTCTTCGGCAAGGGCGCCCCGCACGGTCTCGCCCTCACCCGCCAGGGCGTGCCGACCTACGCGCCGAACGAGGACGCGGCCAAGGGCGGCTACGTGCTCTTCGAGGCCGAGGGCGGCCCCGCGGAGCTCGTGCTGATCGCGACCGGCTCCGAGGTGCACCTGGCCGTCGAGGCCCGCGAGCAGCTCCAGGCCGTCGGTGTCCCGACCCGAGTGGTCTCGATGCCGTCCGTCGAGTGGTTCGAGGAGCAGGACCAGGCGTACAAGGACTCCGTCCTGCCTCCGTCGGTCAAGGCCCGGGTCGCGGTCGAGGCCGGTATCGGTCTCACCTGGCACCGGTACGTCGGGGACGCCGGCCGGATCGTCTCGCTGGAGCACTTCGGTGCCTCGGCGGACGCGAAGGTCCTGTTCCGCGAGTTCGGATTCACGCCGGAGGCGGTCGTCGCCGCCGCGCGGGAATCTCTGACCGCCGCCGCGCGCTGACGCCCATACGTACGACTTAATGGAGATGCAACTCTCATGACAGACGCTCTCAAGCGCCTCTCCGACGAAGGCGTCGCGATCTGGCTGGACGATCTCTCGCGCAAGCGGATCACGTCCGGCAACCTGGCCGAGCTCATCGACCAGAGTCACGTGGTCGGCGTGACCACGAACCCGTCGATCTTCCAGAAGGCCATCTCCTCGGGTGACGGTTACGAGCAGCAGCTCGCCGACCTCGCCGCCCGTAAGGTGACCGTCGACGAGGCCATCCGCATGATCACGACGGCGGACGTCCGCGACGCCGCCGACATCCTGCGGCCGGTCTTCGAGGCGACCGAGGGCCAGGACGGCCGGGTCTCCATCGAGGTCGACCCCCGTCTCGCCCACGAGACGGTCGCCACCATCGCCGAGGCCAAGCAGCTGGCCTGGCTGGTGGACCGCCCCAACACGCTCATCAAGATTCCGGCCACCAAGGCGGGTCTGCCGGCGATCACCGAGGTCATCGGCCTCGGCATCAGCGTCAACGTGACGCTGATCTTCTCGCTGGAGCGCTACCGCGCGGTCATGGACGCCTACCTGGCGGGTCTGGAGAAGGCCCGCGAGCGCGGCCTCGACCTGTCGAAGATCCACTCGGTGGCGTCCTTCTTCGTGTCCCGTGTGGACTCGGAGATCGACAAGCGCCTGGACGGCATCGGCACCGACGAGGCCAAGGCGCTCAAGGGCAAGGCCGCTCTGGCCAACGCCCGCCTGGCCTACGAGGCGTACGAGGAGGTCTTCTCCTCCGACCGCTGGACGGCCCTGGACAAGGCGCATGCCAACAAGCAGCGTCCGCTGTGGGCCTCGACCGGCGTCAAGGACCCGGCGTACAAGGACACGCTGTACGTCGTGGACCTGGTCGCCCCGGGCACCGTCAACACCATGCCGGAAGCCACCCTGGAGGCCACCGCCGACCACGGCGAGGTCTCCGGTGACACCGTGCGCGGCACGTACGACCAGTCCCGCGCGGAGCTGGCGGCCATCGAGAAGCTGGGCATCAGCTACGACGAGGTCGTGCAGCTCCTCGAGGACGAGGGCGTCGAGAAGTTCGAGGCGTCCTGGAACGACCTGCTCAAGTCCACCGAGGCGGAGCTCTCGCGCCGCGTACCCGCGGAGGCGTAAGCACTTTGAGCGCAGTCGACGGAGCCAACCCGCTCCGTGACGCCGCCGACCGACGGCTCCCGCGTATCGCGGGGCCGTCGGGCCTGGTGATCTTCGGCGTCACGGGCGATTTGTCCCGTAAGAAGCTGATGCCCGCCGTCTACGACCTGGCCAACCGCGGCCTGCTGCCGCCGGGCTTCTCGCTCGTCGGCTTCGCCCGCCGCGAGTGGCAGGACGAGGACTTCGCGCAGGAGGTCTACGAGGCCGTCAAGCAGCACGCGCGCACCCCGTTCCGCGAGGAGGTGTGGCAGCAGCTGATCCAGGGCATGCGGTTCGTCCAGGGCGACTTCGACGACGACGAGGCCTTCGAGAAGCTGAAGTCCACCGTCGAGGAGCTGGACAAGGCGCAGGGCACCGGCGGCAACTTCGCCTTCTACCTCTCCGTGCCGCCGAAGTTCTTCCCGCTGGTCGTCCGGCAGCTGAAGAAGCACGGCCTCGCCGACCAGAAGGACGGCTCCTGGCGCCGCGCGGTCATCGAGAAGCCCTTCGGCCACGACCTGGTCTCCGCCAAGGAGCTCAACGAGGTCGTCCACGAGGTCTTCCCGCCCGACGCGGTCTTCCGGATCGACCACTACCTCGGCAAGGAGACCGTCCAGAACATCCTGGCGCTCCGCTTCGCCAACACCCTCTTCGAGCCGATCTGGAACAGGTCGTACGTCGACCACGTCCAGATCACGATGGCCGAGGACATCGGCATCGGCGGCCGGGCCGGGTACTACGACGGCATCGGCGCCGCCCGTGACGTCATCCAGAACCACCTGCTCCAGCTGCTCGCGCTGACCGCGATGGAGGAGCCCGCCTCCTTCGACGCCGACGCGCTCGCCGCCGAGAAGACCAAGGTCCTCGGCGCGGTGAAGCTCCCCAGGGACCTGGGCGAGACCACGGTCCGCGGCCAGTACGCGGCCGGGTGGCAGGGCGGCGAGAAGGCCGTCGGCTACCTCCAGGAAGACGGCATCGACCCCCAGTCGAAGACGGACACCTACGCGGCCGTGAAGCTGGAGATCGACAATCGCCGCTGGGCGGGCGTCCCCTTCTACCTCCGTACGGGCAAGCGCCTCGGCCGCCGCGTCACGGAGATCGCGGTCGTCTTCCAGCGCGCCCCGCACTCCCCCTTCGACCACACCGCGACCGAGGAACTCGGCCGCAACGCCATCGTGATCCGGGTCCAGCCGGACGAGGGCGTGACGATGCGGTTCGGCTCCAAGGTGCCCGGCACCCAGATGGAGATCCGGGACGTGTCGATGGACTTCGCGTACGGCGAGTCCTTCACGGAGTCCAGCCCCGAGGCGTACGAGCGGCTCATCCTCGACGTCCTGCTCGGCGACTCGAACCTCTTCCCGCGGGTCGAGGAGGTCGAGCTGTCCTGGAAGATCCTCGACCCGATCGAGCAGTTCTGGGACAAGCACGGCAAGCCCGCGCAGTACCAGTCCGGGACCTGGGGTCCGGTCGAGGCGGACGAGATGCTCGCACGAGACGGACGGAGCTGGCGCCGGCCATGAAGACCGACCTGACGGACACCACGTCATCCAAGATCAACAAGGCGCTGGTGCTCGGGCGGCGGGCGATCGGCACGCCGGCCGTCGGCATGGTGCTCACCCTCGTCATCGTCACCGACGAGGAGAACGCCTACGACGCGCTGAAGGCGGCAAACGAGGCGTCCCGCGAGCACCCCTCGCGGACCCTCGTCGTCATCAAGCGGGTCTCGCGCTCGCCGCGGGACCGCGCCAAGGCACGACTCGACGCCGAGGTCCGCCTCGGCGCCGACGCCAGCACCGGCGAAACGGTCGTCCTCCGGCTGTACGGCGAGGTCGTCGACCACGCCCAGTCGGTGGTGCTTCCCCTACTCCTCCCGGACGCGCCCGTCGTCGTCTGGTGGCCGGTGAACGCGCCGACCGACCCGGCGAACGACCCCCTGGGCGCGCTCGCCCAGCGCCGGGTGACCGACACGTACGCCGCCGAGCAGCCGATCCAGGAGCTGACGGCGCGGGCGGACACGTACACCCCGGGCGACACGGACCTCTCGTGGACCCGGATCACCCCGTGGCGCTCGATGCTCGCCGCCGCGCTCGACCAGGTCGTGTGCGAGGTCACCTCGGCCGAGGTCGAGGGCGAGGAGTTCAATCCGAGCGTCGAGCTGCTCGCGATGTGGCTGGCCGAGCGGCTGAAGGTGCCGGTGCGGCGCGCGAAGTCGGCGGGGCCCGGTCTCACCTCCGTACGGATGGAGACCAGCTCCGGGCCGATCGTGCTCGACCGGCCGGACGGCTCGCTCGCGACGCTCTCCATCCAGGGGCAGCCGGACCGTGGCGTGGCGCTCAAGCGCCGGGACACGGCCGAGCTGATCGCGGAGGAGCTGCGCCGGCTCGACCCGGACGACACCTACGCGACGGCGCTCAAGTTCGGTCTCGAACGGCTCGACGAGGAGGCGGCGACCGTCGCTCCCGAGCAGGTCGACTCGCCCGTCGCCGAGGCGGTCGCCGAAGCTGTCGTGGTGGTGGAGTCGGCGGCCCCGGCCCCCGCGAAGCCTTCCGCGAAGAAGGCCCCGGCCAAGAAGGCGGCGGCCAAGTGAGCACCCCTCAGCTGGTCGTCCACCGCGACAAGGAGCTGATGGCGCAGGCCGCGGCGGCCCGGCTGATCACGAAGATCGTGGACGCCCAGGCCACCCGCGGCTCCGCCTCGGTGGTGCTCACCGGCGGACGCAACGGCAACGGCCTGCTGGCCGCGCTGGGTACGGCGCCCGCCCGGGACGCGATCGACTGGTCGCGGCTCGACCTGTGGTGGGGCGACGAGCGCTTCCTGCCCGAGGGCGATCCCGAGCGGAACGTCACCCAGGCCCGTGAGGCGCTGCTCGACCGGGTGCCCCTCGACCCGGCGCGGGTGCACGCCATGCCGGCCTCGGACGGACCGTACGGCGCCGATGTCGACGCCGCCGCGGCCGCGTACGCGGAGGAGCTGGCCGCCGCCACGGGTCCCGGTGACCACGGGCGGGTGCCGGCCTTCGACGTGCTGATGCTGGGCGTCGGCCCGGACACGCACGTGGCCTCGCTCTTCCCCGAACTGCCGGGGGTCCGCGAGACCGAGCGGACGGTGGTCGGGGTGCACGGCGCTCCCAAGCCGCCGCCGCTCCGGGTCTCCCTGACGCTCCCGGCGATCAGGGCGGCCAAGGAGGTCTGGCTGCTCGCGGCCGGCGAGGACAAGGCGAAGGCCGCGGCGATCGCGCTGTCGGGCGCGGGCGAGGTGCAGGCCCCGGCGGCGGGCGCCTACGGCCGCTCGCGCACGCTGTGGCTGCTCGACGCGGCGGCGGCCTCGGAGCTGCCGCGGAGCCTGTATCCGCCGGCTTCCGCCTGATGGTCTGATGTGCCTGATGTGCTGATGTGCTGATTCAGCGACTCGTACGCCCCGGAGGCCCGGTTCACCTCCCCCTGGACTCCGTCCGGGGGGGACCCCCAGGTGGACCGGGCCTCCGGCGTCGGTACGGGCTCGATGAAGGGCGCGAGGAGGTCCGGTACGGCCTCGGCGGCGAAGGTCAGGCCCTGGCTCTCGCCCGCGTCGTAGATGTCGTACGCGCCGTCGCCGGCCGCCGTCGTGGCGGTCAGGGTGAGGACGCCCGCGCGGCGCTGGAAGTACGACTGCTTGACGGTCCAGCCGATGACGCCGGAGCGCTGGAGGGCGACCGTGGCGCGCCGGACCGTGCCCGAACGGGTCACCAGATAGGCGCCGCTGACGCCGTGTCCGAGGCCGCGGTACGCGTCGAGGGCGAGGAGCACGGCGAGCGGGGTGAGGACGACGGCGCAGCCCGCCGCCACGTACAGCAGGACCGGGGTGAGCAGGAGCCCGAGTCCGGCGAGGAGGGCGACCGGGGCGGCGACGGACCACAGGGCCCAGCGCAGCCGGCGGGTGCGGGCGGCGCGGGGGTGGACGGCGAGCGGCGCCCCGGTGGGCGGTTCCGGCTCGCGCAGGACCTGGGCGGCGACGCGGTCGGCGATCTCCCGGGGCACGGCCGGCAGCAGGGTCTTGAGGTCGGCGTGCTTGTCCCCGTCGTCCTTGGCGAGGCCGGTGGCGACGGCGTCGACGCGGGCGGCCCCGAACAGGCGCACCCCCAGCGGCTCGACGACCTCGATCCCGCGCAGCCGACGCTCCTCGATGGAGACGGAGCGGGCGGTGAGGAGGCCGCGGCGAACGCGCAGGGTGCCGCCGGGCTCGCGCTCCAGGCGGTAGTTCCACCACATCTCGACCCAGAGGCCCAGTGCTCCGACGGCCCCCACGACGGTGGCGATGAGGACCAGGTCGACGATCATCCAGGTGAGGGAGACGTCCCGGAAGCGGTCCCCTATCCAGTCGATGACCTCCCCCTGGGCGCCGAACCACTCGCTGACCTGCATGACGGCTCCGGCCGCCGCGCCGCCGAGGGCCGGGGCGACGAAGGAGACCGGGGCGTAGCGGATCCAGCGGGGGTCGGCGATGGCGAGGGCGCCCTCGTCGGGCCGGCCGGCGGTGCCGGTGACGGTGCGGGCGAGGAGGGCGTGGCGGAGGCGCTCGCCCTCGGCGCGGGTGACCAGGTCGAGTTCGAGCGTGGACTCGCTGCCGCCGGTGCTCTCGCCGGTGCCGATGCGGACCTTGACGAGGCCGAGGACCCGCTGGAGGGGGTTGGCGGTGAGGTCGACGCTGCGGATGCGCTCGCGGGCCAGGGAGCGGCGCTTGATCAGCAGGAGCCCGGTGTGGAGTTCGACCCTCCCCCAGCCTTCGGCCGGGGGTACCCCCGTCTCGCTCCGCTCGGGGCCGATCCGGTACCGGGTGCGGCGCCAGCGGACGTAGTCGACGAGGGTACCGCCGAGGACGAGGAGGAACGCTCCGGCGAGGACCCAGGAGAGGGCCTGCCACAGCGGCCTGGATCCGGCGAGTCCGAGTGTCGCGGGGAGGCCGGCGCCGCCGGCCACGCCGCACAGGACGGCGGCGGTGGCCAGGAGCGTGCGCCGGTCGAGGCGCCGCCAGGCCTCACCGGAGCCCTCACCGGCGCCCTCCCCGCGCGGCCCGTCGGCGCCGACTATGCCGCCGTCGCGCGGGTCCTCGCCGTGTCCGGCCTCGGTCATGTGGCGTCCCCGGGGGTGGCCTGGGTGAGGGCCGTGAGCCGTTCGCCGAGCTCGGCGGCGAGCTCGTGGTCGAGGCCCTCGATCCGGAGGGCGCCCTTCGAGGAGGCGGTGGTCACCGTGACGGTGCCGAGCCGGAAGAGCTGCTCCAGCGGGCCGCGTACGGTGTCGACCGTCTGGATCCGGGACATCGGGGCGATCCGCCACTCCTGCCAGAGGGCCCCGGTGCGGACGTAGACGGCCTCGTCGGTGACCTCCCAGCGGTGCACCCGGAACCACCAGGCGGGGAAGAACGCGGCGCAGCCGAGGCCGAGGGCCGCGACGGCCCCGGCCGCGAGCAGCAGCCAGAACCGGGCGGGCCCGATGAGCGCGCCGAGGACGGCGAGGATCACCACCGGCACGGCGGTGGTCACCAGGAGCTGGCTCCGCCACCAGGCGACGGCCCGCTCGTCCACGGCGTTCCTCGGCGGCCGCAGCCGCACCGCGTTCTCCCCCGTCATGCGATCAGCCCCGGTCGCGCAGCGCGCGGTAGGCGGTGACGAGCCCGGCGGTCGAGCTGTCGAGCTGCTCGCCGCCCTCACCGCCCGTCAGGACCGGTTCGATCTTCTTGGCGAGGACCTTGCCGAGTTCGACGCCCCACTGGTCGAAGGAGTCGATGTTCCAGATCGCGCCCTGGACGAAGACCTTGTGCTCGTAGAGCGCGATCAGCTGGCCGAGGACGGACGGGGTGAGCGCGTCGGCCAGGATCGTGGTGGTCGGGTGGTTGCCCTGGAAGGTCTTGTGCGGGACGAGCTCCTCGGCGACCCCTTCGGCCCGTACCTCCTCGGGTGTCTTGCCGAAGGCGAGCGCCTGGGTCTGGGCGAAGAAGTTGGCCATCAGCAGGTCGTGCTGGGCGACGAGGCCGGGGAGCAGGTCGTCGACGGGGCGGGCGAAGCCGATGAAGTCGGCCGGGATGACCTTGGTGCCCTGGTGGATCAACTGGTAGTAGGCGTGCTGCCCGTTGGTGCCGGGGGTGCCCCAGACCACGGGACCGGTCTGCCAGTCGACCGGGTTGCCCTCGCGGTCCACCGACTTGCCGTTGGACTCCATGTCGAGCTGCTGGAGGTAGGCGGTGAACTTGGACAGGTAGTGGGAGTAGGGCAGGACGGCGTGCGACTGGGCGTCGAAGAACGCGCCGTACCAGACGCCGAGGAGGCCGAGGAGCAGCGGCGCGTTCTCCTCGGGCGGGGCCGTGCGGAAGTGCTCGTCGACGAGGTGGAAGCCGTCGAGCATCTCGCGGAAGCGCTCCGGGCCGATGGCGATCATCAGGGAGAGGCCGATGGCGGAGTCGTACGAGTAGCGGCCGCCGACCCAGTCCCAGAACTCGAACATGTTCGCGGTGTCGATGCCGAACTCCTCGACCTTCTCGGCGTTGGTCGAGAGGGCCACGAAGTGCTTGGCGACGGCCTCCTGGCCGGCTCGCAGGCCGGTGAGGAGCCAGTTGCGGGCGGAGGTGGCGTTGGTGATCGTCTCGATGGTGGTGAAGGTCTTCGAGGCGACGATGAAGAGGGTCTCGGCCGGGTCGAGGTCGCGGACGGCCTCGTGGAGGTCGGCGCCGTCCACGTTCGAGACGAAACGGAGCGTCAGGTCCCGCTGGGTGAAGGAGCGCAGGACCTCGTAGGCCATGGCGGGGCCGAGGTCGGAGCCGCCGATGCCGATGTTCACGATGTTCTTGACCGGCTTGCCGGTGTGGCCGGTCCACTCGCCCGCGCGGACCTTGTCGGCGAAGGCGCCCATGCGGTCGAGGACGGTGTGGACGCCGGGGACGACGTTCTCCCCGTCGACCTCGATCACGGCCTCGCGCGGGGCGCGCAGCGCGGTGTGGAGGACCGCGCGGTCCTCGGTGGTGTTGATCTTCTCGCCGCGGAACATGGCGTCGCGCAGCTCGGCCACGCCGGTGGCGGCGGCGAGTTCGCGCAGCAGAGTCAGCGTCTCGTCGGTGACGAGGTGCTTGGAGTAGTCCAGATAGAGGTCGCCGACCCGCAGGGTGTGGCCGGTGCCGCGCGCCGGGTCCGCGGCGAAGAGCTCGCGCAGGTGGGTCTCGCCCAGCTGCTCACGGTGCTTGCCGAGGGCCGCCCACTCGGGCAGCCGGTTCAGCCTGGTGCGGCCTTCGTTGTTCATCTCGGACATCGCCCACTTCTTTTCGTATGTCTGCCCCGCTGCCCCTCCAACCTAATTGATCAGGGGAGCCAACGACGCTACGGCGAGCGCGAACAGTGCCGCCGCGAGGAGGGCGGGTGTGTGCGGTCCCCAGCCGGCGGCCGCGGCGCCGCCGAGGAGGGCCCCGAACGGAGCGCCCGCGACGGCGAGGGTGCGGAAGGCCGCGGCGATGCGGCCGAGCATCCCCTCGGGGGCGCGCTCCTGCATGAGGGTCGTCTGGTTGACGTTCCACACCGTCCCCATGAGGCCGAACACCGCCATGGCCGCGATCGATACCGCGAGGGCGGGGACGGCTCCCATCAGGACCAGGCAGCCCGTCTGGACCGTCCCGGCGAGGGCAACGGCGCGTATCCGTCCGGTCCGCTCGGCGATGCGGCGGGCGAGGAAGCCGCCGGCGACGCCGCCCACCGCGTAGGCGGTGATGGTGGCCGCGTACGCGGTGTTTCCGGCGCTTCCGGCCGGGCGCCCGTCCGTCACGTGGACGACGAGGGTGGCGATGAGGGCGCCCATGCCGATGTTGCAGAGGGTGGTGGCCGTGCAGAGCCATCGCAGCGGCCGGTCCCGGCGGAGCGTGGCGAGCCCTTCGGCCATCTCCTTGCGGAGGGTGGACCCGGCCGGGCGGGCCGGCCGCTCGGGTGCCCCGGTCCGCAGGGAGGCGATGAGGAGCGCGGCGAGGACGTAGGTGGCGGCGTCGGCCACGTACGGCACGGCGTCCCCGGCGAGGAGCAGGGCGGGCACCAGGGGCGCGGCGAGGAGGCCGCCCGCGAACTGCTGACCGGTCATCAGGCGGGCGTTGGCCGCGGCCAGGGCCTCGGTGGGGACGAGGGCGGGGAGAAGGGCCGTGGCGGCGTTGTCGAAGAGGGTCTGGAGGGTCGTCAGGGCGAAGGCGAGGACGAGCAGCAGGGCGATCGTGGCGTGTCCGAGCGCGACGGCCACGGCGAACGCGGCCATGAGCGCGCCGCGGACGAGGTCGACCGCCCACATGGCCCGTCGCTGGTCGACCCGGTCGGCGACGGCTCCGCCGAGGAGTCCGAAGAGCAGCCAGGGCAGGAAGCCGCAGGCGGTGACGGAGGCGATGAGGAGGGGGTCGTCGGTGAGCGAGGCGGCGAGCAGGGGCAGGGCGGCGGTACGCAGCGAGTCGCCGAACCGGGAGACGACCGCGGCCGTCCACAACCGACCGAAGCCGCCTCGCCACTCGGGTACGGCCCTGGCCGCCAGTGCTTCCGTCGCCGTCATGGCGCCCCCCTGCGTCGGTGATCCCTGTCCGACCGACCGTAGAGGACGCCACTGACAACGCCGGTCCGGCGGGTGCGGCCGGCCCTCGTAGCGGGCTTCGAGGAACGCGTCGCGTTCGTGGCCGCCGAGGATGCCGGGGATGCCGGCGGAGACGTACCCGGGCGGTTCGTGGCCCTCGGCGAGGAGCAGCCGCGCAGGACCGCGGAGAGCCTCGACCTCGACGCCCTGGACCGGGCCCGCCCGGACGCTCGCCGCGGCCCTCCGGATCGACGTCCACGGAGTCGGCGGCGGACTGCCTCTCCGCGCGCGTGGCGCAGCGACGGGAGACGGCGAACGGGCCTTGCCCGCGAACAGAGTTCGCGGGCAAGGCCCGTTCGTCACATCGTCACACCACGCTTAGATCTCGCCGCGCAGTTTGGCCAGCGCCTCGGCGAGGATCGCCTCGCCGTCCGCGTCGCTGCGCCGCTCCCGCACATAGGCGAGATGGGTCTTGTACGGCTCCGTGCGCGGCGGGTCCGGCGGGTTGTCCCGGTCCTGACCGGCCGGGAAGCCGCACCGGGGGCAGTCCCAGGTCTCCGGGATCGCCGCGTCGCTGGCGAAGCTCGGCTGCGTCTCGTGCCCGTTCGAGCACCAGAAGGAGATGCGGGCGCGCGGCGCCGATTCGCCCCGCTCGGCCTCGCCCATCGGCCCCGCTCCGACCCGGCTTCCCCGGATCGCGTTGCCACTTGCCACGGTCGTAACTCCCTGCGTGATGGTGCTCGAAGATGCCCCAGTCTACGTAAGGCCCAACGCGCGTCCAGTGATTGGAGTTACCCGTCCAACTTCATCAGCAGACCAAGTACCACAATGCAGGCGAACCAGAGCAGACCGACCACAACCGTGATCCGGTCCAGGTTGCGCTCGGCGACCGAGGAGCCGCCGACGGACGACTGCATGCCGCCACCGAACATGTCGGAGAGACCGCCGCCCTTTCCCTTGTGCATCAGTACGAGCAGCATCAGCAGCCCGCTGAAGACGAGCAGGGCGATCGAGAACCCCATAACCACGGCTGGACCAACTTCCTCGGACTTATACGGACGGGGGCCGGGCACCTGCCCGACCCCCGCTAGGGTACGACGTAACTCCGCTACCGCATACTCACTGGTCGCGGAAGCGCGCGATCTTGACGAACTCCTCGGCGTCCAGCGCCGCGCCGCCCACCAGGGCACCGTCGACGTCCGGCTGCGCCATGATCGCGGCCACGTTGCCGGCCTTGACCGAGCCGCCGTACTGGATGCGGACCTTGTCGGCCAGCTCCTGCGAGTACAGCTCCGCGAGACGGCCGCGGATCGCCCCGCAGACCTCCTGCGCGTCCTCGGGGGTGGCGACCTCGCCGGTGCCGATGGCCCACACCGGCTCGTACGCGATCACGATGGTCTCGGCCTGCTCGGCCGGGACGTCCTTCAGGCCGCCGTCGAGCTGGGCGAGCGTGTACTCGACCTGCTGACCGGCCTTGCGGATGTCCAGGCCCTCGCCGACGCAGAGGATCGGGGTCACGCCGTGCTTGAAGGCGGCCTTCACCTTCGCGTTGCAGACCTCGTCGTTCTCGGCGTGGTACTGACGGCGCTCGGAGTGGCCGACGGCCACGTAGGCGCAGTTGAACTTGGCCAGCATGGCGCCCGAGATCTCACCGGTGTAGGCACCGGAGTCGTGCGCCGAGAGGTCCTGGGCGCCGTACTTGATCTTGAGCTTGTCGCCGTCGATCAGGGTCTGGACGGACCGCAGGTCGGTGAAGGGGACCAGGACGGCGACCTCACAGGCGTCGTAGTCCTTGTCGGTCAGGGCGAAGGCGAGCTTCTGGACGTGGGCGATGGCCTCAAGGTGGTTGAGGTTCATCTTCCAGTTGCCCGCCATCAGCGGAGTGCGAGTGCTCATTTAGGGGTCAGTCCTCCAGTGCGGCGAGGCCGGGAAGCGTCTTGCCCTCGAGGTACTCGAGGGAGGCGCCGCCGCCGGTCGAAATGTGGCCGAATGCCTTCTCGTCGAAGCCCAGGATGCGGACGGCGGCGGCGGAGTCGCCACCACCGACCACCGTGAACGCCGGGGAGTCCACGAGCGCCTGGGCGACGGCCTTGGTGCCCTCGGCGTAGTCGGGGTGCTCGAAGACGCCCATCGGACCGTTCCAGAAGACGGTGCCCGCGTCGGCGAGCTTCGAGGCGTAGAGCTTACGGGTCTCCGGACCGATGTCCAGGCCCTCCTCGGTCGCCGGAATGGCGTCCGCGGCGACCGTGGTGGGGTGGGCCGGAGCCTTGGTCTTGAGGTCCGGGAAATCGGGCGAGACCAGGACGTCGACGGGGAGGACGAACTCCACGCCACGCTCCTCGGCACGCTTGAGGTAGTCCAGGACCGCCGGGATCTGGTCCTGCTGGAGCAGCGAGACGCCGACCTCGTGGCCCTGGGCCTTGAGGAAGGTGTACGCCATGCCGCCGCCGATGAGGATGCGGTCGGCCTTCTCCAGGAGGTGGTCGATGACCCCGAGCTTGTCGGAGACCTTGGCGCCGCCGAGCGCGACCACGTACGGCCGCCGGACGTCGTCCGTGAGCTTCTTCAGGACGCCGACCTCGGTGGCGATGAGGTAGCCCGCGGCGTGCGGGAGGCGCGCCGGCAGGTCGAAGACCGAGGCGTGCTTGCGGTGCACGGCGCCGAAGCCGTCGCCGACGTACACGTCGGCGAGCACGGCCAGCCGGTCCGCGAAGGCGCCGCGCTCGGCGTCGTCCTTCGAGGTCTCGCCGGCGTTGAACCGGAGGTTCTCGATCACGGCGACCTGGCCGTCGGCGAGGCCGGCGACGGTGGCGGTGGCGGACTCGCCGACCGTGTCGGTCGCGAAGGCCACCTCGGCACCGAGCAGCTCACCGAGGCGAGCGGCGGCCGGGGCGAGGGAGAACGCCGGGTCCGGGGCGCCCTTCGGGCGGCCCAGGTGCGAGGCGACCACGACGCGGGCGCCGGCATCGGCGAGCGCCTTCACCGTGGGGACGACGGCGCGGATGCGGCCGTCGTCGGTGATGGTCGTGCCGTCGAGGGGCACGTTGAGGTCGGCGCGGACGAACACCCGCTTGCCGGAGACGCCTTCGGCGAGAAGCTCGTCGATCGTCTTCATCTGTCACAGACTCCTTGGTACGCGGTGGAGCACACGAGACAGGGCTCAGACAGCGCGGCGTTGCGCTGCCCGAGCCCTGCTCACATCGAAAGCCTGCCCTGAAGTCTAGAGCTGGCCGCCGACGAAGACGGTGAGGTCGACGAGACGGTTGGAGTAGCCCCACTCGTTGTCGTACCAACCCAGGATCTTCACCGTGTTGCCTTCCTGGACCATGGTCAGGGAGGCGTCGAAGGTGCAGGAGGCCGGGTCGCTCACGATGTCCGAGGACACGATCGGGTCCTCGGTGTAGTACAGGATGCCCTTGAGGTCGCCGTCGTCGGCGGCCTTCTTGAACGCGGCGTTGACCTCGTCCTTGGTGACCTCGCGGTCCAGGGTGACGACCAGGTCGGTGGCGGAACCGGTCGGGACCGGGACGCGCATCGCGATGCCGTCGAGCTTGCCCTTGAGCTGCGGGAGGACCAGGGCGGTGGCCTTGGCGGCGCCCGTCGTGGTCGGGATGATGTTCTCCGCGGCGGCGCGGGCGCGGCGCAGGTCCTTGTGCGGGAAGTCCAGGATGCGCTGGTCGTTGGTGTACGCGTGGACCGTGGTCATCAGGCCCTTGACGATGCCGAAGTTCTCGTCGAGGACCTTGGCCATCGGCGCGACACAGTTGGTCGTGCAGGACGCGTTCGAGATGACGTGGTGCTTGGCCGCGTCGTACTTGTCCTGGTTGACGCCCATGACGATGGTGATGTCCTCGCCGCTGGCCGGAGCCGAGATGAGGACCTTCTTGGCGCCGCCGGCGATGTGCTTCTCGGCGTCGGCCTTCTTGGTGAAGATGCCGGTCGACTCGATGACGATGTCGACGCCCAGCTCGCCCCAGGGGATGTCGGCCGGGTTGCGCTCGGAGAGCACCTTGATGGTGCGGCCGTCGACGGTGATGGTGTCGGCGGTGTGGGTGACCTCGGCCTTGAGGCGCCCCAGGATGGTGTCGTACTTCAGCAGGTGCGCGGTGGTCGCGGTGTCACCCAGGTCGTTGACGGCCACGATCTCGATGTCAGCACCCTGATCAAGGAGCGCGCGGAAGTAGTTCCGGCCGATGCGGCCAAAGCCGTTGATGCCTACGCGGATCGTCACGAACCGATCTCCTCGTTAGGTACGCCGGTGTGCTCGACGCCGGCGAGATTTTTGTTTTTAGGGATGTCCCCGACCGCTTACGACCCTACCTCTCCGGGGGCCGGGGAGTGACATCGACCGCATCCGCGCGTGCCCGGAAAGTGAGGGAAAAAGACCGACGGCCCGTACCTACCAACGGGTACGGGCCGTCGTGGGACTTTTGTCCCCACTACTCTCCGTCAGCGCCGGAGCACCGCGAGGGCGCGGCCCAGGAGCCGTCCCCGCTCGGTCGCGCCCTGCACGTGCTCCAGGCCGTAGCCCAGAAGGACGGTGTCACGCGTGGTGACCGCGGCCTGGGAGTGGAAGAGGGCCGCGGAGCGCGTCCAGTCGGTGCCGTTGCCGGGGCTGCCGGCCGGTGCGCCCGGTACGGACCAGGCGCCGAGGCCGGTCTCGAAGCCCTCCGCCTCCGTGGTGGTGCCGGTGACGAGCCGGGTGTCGTCGACGAAGGCGCCGGTCTCTCCCGTACCGGGGTCGGAGACGTACGAGATCGAGAGCTCGACCTGCTTGCCCGCCCAGGCGCTCAGGTCGACGGAGGCCTGCCGCCAGCCGTTGGAGGGGCCGGTGAAGGCGTTCCAGGAGCCGGTGGTGCCGGTGGCCGCGCAGCCGTCCTCGCCGACGGTGAGGTAGCGGGCGAGGAAGGGGTGGTCCCGGACGTAGTAGCCCTCGCCGCAGTCGGCCGGGGGCGCGGTGGACGTGCCGCCGTTGGTGTCGGGCAGCGTCGTCCAGTCGTCCTGGCCGACGGTGTGGGCCTCTACGACGAGGTTGTCGTAGCCGGGCTCGGTGTCGTAGCTGACCTGGAAGTCGAGGCGCGGCGCGGCCGCCGCGGCGACGCCGGTGAGGTCGACGGTCCTGCTGAGCCGGGCCCAGGTGCCGTCGGAGTGCTTGACGGCCGCGAAGGTCGCGCCCTCGGCGGGCTCGAAGGGGGTGCGGATGCCCGGGTAGTCACCGGCGGAGGCGCTGCTCGCGAACTGCGGGAACTCCTTCGGCTTCAGGGTGTCCGAGGTGACGGTGTACGCGCCGGCGTTGTCCAGCGGGTTGTCGGCGGCGGCCCCGAGGCCCGCGCCGACCCCCGCGAAGGCGCCGGTGCCGGCGAAGGCGGGCGGCTGTCCGAGGCCCGCGCGGTGGTAGGCGCCGAGGTAGTACTGGGCGAAGTCGTTGGTCTCGGCCCGGCCGACCTGGGTGAGTCCGCCGGACTTCTCGCCGGCGTTGATCAGCTTGCCGCCCTCGTTGAGGTAGGCGCGGACCGCCAGCTGGGTGGGCCCGGAGGGCCGCTCGGCGCCGGTGTACCAGACGACGGTACGGAAGTGGGAGAGCACGCCGAGGGCGTCGGGGGTGCCCTGGGTGGCGACGTCCCAGACGGCGGCGGAGCGGCCGTTGGCGGCGAGCGCCTTCACGTACGCGGCGGTGTGGCGTGCCGCGGTGGTGCCGCCCTCGTCGGCGAGGACGAGCACGTCGCCGCGCGGGCGCTCGGCCACCTTGTAGGTGAAGGGGGCGGAGGCGGTGGCCCGGCCCTCCCGGGTGCGGGCGGTGAACCAGACCTCGACGGAGTCCCCGGGCCGGGCGTCCTCGACCTCGGCGCGGTACTCGTCGAAGTAGAGGTTGTCCTCGCCGCCGTAGGTCTCGCCGCCCTTCCAGGCGTCGAGCTCCTCGCTGTGGGTGCGGCCGCCGTTGATCCGGTACTTCAGGGTCTTGCCGCGCAGGGACTTGCGCGCGGTGACGGCGACCTCCTGCTCCCCGCCGCGGGCGTAGGAGGTGGTGAAGGCGGCCGGGGTGAAGTCGGGGGCCTCGATGCCGACCGGGGAGACGGGCCGGTCCGGGCGGGCGGCGCTCTCGGCGACGGCGAGCGCGAAGGGGATGTTCTTGGCGAACTCGGCCTGGATCAGTTTCTCGTCGTCCGGGAAGGTGAAGACGGAGGCGCAGTCGGCCGGGTTCCAGGCGTCGTTCGGGTCGACCCGGGAGGCGGTGGCACAGGTCGACATCTCCGGGGTGAACATCTGCATCCCGTTGACGTTGGCCGCGTGTCCGTCGGCCTCGCCGTTGGTGATGTACAGCTCCGAGGAGACCTGCGGCCGGTAGCCGGGCACGGCGGAGTTCTGCGGGGTGCCGGCGAGGGCCTTGAGTGCCACGTCGTCGGGGGTGTCGGTGGCGACCTGCCAGCCGACGCCGTACAGCAGGAGCTGGGCGGCCGAGTGGTAGTTGATGCCGTACGAGAAGCCGATCCGCTTCTGGAAGGCGTCCAGGGCCTTGGTCTCGGGCTCCGACATGGGGCCGGTGCCGCGGAAGGTCTCGTCGGCGGGGTCGGGGGACGAGCCCTCGTTGTCGTAGCCCCACTTGTAGGCGAAGTTGCGGTTGAGGTCGACGCCGTCGCCCGGCGTGATCCGCCCGTCGCCGTCGTTGTCGCGGAGGTTCTTGCGCCACTGCCGGTTGTCGGGGTCGGCGTGGGTGAAGTCGTAGCCGTCCGGGTTGGCGGAGAGTACGAACCACAGCTCGGTGGTGTCGACGATCCGGGTGATCCGCTCGTCCTTGCCGTAACGGTCGAGGTAGTGGTGGAGCAGCCTCCGGTTCATCTCCGGGGTGATCCACTCGCGCGCGTGCTGGTTGGACAGGTACAGCGTGGCGGGCTTCGAGCCGTCCTTGACCCGGGTGGCGCCCTTGCTGACCTTGAGGGCGAGGATGTCCTGGCCCTTGAGGGTCTTCCCGATCGAGACGACCTTGGTGATCCCGGGGTTGGCCCGGGCGGTGTCGAGGAGCTCCCGCTTGAGGCCGTTCGGGCCGCTGTACGGCCGGAAGACGCCGTCACCCGCGGCGGCGACCCGCTGCTCGGCCCGCTGGGTCAGGGTGTGCTCGGCGAGTTCGACGCCCTGGCCGCGCAGCTGCCCGGCCTGCCGGTCGGTGAGGAAGAGCTCGACCGTCGCCGAGCCCTTGTCGGGCACCTGCTCGGTCATCTCGTGGGCGTCGGCTCCGGCGTCGAGGAGCAGCGGAACCTGCTCCTGGGTGACCTCGGCGCGCCATACGGAGAGGGCGTCGCCGCCGTCCCGGTCGTTCGGCTGTGCTCCGGCGACGGGTGCCGTCGCCACTCCTGCGATCAGCAGTGAAGCCGCGGCGAGGATCGATCTCGCTCTGCGTCTCATGAGCCCCCCTTGGTATTGCCTGTCACGAAGGTGAACAGACGCCAGGCTCATGGGCGCTCATGGGCCTGTCAAGGGTGCCTCGCGCGTGGACGAAAAAGCTGCCGGCGCCTCAGAAAGGCACCGGCAGCGTGGAGTTCGGGATTCCGGACGGCTCAGCCGACGAGGCTGTCGTCGAGCTCCTCGGTCAGGTTGGACTCGGTCCCGGGAATGCCCAGGTCCTGCGCCCGCTTGTCGGCCATCGCGAGCAGCCGGCGGATCCGCCCGGCCACCGCGTCCTTCGTCAGCGGCGGGTCGGCGAGCGCGCCCAGCTCCTCCAGCGAGGCCTGCTTGTGCTCCATGCGGAGCCGGCCCGCGGCGGCGAGGTGCTCGGGCACCTCCTCCGCGAGGATCTCCAGGGCGCGCTGCACGCGGGCCCCCGCGGCCACCGCGGCGCGCGCCGAGCGGCGCAGGTTGGCGTCGTCGAAGTTGGCCAGGCGGTTGGCGGTGGCGCGGACCTCGCGCCGCATCCGCCGCTCCTCCCAGGCCATCACCGACTCGTGCGCGCCCAGCCGGGTCAGCAGGGCGCCGATCGCGTCGCCGTCGCGGACGACGACCCGGTCCACGCCGCGTACCTCGCGGGCCTTCGCCGCGATGGAGAGCCGGCGGGCCGCGCCGACCAGGGCGAGCGCCGCCTCCGGTCCCGGGCAGGTGACCTCCAGCGAGGAGGACCGGCCGGGCTCGGTCAGCGAGCCGTGGGCGAGGAAGGCGCCGCGCCAGGCCGCTTCCGCGTCACAGGTCGCGCCGGAGACCACCTGCGGGGGGAGACCCCGGATGGGGCGGCCCCTGCCGTCCACGAGGCCCGTCTGGCGGGCCAGCTGGTCACCGCCGGCCACCACCCGCACCACGAAGCGCGAGCCGCGCCGCAGCCCGCCCGGGGCCATCACGATCAGTTCGGAACTGTGTCCGAAGATCTCCAGAATGTCCCGCTTCAGGCGGCGCGCCGCCATCGCCGTGTCCAGCTCCGCCTCGATCACGATGCGGCCGCTCACCAGGTGCAGCCCGCCCGCGAACCGCAGGATCGACGAGACCTCTGCCTTCCTGCAGCAGGTCCGGGTGACGGGAAGCCGGGAGATCTCGTCCTTCACCGCTGCCGTCATCGCCATGGGCCGATCCTTCCATGCATCCGAAAAATACGGTCGTACGCGGCGGCCAACAGCTCCGGGTCATGCTTCGCGGAGCCGTCGGGCCCGGCCACCGGCGCCAGCTCGACCGCGGCACCGAGCCGCTTGGCGGCATCGGCGAGGGACTCGCGATCGGGCACGGCAGCCTCGTCGGCGAGCACCACGTCCAGGGCGAGTTTAGGGGCGTGTCGTCCCAAAACCTCCAAATGACGCTGCGGAGAGAAGCCCTCTGTTTCTCCGGGTTGCGGAGCGAGGTTCAGCGAGAGCACCTTCCGGGCCTTCGTCTCCACGAGCGCGTCGAGGATTTCGGGGACGAGGAGGTGCGGGATCACGGAGGAGAACCAGGAGCCCGGACCGACGACCACCCAGTCCGCGTCGAGCACGGCCGCGACCGCCTCGGGCACGGCCGGCGGGTCGTGCGGGACGAGGTGCACGGACTGCACGTCACCCGGGGTGAGCGCCACCGTCGCCTGCCCGCGCACGGTGTCCACGTCGTCCGGCCGCTCCGGGTCGTGCCCCTTGACCAGCGCCTGGAGCTCCAGTGGTACGGCGGACATGGGCAGCACCCGGCCCTGGGCGCCGAGCAGCCTGCCCACCAGGTCCAGGGCCTGGACGGGGTCGCCGAGCTGCTCCCAGAGGGCGACGATCAGCAGATTGCCGACGGCGTGGCCGTGCATCTCGCCCTTGGACTGGAAGCGGTGCTGGATCACCCGGGCCCAGGTCTGGCCCCAGTCGTCGTCCCCGCAGAGCGCGGCGAGCGCCTTGCGCAGGTCGCCCGGGGGCAGCACGCCGAGCTCCTCCCGGAGCCGGCCGCTGGAGCCCCCGTCGTCGGCGACGGTGACGACGGCGGTGAGGTCGCCGGTGATCCGGCGGAGGGCGGCCAGGGAGGCCGACAGGCCCATGCCGCCGCCCAGCGCG
Source organism: Streptomyces sp. NPDC058650 (assembly GCF_042717315.1). Classification (NCBI taxonomy): domain Bacteria; kingdom Bacillati; phylum Actinomycetota; class Actinomycetes; order Kitasatosporales; family Streptomycetaceae; genus Streptomyces; species Streptomyces sp. NPDC058650. The sequence goes on from NZ_JBHXRL010000006.1 coordinate 154,333, forward strand.
ACGACCTTCGGCTGGGTGCCGCGCCTGCGGAGCGTGCGCCGCGCCGTGAGGGTGGAGGCGCGGCGACGGTACGGCTTCACTCGCGCCCCATGTCCCGGTGCACGACGACGGTCTCGAGCCCTTCGGCGGTGATACGGGCGGCGAGCCGCTCGGCGGTGGCGACGGAGCGGTGCTTGCCGCCGGTGCAGCCCACGGCGATGGTCACGTACCGCTTGCCCTCACGGCGGTAGCCCGCGGCGATCAGCTGGAGGAGCTCCGTGTAGCGGTCCAGGAACTCCTTGGCGCCGGGCTGGTTGTAGACGTAGTTCGACACCTCCTCGTTGAGGCCGGTGAAGGGGCGCAGCTCGGGGACCCAGTGCGGGTTCGGCAGGAAGCGCATGTCGACGACGAGGTCGGCGTCGACGGGCAGGCCGTACTTGAAGCCGAAGGACATGACGGTGGCCCGGAGCTCGGGCTCCTCGTCCCCGGCGAACTGGGCGTCCATCTTGGCGCGCAGCTCGTGCACGTTGAGGCTGGAGGTGTCGATCACCAGGTCGGCGTCGCCGCGCAGCTCGCGCAGCAGGTCCCGCTCGGCGGCGATGCCGTCGGTGATCCGGCCGTCGCCCTGGAGGGGGTGCGGCCTGCGGACCGACTCGAAGCGCCGGACCAGGGCGTCGTCGGACGACTCCAGGAAGACGATCCGGCGGGTGACCTGCTTGGAGTCGAGGTCGGCGAGGGACTCCCTGAGGTTGTCGAAGAACTGCCGGCCGCGGACGTCCACGACGACGGCGATCCGGGCGACGTTGCCCTGGGAGCGGGCGCCGAGCTCCACCATGGTGGGGATCAGCGCGGGCGGCAGGTTGTCCACGACGAACCAGCCGAGGTCCTCCAGGCACTTCGCCGCGGTGGACCGGCCGGCTCCGGACATGCCGGAGATGATCACCAGCTCGGGAATGGCCGCCTCGGCGCCGTTGTCGCCGGGGGTCTCCTTCGTGCCCGTACTCACGTGTCCTGCTCCGTCTCGGTCGCTCTGGTCCTGCTGGTCGCCCTGACCCTGCGGGGCGTTCTGCTCCTGCTGGTCGTTCCGGTCGTTCTCGTCAGGCCGGTCGCTGTGCTGCTCTCGCGCGGTCATGCCGTGCCGCCCCCGTCGTCTTCCATGATCTCTCCTGTCGCCGTGTTCACGGCGGGTGCCGCCGGGGCCGCCTGGGCGAGGGCCACGACCACCGATTCCGCGGTCTTCCGGCCCATGCCGGGGACCTCGCAGATCTGCTCGATTGTCGCCTGCCGGAGCCGCTTCACCGAGCCGAAATGCTTGATCAACGCCTGTTTCCGTGTCTCGCCGAGGCCCGGGACGCCGTCCAGGGGGCTGGTCCGGATGCGTTTCGTCCGCTTGGAGCGCTGGTAGCGGATGGCGAAGTCGTGAGCCGTGTCACGTACCCGCTGGAGGAGGTAGAGGCCCTCGCTGGAGCGGGGCAGCACCACCGGGTCGTCGTCGCCGGGGAGCCAGACCTCCTCCAGGCGCTTGGCGAGCCCGCAGACCGCGATGTCGGTGATGCCGAGCTCGTCGAGGGCGCGCCGGGCGGCCGCGACCTGCGGCTGCCCGCCGTCGACCACCAGGAGCTGGGGCGGGTACGCGAAGCGCTTGGGCCGCCCGTCGTCCTCGGCCGGCACCTCGCCATCGACCCCGTCCCCGTCGACCCACTCGCCGGTCTTCTCCTTCTCGGCGAGGTAGCGCTTGAAGCGCCGGCTGATCACCTCGTGCATCGAGCGGACGTCGTCCTGGCCCTCGAAGCCCTTGATCTGGAAGCGGCGGTACTCGCTCTTGCGGGGCAGCCCGTCCTCGAAGACGACCATCGAGGCCACGACGTCCTCGCCCTGGAGGTGCGAGATGTCGAAGCACTCGATGCGCAGCGGCGCCGAGTCCAGGTCCAGGGCGTCGGCGATCTCCTCCAGGGCCCGGGAGCGGGTGGTCAGGTCGCTGGCGCGCTTGGTCTTGTGCAGGACGAGTGCCTGCTGCGCGTTGCGCGCGACCGTCGCCATCAGGTCCTTCTTGTCGCCGCGCTGCGGGATCCGCAGCGAGACGTTGGAGCCGCGCCGGCCGGCGAGCCAGGCGGTGACGGCCTCGGCGTCGTCCGGCAGCGCCGGGACCAGGACCTCCTTGGGGACCGTGTCGCCGGTCTCCTCCCCGTACAGCTGCTGGATCGCGTGCTCGACGAGTCCGGCCGTGTCGACGGCCTCGACCTTGTCGGTGACCCAGCCGCGCTGGCCGCGCACGCGTCCGCCGCGCACGTGGAAGATCTGGACGGCGGCCTCCAGCTCGTCCTCGGCGAGGGCGATCAGGTCGGCGTCGGTGGCGTCGGCGAGGACGACCGCGCTCTTCTCCATGGCCCGGCGCAGGGCCTCTATGTCGTCACGGAGCCGGGCGGCCTTCTCGTACTCCATGTCCTCGGCGGCGATCGTCATCTGCTTCTCGAGCCGGCGGATGTACGTGCCGGTGCGGCCGGCCATGAAGTCGCAGAACTCTTCGGCCAGTTCGCGGTGCTCGTCGGGCGTGACGCGGCCGACGCAGGGCGCCGAGCACTTGCCGATGTAGCCGAGGAGGCAGGGCCGGCCGGCCGAGGCGGCGTTCCGGAAGACCCCCGCCGAGCAGGTCCGCACGGGAAAGACCCGCAGCATCAGGTCGACGGTCTCGCGGATCGCCCACGCGTGCGCGTACGGCCCGAAGTAGCGCACGCCCTTCTTCTTGTGGCCGCGCAGGACCTGGACGCGCGGGTACTCCTCGTTGAGCGTGACCGCGAGGTACGGATAGCTCTTGTCGTCCCGGTACTTCACGTTGAACCGGGGGTCGTACTCCTTGATCCAGGAGTACTCCAGCTGGAGCGCCTCGACCTCGGTCGAGACGACGGTCCACTCCACGGAGGCGGCGGTCGTCACCATCGTGGCCGTGCGCGGGTGCAGGCTGACGAGCGGCTGGAAGTAGTTCGCCAGCCGCTGACGCAGGGACTTCGCCTTCCCCACGTAGATCACCCGGCGGTGCTCGTCGCGGAATTTGTAGACCCCCGGCGAGTCGGGGATCTGCCCCGGCTTGGGGCGGTAGCTGGAGGGGTCTGCCATGGTCCCCACCCTACTGGCGGGGACCGACACTCCGGCCTCGCGCGCTCGTTGGCGAAGCATGGCGAATCAGGTGACGGGACGGGCCGCGGGGCGGCTGGCGGACCGGGTGTGCGTGATCACGGGCGCGGCGAGCGGGATCGGCCGGGCGACGGCGGAGCGGTTCCTCTCCGAGGGGGCGCGGGTGGTGGCCGCGGACCTCGACGGGGAACGCCTCGCGACGCTGGAGGGGGTCGTCCCCGTGATCGGCGACGTCTCCCTGGCGGAGGACGCCCGGCGGATGATCGGCACGGCGGTGGAGCGCTACGGACGGCTCGACGTGCTCGTGGCCAACGCGGGCGTCATCCCGCTCCTGGACATCACGGAGGCCGAGCCGGGGGACTTCGACGCCGTCATGGCCGTCGACGGCCGGGGCATGTTCCTGACCTGCAAGTACGCGATCGAGGCGATGCTCGTCTCGGGAGGCGGGGCGATCGTGTGCACGTCGTCGATCTCGGGGGTCGCCGGGCAGGCACGGCAGGCGGTGTACGGCCCGGCGAAGTTCGTGGCGAGCGGGCTGACCAAGCACCTGGCGGTGGAGTGGGCGGAGCGCGGGATCCGGGTGAACGCGGTGGCCCCGGGCACGATCGAGACGGAGCGGGTCGCCGCCGCCCGCGTGGAGCCGGGCGGCCCGGAGTACCTCTCCGAGGCACTCCGCGCCCACCCGATGGCCCGCTTCGGCACCCCGGAGGAGGTGGCCGCCGCGATCCTCTTCCTGGCCTCGGACGACGCGTCCTTCGTCACGGGCGCGATCCTCCCGGTGGACGGCGGCTACCTGGCCCGCTGACCGGCGGCCCTGCCACGACGCCGTCGGCTCGGGAGAGCGTTCCTTCGGCGACACCGTGGGGGTAGAACGCTGTGAAACTCAGCAGAATCAAGGGACTGGGCCGGGCGGCCGTCGGCGTCCTCGCACTCGCCCTGGGCGGCTCGTTGCTGGGCGCCGCGCCCGTCACCGCCGCGTCGGCGGAATTCCGGTACCAGGTCACGCGGAACGCCGATACGTACCTCGACGTGCCGGGTACGGAGATCGCGTTCGACGCGCTCGCCGGCGAGCGGTCGGTCCTGTGGTCCCGGTACTTCTCGACGGGCCCGGTCTCGGCGGTCGGGGCCGGTGACAACATCGGCAACACCTTCGCCATCCGCTGCCGCAACGCGGACGACACGGCCCTGCCGACCGGGACGGAGGCCGGGGCCTTCTGGGCGGCGAACCTGGTGCCGCCGGGCGAGACCTCGCTGACCGCCGGGCTCCGCTGGATGTTCATCGCGCCCGCGGACGGCAGCTACACCTGCCGCCTGTCGATCCTCTCGTACTCCTCGATCATCACCGGCGGCCGCACCGTCACGATGCGCGTCCCGGCCGGAGCCGAACTGGCCAGGGCCACCTACTCCTCGATGTCCCGCTGGACACTGCTCACCGGCAGCGGCACCACGGTCGCCCGCGGCACCACCGTCTCCACCCTCGGCTCCACCAACACACCGACGGGCGAGGACATCGTCGTCTACCAGGACGCGGAGCTGACGACCTGCACAGCCGGCTCCCCCATCTGCTCGGGCGGCACCGCCGACCACACCTCCACCCGCGCCGAGACCTGGGTCGAGGCCCAGCCCCGGAACGCGGACGGCGCACTGTGCGGCGGCCCGATCAAGGGCCCGGTCTCGGTCTGGAACATCACCAACGCCAAGCACCACCAGACGGCGGCGAACACCCTGCGCCTGACGAAGTCCCAACTCGGCGGCTGCACCCAGATCCGGATGACGCTGAAAGTGCGGAACGTCGAGGGCAACCCGCTGAAGATCCACGACGGCTACTCCACAGGCCAGATCGCCGCCACTCACGGCGCGGCCTACAGCTACTGACCCGGCGGGCGTGTCCGCCCGCCGGGCCGGTGCCGGTCATTCCTGCTGCGGAGCGTTGCGGGCTGTGGACGTTGAGTCGTTGACCAGCCTCTGCTCGCGGCGCGCCGCGGTCGTCACGGCTTCATCTTTTCGGCCTCCCGGATTTCGTGGAGGTGGATGAGAATGTCGAAGGACTTGGCGATCGTGACGTCGCGGGGCTTCTCGGGGAACTGCGTGCCGATGTTGAGCGTGGGCCGGGCGACGTTCAGCCAGGCGCGCGCGGCGGCCGGGGCCTTGCGGACGTCGAGGTAGAAGTCCCGGTGACGGACCTGGTCGAGAGTGTGCTCGTTCCTGCCGGGCTCGGCGGCGCCCACGGTGAACTTCTTCCACTCGCCGCCGAGGGCGGCGTCCTTCGACAGGAACGAGCCCTGGTTGAAGGTGAAGCCGATGGGCAGGTAGTTCTTGCCTATGGTGTCGCGCAGGAACGACCCCTGCGTCTTGGAGTACAGCTCGGGGTTGTCGGAGACGTAGCCGACGTGGTTGTTCTGCGCCGACACCAGGATCTTGTCGCCGGTGTGCTTCTGCCACCACGTGACGTTCTGGGCCATGACCTCGTCGCGGAAGCGCTGAAGGCTGTTCAGGGACTCCGGGTCGGCGGGGTTCAAGGTGAGGAACTTGGCGGTCTGGGCGATCGAGCGGGCGTTCTGCTCGGTCCAGTCGAACGCGTCTCCGCCGGAGCCCTTATGGCTGCTGACCAGTTCCAGGGCCTGCTGCGCCTTGGCGGCGAGCTGCTGCCGCTCCGCGAGCGGCTTGGCCAGGTAGGCGAAGACGTCGTCGATGGGCCGCAGGCCGGTGTAGAGCTCGTTGAGCCGCGGCAGCGCCTCGGGGTGGTTCTTCTTCACATAGCCGGTCACTCGTTCGAAGAACGCGTCATTCAACGAGGGGGCGCCGATGTCGTCGCCCATGAAGTGCACGGGACGGTCGGGGTGGTTGCGGTTGTAGTCGCGCATCCACTCGATGAGACTCACGAATTCTTCGCGTTCCCAAGGAGAGTTGGCCAGCGTCTGTTCGGCGATCTCGCGGGCGTCGCCCTTGCCGGTCTGGAGGTAGTCGTCGATCTGGAGGCCCGCGGACCAGCTCAGCTCCAGGGCGAAGGTGGTGAAGCCCTTCTTTTCCACCAGGTGGCGGAAGACCCGCTCCTTCATGGTGAAGAACTCGTGGGAGCCGTGGGTGGCCTCGCCGAGACCGACCACCTTGGCGTCGCCGATCATCGTGGACAGGGCTCGCAGGTCGGCCGTGTTTCCGCCGGGCTCGGTCGCACGCAGCGGGTGGGCCGCCCGCTCCAGCACGTGTACCGGGTTCTGCTTCCCCCTGGTCGTGTCGACCTCGTCGACGGTGGCCGCCTGGACCGCCACCGGAGCGAGGACCGCCCCCGCCACGATCGCCGCCGTTGCCAGCAGCCGACGGCGGGTGATGCGCTTCATGTGCCTGGCCATGTGTTCTTGCCCTTCGATCAACTTGCGTGTGGATTCCGGATGGCGCACGAGACCCGCCACTGCGCGTGGCCGTCCGAGCGCTCGATCGGGTGGAGGTCGACAGGCGGTTCGGGTGGTGAACGCCCTCCCCGGACGCGATCGGCACACAGGCTCGCCGTGCTCGCCCGCGCCTTCCTTGCGGTGACGGCCGTGCGGGAGCGCGAAGGCGACGGTGCGGCGGTCAGTTTGTGCCGATGCGGTCGTACGGGACCGGCGTGGAACCCGGCTCGCCGGGCGGCTGCCGCCCGGGCTCGTACGGCAAGGGCTGCGTCGCGGCGCGGCGCGGCCGGACGGGCCACCACAGGGAGCGGCCGAGCAGCGCGGCGAGCGCCGGGACCAGCGCGACGGACAGAACGGACGCCGACAGCAGGATGCCGAGGGCGGTCGCGAAGCCGATCTGCTGGGTGGACGGGGCGGGGTTCACCGCGAGGCTGCCGAAGGAACCGGCCAGCACCAGTCCGGCGGTGGCGATGGCCGGTGCCGTGTGCCGTACGGCGCGGGCCACTGCCGAGCGGGCCGGGCCCGGGCGCTCCATCTCCTCCCTGATGCGGTCGCTCATCAGGATGTTGTAGTCCGTGCCCAGGGCGACCACGAACAGGAAGAGCACCAGCGGCAGCGTGAAGTTGACGCCCGCTTCGCCGCGTACGTGCTGGAACACCAGGGTGGAGGCGCCGAGCGTAGCGGCGAAGCCGAGCCCGACGGAGAGCATGAGCACCACCGGTGCCAGCACGCTGCGAAGCAGGACGAGCAGAATCAGCGCGATGAGCGCGGCGGCCATGGGGAAGACCAGCTCCAGGTCCTCGGAGACGGCGGTGGAGATGTCCGCGAAGATCGCCGCCGTGCCGCCGACGTGTGCCTCGGCGCCCATGGGTGTGTGCCGTTCGACGGTCGCCCGCACCGGACCGGACACCAGGTCGCGTGCCTTCTGGCTCTGTGTGTCGGCGGTCAGGTAGAGGCCGATCCGGGCGGCGTCGCCCGCCTTGTCGTAGACGACCGGCGTCACCTGGCCCACGCCCTGCGTGCGGCCGAGCGCCTTGACCAGGACGTCGACGCCGTGCCGGTCGAGGGCGCCGCCGTCGCCGCTGGTGACGTAGACCTCGGTAGGGTCGGACACCCCCGCGGGCAGGGAGCGGGAGATCTCTGCGGCGGTGGCCGCTGCCGGTGTACCGCTGCTGCCGCTGCCGGTGCTGTAGTCCATCTTCATGCCGGCCATCCCGGCGGCCAGTGCACCCAGCAGGACGACGGCGCCGACCGTGACGGCGAGCGGTCGCCGGGCGACGGCGTCGCCGAAGCGTCCGGCCGAACCCTCACGCGGTGCGCGCTTCAGGGCGCGGGAGGGCCAGAACATCCTGCGGCCGGTGACCGCCAGCAGGGCGGGCATGAAGGTCAGGCTGGCCAGCAGCATCACCATGACCGAGATCGCGACGGCCGGGCCGAGCACCCGGAACTGCCCGAAGCTGGCGACACCGAGGGTGGCGAAGGCGGCGACGATGGTGAGCGCCGCCGAGGTGATCGCGGAGCCCACCCGCCCCGTCACCTCACCCGCGATCTCGCGGGCGTCGCGCTCGGGCTGCGCGCGCAGCCGCTCACGGAAGCGGAACAGCAGGAACAGGAAGTAGTCGATCCCGATGCCGAGCAGCACCACGCTGATCAGCTGCGGTGTGCTCGGGTCCAGCCTGATCCCGGTGAGCAGCGCCGCGCCGACCACCACTCCCACAGCGGCCCCGCCGACGATGCTGACCGCCAGCAGCGGCAGCAGCGCCGCCAAGGCACTGCGGAACACCAGCACGTTCAGCAGCACGATCAGACCGATGGTGAGTGCCCCGGCCACTGTGCTCGTGGTCTTCTCCGCCTCGTGGCTGTCGACGAGGTCGGCCAGACCGCCGGCGAATCCGGTGCGCAGTCCGTCCTGCTCGTATCTGTCGGAAGCGGTACTCCGGAATTCCTTGAACACGTTCTGCAGACCGGGGTCGGTCGAATTACCGGAAAGGCCTACGGAAAAGAGAACGAAAGCGCGGTGGGGTGCGACCGTGCCGGGCGTCACCTTCGGCGTCTGGGAATAGTCCGTCGCCAGGAAGTCGGGGGCGTCCTCGGACTTCGGCATGGTCACCCGCTGCCTGCCGAGCGCCGCTGCCGCTGCCTCCGCGCGCTGCTGGTCGGCCGCGCCGAGCGGCTTTCCGTCGGCCCGTTTCACCAGCATGGTCACCGCATTGGCGTCCGGCTTGATCCCGAACTTGTCCTCGGCGACCTTCAGCGCCGCTGCCGAGTCGTACTTCTCGGGCAGGAAGTCACCGAGCTGGCTCTCGGTGACCCGGTACATCAGTGCCTGACCCACTATGGCCAGTCCTATTCCCAGCAGTACCCAGAGGGTGATGACCTTCCATGGATTTCTCGTGGAGAATCCGGCCAGGGTGCGAATCACAGGGGCTTCCGTTCGAAAACTATCTCGGACAGTTCCCTTACAGCACATCACCGAAATGCGCGGAGATCGTACGAGCGTGGGACGAGAAGCCGTACAGGGCCCTGGGACCGGCCGTCCGCCGGACCGGGACCGTGGTCCTGGTCCGGTCTCGGCCCTGGGGCGGAGCCAGGGGCTGCGGCGCGCGGGGACAATGGCGGAAGACCCCGGTGCCGGGCGGACCGTCCGGCACCACAGAGGAGAACAGCGAAGAGAGGACCACCATGGTGACGCGTCGCAGCACCGTGCCGACGCGTCAGGCGCTGCGCGGGCGCCTCTTCCCGCCGGACGCCGACACGTTGCCGTGGACCCGCAACGACTCCCTGGTGGCCGTCGGCGCGGCCGTCGTGGACCTCGTCGGATATACCGCTTTTTCGCAGGTCAAGGGTTCACCCGTGTCAGGTGTCGGTGTCCTGCTGGTGACCGTCTCCGCGCTGCCGCTGCTCATGAGGCGCCGTTTCCCGCTCACCGTCATGACCGTCTGCCTGGTGCTCGTCGCGCTGCTGAACCTGACGACGCCCATAGACCACCACTTCGGCGCCGCCCTGGCGGTCGCCCTCTACTCGGCCGCCCGGACCGGCCGTCTGTGGGCGACGGCCGCCTTGACGATCGGAGCGATCGGCGTCACCCTGCTCACCCCGGACCTCGCCGCCCCGCGCGGGTTCCTGAACGTGACCAGCGCCTGCCTCGCCGCCTGCCTCATCGCCGCCACCGCCCTCGCGGTCAACCGGTGGCACCAGGAGACGGAGGCCAACCGTCGGCTCCTCGCCGACCGGGCGGTAGCCGAGGAACGCCGCCGCATCGCCAGGGAGCTGCATGACATCGTCGCCCACCGCATCACGATCATGCAGCTGATGGCGGGCGGCGCCCGCGCCAACCTCGACCACGACCCTGGTGTCGTCCGCGATGCCCTGGTCACCTTGGAGGAGTCGGGGCGGCTGGCCCTGCGCGAGATGCGGCAGCTCCTCGACGTCTTGCGGACCGACGAGGACACGGCGACCGACCGGCACGGCGCCCCGGAGGCGCCGCAACCTGGCCTGGCCGACCTCGACCGCCTGATCAAGGAAGCTCGGCAGGCCGGACAGCCCACCGAGCTGACCGTGGATGGTGAGCCCGGACGACTGCCGCCGGTGGTCGGTCTCACTCTCTACCGGGTCGTCCAGGAGGCACTGACCAATGCCCGCAAGCATGCGGGGCCCAACGTCCCGGTGGAGGTCCGCCTCACCTGGCTGCCCGAGCGCGTCCGTGTGTCCGTCACCGACCAAGGCGCGATGGACGCGGCAGCTTCGGCCCCCGACATCAGGCAGGGCGCTGGATACGGTCTGGTCGGCATGCGTGAACGGGTCGCCCTGCACGGCGGCGCGCTGGCGGCCGGTCCGGCGCCCGAGGCCGGCTTCCGGGTCGTGGCCAGCCTGCCGCTGGATGCTCCGACGGGCGAGGATGAGGAGGACTGACCGGTGAGCGGGACAGACGCCGAAAACGAGGCCGCGGGCGAGCGGATGATCCGGGTACTGATCGCGGACGACCAGCCGCTTGTGCGGCGTGGGCTGGCCCTGATCCTCGGCCCCTCTCCGGCCATCACCGTGGTTGCCGAGGCCGAGAACGGTGAGCAGGCTCTTGTGCTCGCCCGCGAGCACCGTCCCGACGTCGTGGTGATGGACATCCGGATGCCCGTCCTCGACGGGGTGGCCGCCACCGAGCGACTGGCTCGTGACCTTCCCGAGTGCCGGGTGCTCGCCCTCAGCACCTTCGACATGGACGAGTACGTGGTCGCCGCCCTGCGCGCCGGCGCATACGGATTCCTGCCCAAGGACAGCTCGCCCGAGGACCTCGTGGCCGCGATCCGCACCGTCCGTGCGGGCGAGGCCGCCGTCGCTCCCCGTCTGCTGACCCGGCTGATCTCCGCCTATGTCAGGAACGAGCAGGTTGCGCCCCCGAACCTCCGGCGGCCCGTCGGAGAAGGCACCCCGGGTCTCACCCCGCGCGAGGTGGAGGTCTGGCGCCTGGTGGCTACCGGCCTGGACAACCACCAGATCGCGAGCACCATGGAGATCAGTGTCTCCACCGTCAAGAACTACATCACCAGCGTCTTCGACAAACTCGGCGTCCGTGACCGGGCGCAGGCTGTGATTGCGGCCTACGAGTCGGGCCTGGTGGCAGCCCGACGGGCCGCGGCCCCGGACTGAACCGAGCCCTCCGGGCCAGGACGACCCGCCGTGTTCTCCGTCGCCCCGCCTCAGGCCAGAGTCGACGGAGCTGGGTGACACAGCTGGAGTGCCCCAAGAAACACCCCGCTGGGGCCTGCCCCGAGAGGGGCAGGCCCGCGCGGAGGCGGCGCACCGGCCACCGGGTGGCGGCTCAGGCCTCCTGGGTCGCGCGCCGGCGGCGTATCGCCGTCGTGCCGATCAGGGCGAGGGCCAGGACCGCGCCCGCACCCGCCGCCGTGGAGGCCACGGTGACGGCGGGCTCCTCCTGCGGCACCGGCGCGCTCGCCTGCGGCGCGTACCCGCCCGCCGCGCCCTTCTTCGCGTACGCCGAGCCGGGGAGCTTGTCCCCGTAGTCGCGGGCGACCCGCTCCCGGTACGCGGCCAGACTCGTCCCGTTCTTCCCGACCGCCCGCACCGCGTCCTCGTCCAGCGGCAGCACCTTCGCCCCCTTCTGGACGTACCAGGCGTCGATCTGCGGCTCCCGGAAGACGACGCCGCCGGGCAGCACGCGCCCGCCCTGCTCCGCGTACCGGATCTCGTCGTCGCCGGTGGCGATGTTCACGACCTGCCAGCCGCCCGGCTGCTTCACCGTCCACAGCGAGGCCTTCTGGCCGTCCGAGGCGACGGCCAGGCTGGCCCGGAACTCGACGCGGGCGACCGGCGCCCCCGCCTTCCCTGCGACGAAGTCCGGGGAGAGGATCCGTACCGGCACGGATCCGCCCTCGACGCGCGGCGCGGCCGCCGAGCGGGCGAGCGCCCCGTCCCGGGCGAAGAACCGGGACAGGGTGTCCAGCGTCTGCGGCGCGGAGGCGGCCTGTTCGGGGGTCGGCGCGGCCGGCAGGCTCTCCGCGGCGGCGGCCGGGAGCGCCCCGAGGGCGACGAGGGCGGCGGTGGTCAGGAGACCGGCGCCGATGGCACGTCCGTTCATCGTCGTCACGCCCCGATCCGGTAGAGCGAGTGGGTCCAGGAGAAGGAGTTGTTGTTGACGTACCAGGCGTGCGAGGCCCAGTTGTAGCGGTCGCTGGAGGGCCAGGGGTCGCCCCAGTAGACCCAGCTGTTGGCGTCGTCGTAGCCGTAGATCACGTGCATGTGACCGCCGCCGCTCGACCACTGGATGCGGGTCTCGATCGGCCGGTTCGCGTTGATCTCGGTCTGCACGGTCGGGTAGCGCAGCCAGCCGGTCACGTACGAGCCGGGGTTGACGCCCGCCCAGCTGAGTCCGGTCTGGACGTTGCCGAGGGTGGCCTGGTTGTTGGGGCAGTCGTAGCCCTGCTGGCGGTTGAAGGCGGCGTTGCAGAACTGGTTCTGGCTGTAGTTGCGGCCGAACCAGGTGGCGATGGTGTTGCCGGCCGCGGCCCAGCACCAGTTGGTCTTCTGCTGTGCCTGCATGGTGATGTTCAGCTGCTTGGAGGCGAGGGCGGAGACGTCCTCACCGGTCGGCGCGGCGGACGCCGAGGTGGTGGGGACGAGGAAGAGGGCGGCTGCGGCGAGTGCCGCGAGGGACAGTTTCCTGCTGCGCATCGCGTTCCTCCCGTGGAGGGGGGTGGGGATGTGGGGAGTGGAGGAGCGCGTCCGGACGCTGGTCAGGAGCATCGGCCGTTGTCGGGAGCGGGTCAACACGCTTCAATGCGGGGTGACATCGGACTGTGAACGGTGTGACCCGGGTGTGAACGGACGCCCTCGGCCCACCTGCCCGCCCACCGCTCGCGGCGCGACGGTCCGCTCCCCCGTCGTGAATGTTCACTCAGGAGCCCTCGTGAGCCACACCGAGGCCGATCTGGTGCAGCTGCTGCACACCGGCCCCTTCCATCTGGCGCTGCGCACCGCGCTCGCCGTGCGCGGGCTGCCGCTCCAGCGGGTCCAGCACCATCTGGCGCACCGGGGCATCAGGGTCGGCGTGACGAGCCTGAGCTACTGGCAGCAGGGGGCCCGGCGGCCGCAGCGGCCGGAGTCCCTGAAGGCCGTGCGCGCGCTGGAGGAGGTACTCCAGCTGCCCGGGAACTCGCTCCTCCGGCTCCTCTCGGAGAACGCGGCCGGCCGGACCGAGGTGGAGCGCCCGGCGGGCCGCTCGTACCGCTCACTGGTGGAGGCGTCCGGCTCGGTCGAGGAGCTGCTCGCGGAGCTGGAGTCCCCCACGGACGGCGGACTGCACACGGTGGGGCACCACGAGCGGGTACGGATCGGGGCGGCGCGGGAGCTGGTGGGGCGCGAGTCGCAGCACGTCGTGCGGGCGCACCGGGACGGGGTCGACCGCTATCTGGCCATCCACCACGGGGATCCGGGGTGCGATCCGTCCCGGGTGGTGGTGCGGGCCGTGGAGAACTGCCGCACCGGGCGGGTGCGGTGGCATGCCGGGACGGGCGTGGTGGTCGCGGAGCTGCTCTTCGACGCGCGGCTGCGGGCCGGGGACACGCACCTGTTCTCGTACGGGTTCGAGGACGGCACGGCGGGTCCGAGCGGGGAGTACGTGCGGGGGTTCAGCTTCGCCGGCGGGCAGTACGTGCTTCAGGTGCACTTCGACGAGGCGGCGCTTCCGGTGCGGTGCCGGAGGTTCGCCCAGACCTCGGCGGGCGCGCCGCGCGGGGGCCGTGCGGAGCTGACGCTGAGCGGCCGGCACCGCACGGTGCACGTCGTGGAGCAGGGGGTGCGCCCGGGGATCCTGGGGATCGACTGGGACTGGTCGTGAGGGGCGGGAGCCCGAGGCTCAGGCCTCGGGTCCGGCGACCAGTTCGCCGTTCTCGACGCGGACCGGGACCTCGGGGAGCGGCACCGTGGCCGGGCCCTTGAGCGCCTTGCCGGTCGTCACGTCGAAGCGGCTGCCGTGGCACGGGCAGTTGCCCTCGTTGTCCTCGATCTTGTCGAGGACGCAGCCGGCGTGGGTGCACTGGGCGCTGAACGCCTTGTACTGGCCCTTGGCCGGGCAGCTCACCAGGACCCGCTGCTCGCGGTAGAGCTTGGCGCCGCCGACCGGGATCTCGTCCGGGGCCCCGAGGGCGACGGGGGCGGTCGGGGTCGGGACCTCGGCGTGGCCGAGCTTCGACTCGGTGGAGCAGGCGGCGACTCCCAGCCCGGCGGCGCCGGCGAGGGCGGCACTCTTCAGTACGGTGCGGCGGCTGGACTGGCCGGACATGAGCGCTCCACGGTGGGATCGGGGCAAGGCGTGACCGAACCGACGATACCGGCGGGGTTCCGCGGGCCGTCGCCCGGGCCTGCCTGTCGTAGGCGGGGCCCCGGGTGGGGCCCCGCCTCCGCGTCAGGCCTTGCGGGCTCGGGTCGTCGCCTTCTTGGCGGCGGCCTTGGTGGCGGTGACCTTCGTGGCGGCGGCCTTGGTCGCCGTCGCCTTGGTGGCCGTCGCCTTGGTCGCCGTCTTCTTCGCCGGGGCGGCGGACTTCTTGGCGGGGGCCTTCTTGGCCGCCGCCTTCTTCGCCCCGCGCGCCGCCGGGACGGTCCCGCCCGCGTCGCTGATCCGGTCCGCGCCGAGGATCTCGCGGAGGAACTTGCCGGTGTGGCTGGTCGAGACCGAGGCGACCTCCTCGGGCGTGCCCTCGGCGACGACCAGACCGCCGCCGTTGCCGCCCTCGGGACCCATGTCGATGAGCCAGTCCGCGGTCTTGATGACGTCGAGGTTGTGCTCGATGACGATCACCGAGTTCCCCTTGTCGACCAGGCCGGAGAGGACCGTGATCAGCTTCGAGATGTCCTCGAAGTGCAGACCCGTCGTCGGCTCGTCCAGGACGTAGACCGTGCGGCCCGTCGAGCGCTTCTGGAGCTCGGAGGCGAGCTTCACGCGCTGCGCCTCGCCACCCGAGAGCGTCGGCGCCGACTGCCCGAGCCGGACGTACCCGAGGCCGACCTCGTTGAGCGTGCGCAGGTGGCGGGCGATCGTCGGGACGGCCTCGAAGAAGCCGAGGGCCTCCTCGATCGGCATGTTCAGGACTTCGGCGATGGACTTGCCCTTGTAGTGGACCTCCAGGGTCTCCCGGTTGTACCGGTCGCCGTGGCAGACCTCGCACGGGACGTAGACGTCCGGCAGGAAGTTCATCTCGATCTTGATCGTGCCGTCGCCGGAGCAGTTCTCGCAGCGGCCGCCCTTGACGTTGAAGGAGAACCGGCCGGGCAGGTAGCCGCGGACCTTGGCCTCCATCGTCTCGGCGAAGAGCTTGCGGACGTGGTCGAAGACGCCGGTGTAGGTCGCCGGGTTCGACCGCGGGGTGCGGCCGATCGGGGACTGGTCGACGTGCACGACCTTGTCGACGAGGTCGTCGCCGTCCACGCGCGTATGACGCCCGGGCACCGACTTGGCGCCGTTCAGCTCGCGCGCCAGGTGGGTGTAGAGGATGTCGTTGACCAGGGTCGACTTGCCGGAGCCGGAGACGCCCGTGACGGCCGTGAGGACACCCAGCGGGAAGGACACGTCGATGTCCTGCAGGTTGTTCTCACGGGCGCCGTGCACGGTGAGCCGTCGGCCCGGGTCCACGGGGCGGCGGATGTCCGGGGTGGGGATCGCCCTGCGGCCGGACAGGTACTGCCCGGTCATCGACTCCTCGTTGGCGAGGAGCTCCTTCAGGGGACCGGAGTGGACGACTTTGCCGCCGTGCTCGCCGGCACCGGGGCCGATGTCGACGACCCAGTCCGCGACCTTGATGGTGTCCTCGTCGTGCTCGACGACGATGAGCGTGTTCCCCATGTCCCGGAGCCGGACCAGGGTCTCGATGAGCCGGTGGTTGTCGCGCTGGTGCAGGCCGATGGACGGCTCGTCGAGCACGTACAGCACGCCGACGAGGCCTGAGCCGATCTGGGTGGCGAGCCGGATGCGCTGGGCCTCGCCGCCGGAGAGCGTGCCGGCCGCCCGGTTGAGGGAGAGGTAGTCGAGGCCGACGTCGACGAGGAAGCGCAGCCGCTCGTTGACCTCCTTGAGGACCCGCTCGGCGATCTTCTTGTCGCGGTCGTTGAGCGTCAGCCGGGAGAGGAACTCGGCGCAGTCGCTGATGGACATCGCGGAGACCTCGGCGATGGACCGGTCCATGACCGTGACCGCGAGGACGATCGGCTTGAGGCGGGTGCCCTCACAGGTGGGGCAGGGCACCTCGCGCATGTAGCCCTCGAAGCGCTCTCGGCTGGAGTCGCTCTCGGCCTCGCTGTGCCGCCGCTTGACGAAGGAGACGGCGCCCTCGAAGGCCGGGGTGGTGTACGCCCGCTCCCGCCCGTACCGGTTGCGGTAGCGGACCTCGACCTGGGTCTTGTGGCCGTGCATCAGGGCCTTCTTGGCGCGCTGCGGCAGCCCCGCGTACGGGAGGTCCGTGCGGAAGCCGAGGGCCTGGGCGAGACCGCCGATGAGCCGGCCGAAGTACTCCTTGGTGTGACCGTGCGACCAGGGGTGGATGGCCCCCTCGTCGAGCGACTTGTCCTCGTCCGGGACGATCAGCTCGGGGTCGACCTCCATGCGCGTGCCGATGCCGGTGCAGTCGGGGCAGGCGCCGAAGGGCGAGTTGAAGGAGAAAGAGCGAGGCTCCAGCTCCTCGAACGACAGGTCGTCGTACGGGCAGTAGAGGTGCTCCGAGTACATCCGCTCGCGCTCGGGGTCGTCCTCGGGGAGGTCGACGAAGTCGAGCACGACCATGCCGCCGGAGAGTCCGAGCGCGGTCTCGACCGAGTCGGTGAGCCGGCGCTTGGCGCTGTCCTTCACGGTGAGGCGGTCGATGACCACCTCGATCGTGTGCTTCTCCTGCTTCTTCAGCGTCGGCGGCTCGCTCAGCTGAATGGTCGCTCCGTCGACCCGGGCGCGGCTGTAGCCCTTGGTCTGGAGGTCGGCGAAGAGGTCGACGAACTCGCCCTTCCGCTCGCGCACGAGCGGCGAGAGGACCTGGAAGCGGCTGCCCTCGGGGAGCTCCAGGACCTTGTCGACGATGGCTTGCGGCGACTGGCGGGAGATCGGCCGGCGGCACTCGGGACAGTGGGGCTTGCCGATGCGGGCGAAGAGCAGGCGGAGGTAGTCGTAGACCTCCGTGATGGTGCCGACCGTCGAGCGCGGGTTGCGCGAGGTCGACTTCTGGTCGATGGAGACGGCGGGCGACAGACCTTCGATGAAGTCGACGTCCGGCTTGTCCATCTGGCCGAGGAACTGCCGGGCGTAGGAGGAGAGCGACTCGACGTACCGGCGCTGCCCCTCGGCGAAGATCGTGTCGAACGCGAGGGAGGACTTGCCCGATCCCGAGAGCCCGGTGAAGACGATGAGGGAGTCACGCGGGAGGTCGAGCGAGACATTCTTGAGATTGTGCTCGCGAGCGCCACGAACGATGAGACGGTCGGTCACGCCGGTCCGCACCTTTCTTGAGAGAGCGGATGTGCCTGACACACCCAACAACCAAGGATGCCGGATGCTTCCGTCGAGCCTATAGCACGCACATTCGATTTCCGGCCTCACGGAGACCGCTTCACCCGATCGAGTGGCGGCGCTAGGGTCGGCGCCATGATCGACCACGAACGTGATCTCGCCTCCGTCAAAGCAGCGACCGACCGGCTCCTGGACGCCGCCGCCTCCTGGGACAACGCGGCGACGGCCGAGCCGTCACGGCTTCCCGGCTGGACGCGTGGCCATGTCCTGGCCCACATCGCCCGGAACGCCGACGCTCTGGTGAACGTCCTCCAGGGCCGTCCCATGTACGCGGACGCCGCGACCCGCGACGCCGACATCGAGCGCGACGCGGGCCGCCCCCTCGCCGTCCAGCTCGCCGACGTGCGCGAGACCGGCGCCGGATTCCAGGCCGCGGGCGCCGAGCCCGCCGACTGGAGCCGCACCGTCGAGCTCCGCAACGGCGTCACGGACAGCGCCTCCCGGATCCCCTTCCGCCGCTGGGTGGAGGTGGCCCTGCACCACGTCGACCTGGGCGTCGGCTACGAGCTGGAGGACCTGCCCGAGGAGTTCGTCCAGCGGGAGATCGACTTCCTCGCGGAGCGCTTCACGGGCAACGCGACCGTGCCGCCGACCCGGATCGTGGCGACGGCGGGCACCGGCACCTGGACCACCGGTTCCACCGAGGGCGCCGAGGTCACCGTGACCGGCCCTGCCCCCGAGCTCCTCGGCTGGCTCGCCGGCCGCCGCGACGGCTCCGCCCTCAAGACCGAGGGCGGCCCGCTCCCGGCGCTCCCGGCGCTGTAGCCACCGCTGTCGGTGGGCGGAGCTAGGCTGAGCCCATGACGTACAGCGGAAGTGTGAAGGTCGGCGGACCTGCGGACGTGCACGAGCTGACGGACCTGATGATCTCGAAGGTCGCGGTCGGCCCGATGGACAACAACGCGTACCTGCTGCGCTGCCGGGCGACCGGCGAGCAGCTGCTGATCGACGCGGCCAACGACGCCGACACGCTGCTCACGCTGATCGGTGACGACGGCATCAGGGCCGTCGTCACCACCCACCGGCACGGCGACCACTGGCAGGCCCTCGCGGAGGTCGTCGCCGCGACCGGCGCCCGGACCTACGCGGGGGCGTACGACACGGAGGGCATCCCGGTCGCCACCGACGTGCCGGTCGAGGACGGCGACACGGTCCGGGTGGGCCGGGTCGAGCTGACCGCCCGCCGGCTGGTCGGGCACACCCCCGGCTCGATCGCCCTCGTCTACGACGACCCGCACGGCCACCCGCACGTCTTCACCGGCGACTGCCTCTTCCCCGGCGGGGTGGGCAACACCTGGAAGGACCCGGAGGCTTTCGCGAGCCTGATCCACGACGTGGAGACCAAGCTCTTCGCTGCCCTGCCGGACGAGTCCTGGGTCTACCCGGGCCATGGCAAGGACACCACGCTCGGTGACGAGCGCCCGCACCTCGCGGAGTGGCGCGAGCGCGGCTGGTGAACCGCCGTCACACCGTCAGCGCGCGGCTCACCGGCCGCGCGCTTCCGTACGCCCCCGTAACCCGGACGGCCGCGGGGTAGTTGGCGCCACATGCGCCCCAGTCACTCTCCGTCGCCGACCGCTCCCCCGGCTCCGCCCGCTCCTCCTTCGATGGTCCGGCTCGCCACCGCCTCGCTCGTCGGCACCGCCATCGAGTTCTTCGACTTCTTCGTCTACGGGACCGCCGCCGCCCTCGTCCTCGGGCCGCTGTTCTTCCCGACCTTCTCCCCGCTCGCCGGGACGCTGGCCGCCTTCGGCACCTTCGCCATCGGCTTCGTCGCCCGCCCGCTGGGCTCGGTCCTCTTCGGGCACGTCGGCGACCGGTACGGCCGTCGGCCGGTCCTCTTCGCCTCGCTGCTCCTGACCGGTTGCGCGACCGTCGCGGTCGGCTGTGTCCCCACGTACGAGACGCTCGGCATCGCCGCGCCGCTGCTCCTGCTGACCCTCCGGTTCCTCCAGGGCCTGGGTCTCGGCGGCGAGTGGGGCGGGGCCGTCCTGCTGACCGCCGAGCACGCCCCGGCGAACCGGCGCGCGCTGTGGGCGAGCTTCCCGCAGATCGGTCCGGCGGTCGGCTTCCTCCTCGCGAACGGGGTGATGCTGGCGCTCACGGCGGGCCTGAGCGACGCGGACTTCCGCTCCTGGGGCTGGCGGGTGCCGTTCTGGGCGGCGGGGGTCCTCGCGGCGGCCGGGCTGCTGCTGCGGTCCTCGCTCGCGGAGACCCCGCAGTTCGAGGAGCTGTCCGCGTCGGGGCAGCGGGCGAGCGCACCGCTGGCCGAGATCGCGCGCGATCACTGGCGGCTCGTGCTGCTGACGGCCGGGGCGCTCGCCGTCGGGTACGCGGTGTTCTACACGGTCTCCACCTGGGCCCTGGCCTACGGCACGGAGCGGCTCGGGGTGAGCAGCACGGTCATGCTGACGTGCGTGATGGCCGCGGTGGCGGTCAAGGGCGCGGCCACGCCCTTCGTGGCCCTCCTCGCCGACCGCTGGGGCCGCCGCCCGCTGTGTCTCGCGGGGTGTGCGGCCTCCGCGCTCTGGATGTTCCCGATGGTGGCCCTGCTGCACACCGCGGAGCCGATCCTGATGTTCCTCGGTTTCCTGGGCTCGCTGCTGGCCTTCATCACGATGTTCGCGGTGATCGCCGCGTACCTCCCGGAGCTCTACGAGCCCCGCGTCCGCTGCACCGGCGCGGCCGTCGGCTACAACCTCGCGGGCGTCCTCGGCGGCGCCCTCACGCCCATCGTCGCCACCACCCTCTCGGACGGCGGCTCGGGCCCGCCCTGGGGCGTCGCGGCCTATCTGACCGTGGTGGCCCTCATCAGCCTGGGCTGCTTCGCGCTCCTCCCGGAGACCCTTCCGGACCGGTCAGAGGCGGCGGAGGCGGCGCCCGCCTGACGACGCGGGCAGGAACGGCGACGGCCGGCCGGGGGCGGGTGCCCCTGGCCGGCCGTCGCCGTGCGTGACGCGTCAGGCGCCGATGCTGTCCTTCTCGACGCCGTCCGCGTCCTCGACACCCTTGGTGTCGGTGACGCTCTCGGCAGCCTCTCGCTCCGCCTGCTTCTTGGAGGCGATCAGGCTGGTGATCGTGGTGATGACCAGGACGCCGCCGATGACCGCCAGCGAGAACCCGATGGAGATCTCCGGGACGTGCACCCCGGACTCGTGCAGGGCGTGCAGGACGAGCTTCACGCCGATGAAGCCGAGGATCACCGACAGGCCGTAGCTGAGGTGGACCAGCTTCTTGAGCAGGCCGCCGATCAGGAAGTACAGCTGCCGCAGGCCCATGAGGGCGAAGGCGTTGGCGGTGAAGACGATGTACGGGTCCTGGGTCAGGCCGAAGATCGCCGGGATGGAGTCGAGGGCGAAGAGGATGTCCGTGGTGCCGATGGCGATCATGACGACCATCAGCGGGGTCAGGACGCGCTTGCCGTTGACGCGGATGAAGAGCTTGGTGCCGTGGTACTTGTCGGCGACGCCGAACTTCTTCTCGACGGACTTGAGGAGACGGTTCTCCTCCCAGTCGTCCTCTTCCTCGTCGGCACGCGCCTCCTGGATGAGCTTCCAGGCGGTGTAGATCAGGAACGCGCCGAAGATGTAGAAGACCCACGAGAAGTTCGCGATGACCGCGGCGCCCGCGACGATGAAGATCGTGCGGAGGACCAGGGCGATCACCACACCCACGAGCAGCACGCGCTGCTGGAGGTGGGAGGGGACCGAGAACTTCGCCATGATCAGGATGAAGACGAAGAGGTTGTCGACACTGAGCGACTTCTCGGTGACGTAGCCGGCGAAGAACTCCCCGGACGCCTGGCTGTTGCCGAACACGAGCAGGCCGACTCCGAAGAGCACGGCGAGCACGACCCAGACGATCGTCCAGATTCCGGCTTCCTTGACCGAGACGTCATGGGGCTTCCGCCCGATGAAGAAGTCGGCTCCGATGAGGGCGACCAGACCGAGAATGGTCAGTACCCACAGGGTCATTGAAACGTCCACTGCGCCTCCGGCGTCGTACGGCTACTTGATCAGCGTCGTCGCTGCCGGAGGTCTCTTCCACCCGAGCGGCTGACACCGCGGTCGGGCCGACGCCCCGGGATCGGATCGATGAGGATCCGTCCGTATTGACGGGTACGCCGCGCATGGGGAGTACTCCCCTCCGCGCCATGAACAGTACCCGAAAACCCAAGAGAAGGTAAAGCGCAGGGTAAAGAGGCGCCAAGAGGCCAGGTCAGGGCCGCCGTGCCGGGCGGGCGTCCGCGACCTGCGCGAGGACCTGCCGGAGGATCCGGCTGCCCGGCGGGAGGAGCGGGGGCTCGTACGACCACGCGTGACCGACCCACGGATCGGCGAGGTGGTCGTCGGGGACGGGGGTGAGCCGCAGCAGTGAGCGCCAGAGGGGGTCGAGCACGGGTCCGTACGCGGCGGCGTCCGCCCGGTCGGCCACCATCAGCAGATGGACGCCGACCCCGGGGCCCTCGTCGGCCAGGTACCGGAGCCGGGTGACCGCCCGGTCGTCGAAGCCGTGGGGGAAGTCGTGCACGATCAGGAGCTGCCGGGCCCCGTCCAGACCGGGCGGCAGCGCGTCGACGGCGCCGTTCCGCAGGGCCATCTGAAGAAGGTCGACCCGCTCGGTGAGCTGCTCCAGCACCGCGGAGACGCCGGCCGCGCCCCGGGCGGGCGGGGCGGCGAGCACACCGGTGTCCACGAGCGGCGCGAGCGCGGCGGCGCCTGCACCGGCCGCGTCGACGACGTGGACCGCGAACCCGCCGGCCGGGTGGACGGCGAGCAGCCGGGCCGCGTGCGCGACCGCGCTGTCGAGGGCGAGCCGTCTCAGCTCGGTCTCGTCGAGGAGGCCGGCCGCCTCCGAGCGGCCGCGCCCGCTGTCCACCCAGAGCCCGCGCTCCAGCGGGAGCCGGACGAGCATGGGGATCCGCAGCTCGGTGCGCTCGGGGAGGTGGAGGTCGCCCAGGCGCACGGCCATCGGCTCCTCCGCCGGCGGGCGGTAGCCGTGCCAGACCGGGTTGTCCCAGCGGGCGTAGGCGGGCGGCAGGGCCGGTTCGACGACCTCGGACTCGACGGCGAGCTGGGCGAGGTCCCGGTCCAGGGCCCCCTGGGCCCGCTCCACGAGCTCGTCGTGGCGGGCGCGGGCGGCCGACCGGGCGGCATCGTTCGCACCCCCGGCGCGGGCCCGGTAGTCGGAGAGCACCTCGTCGAGCTCCCGGTCGAGCCGGGACTCGGCGAAGTCGCAGGCGCTGCGGTAGGCGGCGGCGGTGCGGGCCAGGTCCTCGAACATCCCCCACACCTGGTTGTACAGGCGCTCGTCCATGGACCAGCCGGCCGCGTCCCCGGCGACGGGGACGGACGGACCCTGCGGTGTCTGCGGGGCCGGGGCCGGTGCGGGCTCCGGGGCGGTGGTCCGGCGCCGGGGGTGCGCGTAGCTGATCGGGCCGCCGGCGGTCGAGGCGGTCTGGTGCACGGCCGGGGCGGGCTCGGGGGCAGGGGTCGGCGCCGGGTTCGAGGCCGGGGCGGTCTCAGGGGCAGGGGTCGGTGCCGGGTTCGAGGCCGGGGCGGGGGCGGGCGGCGGTGTGTGGCGGGCCCGCTCCGATTCCAGGATCGACGCGGCCAGGTCGGCGGCGCGCTCCAGGCCCTGGTCGCCGAGGAGGGCGGCGAGTCCGCCCTCGTACCCCTGGCCCATGGCGCGGACCTTCCAGGCGCCCTGGCGGCGGTACAGCTCCAGGGCGACGACGGCGGACTCGCTGTCGAGCCCCGTGATCGTGTAGCTGGCGATCTCGGTGCCGTCGGGTCCCGTGACGGCGACGAAGGGGGCGGCGGCCCTCCCGAAGGAGGTCGGTCCGCCGACGCCTATGGGCAGCGCCAGGAGGACGGAGACGCGGTGGACGGCGTCCGGGACCGCGGCCAGATCGACGGCGAGTCGCTGGTCGGCCGCGGCCTCCCGGGGGACGTCCACACCGGGGAGCGAGGGGGCGACGGGGTGGGCGATCCACTCCACGCCCGGGACCCTGCCCCGCTCGTCGCCGAGGGCGGCTCCGGCGACGACCGGGTGACCGGCCGACACCCTGATCTCCAGTCGGGTGTCGGGCAGGGGGTGGTTCTGCCCCCGGACCAGCTCGGCCGTCATCGGCTCTGTCCCCTCAGCGGTTCCCGGTACGAATGATGGTGCGGTGGTGTGAAGCGGTGGTGCGGGACAGCTCCCGGCGGCCTGCTGCCTCCGGGAGCTGTGGGTGCTTCCTGCGCGGTCCTGCCTACAGGTGCGGCAGGATCGCGGGCATCAGGTCCTGGAACGTACGGCCGTTGGCCGGGTTGCCCAGGGCGGTCATCTGCCAGCCGGAGCCGGCCCGGTGCACCTTCGCCATGATCTGCGCGGTGTAGTTGCCGCCGCCGTCGAGGGTGTAGCGCGCGAGCTCCTGGCCGTTCGTCTCGTCGACGATCCGGCAGAAGGCGTTCTGCACCTCCTGGAACGTCTGACCGGTGAAGGAGTTCACCGTGAAGACGATCGCGTCGATGTGGACCGGGACCCGCTGGAGGTCGACGAGGATCGCCTCGTCGTCCCCGCCCTGGCCCGCGCCGCCGACGAGGTTGTCCCCGGTGTGCTTGACCGAGCCGTCGTCGCTGACCAGGTGACGGAAGAAGACCACGTCGACCGGCTGCTTGTCCGCGAAGAGGACGGCCGAGGCGTCCAGGTCGATCTCCTGCGTGCGCTTGCCGAAGAGACCGCGGCGCGGTGCCGCCTGCCAGCCGAGCCCCATCCGCACCTGGCTGAGGCTGCCTCCACCCTGCTTCTCCAGGCTGATGGCCTGACCCTTGGTCATGTTGACCGTCACGCGCTTGCCCCTCTCGTTGCGTTCCCCGCGCCCGCTGTCCGGTGCGTGCGGTTGTCCAGCACCCTACGCAGAGGTACTGACACCGCAGAGCCGCGGTCCGGATTTGTGTCGGTCTTGCAACACACCGGACCGTCACCGGTCAGGCGAGACCCGCCTCCTTCATCTGGCGCAACTCCTTCTTCAGCTCTCCCACTTCGTCGCGGAGCCGGGCCGCCACCTCGAACTGCAGCTCGGCGGCGGCGGCGCGCATCCGGTCGGTCATCTCCTCGATGATCGCGGCCAGTTCGGTGGCGGGCCGGTCACCGAGCTCGACAGTGGATCCGGACTTGCCGCCCTTGCCCCGGCTCTTGGGGCCGTGCGCGGCGAGCGAGGGGACGGCCGCCTTGACCTTCCCCTCCTTCCCCTGGCGGTAGCCGCTGCCGAGGAGCTCCTCGGTGTCGACCTCCTCGCGGGCGATGGTCGCCACGATGTCGTTGATCTTCTTGCGCAGCGGCTGCGGGTCGATGCCGTGGGCCGTGTTGTACGCGACCTGCTTCTCGCGGCGCCGGTTGGTCTCGTCGATGGCCTGCTCCATCGCCGGGGTGATCCGGTCCGCGTACATGTGGACCTGGCCCGAGACGTTTCGCGCGGCACGGCCGATGGTCTGGATGAGGGAGGTCCCGGAGCGCAGGAAGCCCTGCTTGTCGGCGTCGAGGATGGCGACGAGGGAGACCTCGGGAAGGTCGAGTCCCTCCCGGAGGAGGTTGATGCCGACGAGGACGTCGTACTCGCCGGCGCGCAGCTCGCGCAGCAGCTCGATGCGGCGCAGGGTGTCGACGTCGCTGTGGAGGTAGCGCACCTGGATGCCGAGCTCCAGGAAGTAGTCGGTGAGGTCCTCGGCCATCTTCTTGGTGAGGGTGGTGACGAGGACCCGCTCGTCCTTCTCGGTGCGCAGCCGGATCTCGTGGACGAGGTCGTCGATCTGGCCCTCGGTCGGCTTGACGACGACCTCGGGGTCGATGAGTCCGGTGGGACGGATGATCTGCTCGACGAAGCCGTCGCCCCGGGAGAGTTCGTACGTGCCCGGGGTCGCCGAGAGGTAGACGGTCTGGCCGATCCGCTTCTGGAACTCCTCCCACTTCAGCGGGCGGTTGTCGAGGGCGGACGGGAGCCGGAAGCCGTGGTCGACGAGGGTCCGCTTGCGGGAGGCGTCGCCCTCGTACATGGCGCCGATCTGCGGCACGGTGACGTGCGACTCGTCGATGACGAGCAGGAAGTCCTCGGGGAAGTAGTCGATGAGGGTGTTCGGCGCGGAGCCGGGGTCGCGGCCGTCGAAGTGCATCGAGTAGTTCTCGATGCCGGAGCAGGAGCCGATCTGCCGCATCATCTCGATGTCGTACGTGGTGCGCATGCGCAGGCGCTGGGACTCCAGGTGCTTGCCCTGCTTGTCGAGCTCCGCGAGGCGGACCTCCAGCTCGCGCTCGATGTCGTTGACCGCGCGCTCCATGCGCTCGGGGCCCGCGACGTAGTGGCTGGCGGGGAAGACGTACAGCTCGCGGTCCTCGCTGATGATCTCGCCGGTGAGCGGGTGGAGGGTGGAGAGCGCCTCGATCTCGTCGCCGAACATCTCGATGCGGACGGCCAGCTCCTCGTACACCGGGAAGATCTCGATGGTGTCGCCGCGGACCCGGAAGGTGCCGCGGGTGAACGCCAGGTCGTTGCGGGTGTACTGGATGTCGACGAAGCGGCGGAGCAGCTGGTCGCGGTCCATCTCCTCGCCGACCTTGAGCGGGACCATCCGGTCCACGTACTCCTGGGGCGTGCCGAGGCCGTAGATGCAGGAGACGGAGGCGACCACGATGACGTCCCTGCGGGTGAGCAGGGAGTTCGTCGCGGAGTGGCGGAGCCGCTCCACCTCCTCGTTGATGGAGGAGTCCTTCTCGATGTACGTGTCCGACTGGGGGACGTACGCCTCGGGCTGGTAGTAGTCGTAGTACGAGACGAAGTACTCGACCGCGTTGTTCGGCAGGAGTTCGCGGAACTCGTTCGCCAGCTGGGCGGCCAGGGTCTTGTTCGGCGCCATCACCAGGGTGGGGCGCTGGAGCTTCTCGATCATCCAGGCGGTGGTGGCCGACTTGCCGGTGCCGGTGGCGCCGAGGAGTACGACGTCCTTCTCGCCCGCGCGGATGCGCCGCTCGAGGTCGGCGATGGCCGTCGGCTGGTCGCCGCTGGGCTGGTAGGAGCTGACGACCTCGAAGGGCGCCACCGAACGTTCGATCTTGGAAACGGGCCGCATGGAACCACCGTACGACCCGGCACTGACACTCGGGCGGTGATCGGCGCACCGCCCTCCCCGAAGGCGTCCCGAAGGCGTCCCCCGTCACCAGTCCTGGGAGCGGTGGCCGCCGCGGGGGACGCTTCTGCGGGCGGCGCGGCCGGCGGGGCGGGCCGTCCAGTTGGCGGGCTCGCCGTAGGACGGCACGTGGCGCGGGGCGGGCACGCCGGGGCGGTGCACGCTCTGCGCGGCGGGCCGCTGCCAGTCCGGGTCGCCCATCACGAGCAGCGGGTCGAACATGACGACCACGGCGGCGAGGATGAGGAAGACCGCCGGGCCGATCAGCATCGGCAGGAGGAGCGAGGTCGCGGTGTCGCCGGTGCCGGCGGGGACGTGGCCGCCCTGGAGGTGGACGCTGACGGCCGCCATGGCGGTGTAGTGCATACCACTGACGGCTCCGCCCATCACCAGGCTCGCACCGAGGCTGGCCAGAAACCCGTGTACGGATACGGCCGCCCAGAGGGCCGCGGTGGCGGCCACGACGGCGATGACGACGGACAGGGCGACGGTGACCGTGTCGTACTCGACGCGGCCGTGGAGGCGCATGCCGGCCATGCCGAGGTAGTGCATCGTGGCGACGCCGAGGCCGGTGATCGTGCCCCCGGTGACGAGCGTGAGGGCGGTCGCGCCGCGGTACCCGACGATGAAGATCCCGATGCCGACCATGAGGACGGCGACGCCCAGGCTGGCGAAGGTGAGGGGGCGGTCGTAGGTGATGGGCGCCTGCCGGACCGAGAAGCCCATCATGGCGATGAAGTGCATCGTCCAGATGCCGGTGCCTATGGAGGTGGCGCCGAGGGCGAGCCATCCGGCCTTGAAGGTGTCGCGGTGGCGGAGCGACCTGGTGGTGCACCTCAGACCGAGGGCGCCGCCGAGGCAGGCCATGATGAAAGCGGCCACCGGAGTGACGAGCCCGTAGCTGAATCCGTCGACCGTGCCCTGCATGAGCGTATGTCCTCCACCCCTGGTGCCACGTCGTCCGAAAACAGTCGGTACCGCTGGGTAGTACTACCGGGGCGAGATTATGGCGCGCCGGGGGCCTCACGACCACGTGACCGGGGAATTTCTGCTCGTGAGACCGGAGCGAGACCGGTCCGTGATCTGGACGGCGGTTCGGCGCCCTCTTCGTGACCGTCGCGGGGCTGTTCCGGTCGGGCTGTCAGTGGCGGGTCGTACCGTGGGCGCCATGGACATCGAAGCGGAGCCGACGGGCGGCGAGCCGGCCGTCGCGGTGGAGTGGACGGTCATGGAGAGCGACATCGGCCCGCTCTTCCTCGCCGCGACCGGGCGGGGTCTGGTGCGGGTCGAGTTCCACGCCGACGCGGCGCGGCGGGTGCAGATGCTCGACCGCTTGGGCGGGCGGTTCGGGGCGGAGCCGGTGGAGAGCGCCTCGGGGCTGCTCGCCGAGGCGATACGCCGGCTCGACGCGTACTTCGCGGGCGACCCGCGCGCCTTCGACCTGCCCCTGGACTGGAGCCTGACGTCGGGCTTCAATCGGCAGGTGCTGCGCGAGCTGGCGACCGGCGTCCCGTACGGCACGGTCGTGGGGTACGGGGAGCTGGCGCGGCGCGTGGGGCAGCCGGGCGCGGCCCAGGCGGTCGGAGCGGCGATGGGCGCCAATCCGCTGCCGGTGGTGGTGCCGTGCCACCGTGTGGTGGAGAGCGACGGCGGGCTCGGGGGGTTCGGGGGCGGACTGGAGACCAAGCGGCAGCTGCTGGCCCTGGAGGGTGTGCTGCCGGCGCCGCTGTTCTGAGGGGGGCGTTCCCATCGGATGGGACGGCTGGCACACTCACGTAAGTGACCAACACCCCCGACGCCCCTGACGTCACCTTGCCCGACGGGATACCCGACCCGGTATCCGACGAGACATCCGTCCCTGTCACCGCCGCCGAACTGCCCGCGCTGCGCCGACGGATTCAGGCCGTCCTCATCGCCACCCAGATCCTCGGCGGCCTCGGCATCGCCATCGGCTTCGCGCTCGCCGCCGTGCTGGCCAAGGACGTCAGCGGTACGGAGGCGTTGTCCGGTCTCGCCTCCACGGCGTCGGTGGCCGGTCCCGCGCTGCTCGCCATGCCGCTGGCCGCGCTGATGGCCTCGCGGGGGCGCCGGGCGGGGCTCGTCCTCGCCTACCTGCTCGGGGCGCTGGGAGCTGTGGTGGTGGTGCTCGGCGCGGCCGTCGAGAGCTTCCCGCTGCTCCTCGTCGGACTCGTCGGCTTCGGCGCCGGCTCCTCGGCCAACCTGGCCGCCCGCTTCGCCGCCGCCGACCTCGCCGAGCCCGACCGCAGGGCCCGGGCCATCTCCACCGTGGTGTGGGCGACCACGATCGGGGCGGTACTCGGACCGAACATCGCCGCACCCGCCGGGGAGAGCGTGTCCGGCCTGGGCATACCCGCCACGGCCGGCCCCTTCGTCTGGGCCGCCGGCGTCTTCGTCGTCTCGGCGGCGGTCGTCGCGCTCCTCCTGCGCCCGGACCCCCTCCTCACCGCCCGCGCGCTCGCGGATCCCGGGGCGGGCGAGCAGCCGGAGGGCCGCTCCCTGCGCGCCGGAATGCGGGCGGTACGGGAGTCGCCGCAGGCCCGGCTCGCCCTGGTCACCGTCGCCGCCTCGCACACCGCGATGGTCTCGATCATGTCGATGACCCCGATCGCGCTGACCCACCACGGCGCGGGCATCCAGCTGATCGGCCTCGTGATCAGCGGGCACATCGCGGGCATGTACGCCTTCTCGCCCCTGATGGGCTGGCTGTCCGACCGGCTGGGCCGGCTGTCGGTGATCGGACTCGCCGTCGGGCTGATCGCCGTGGCGTCGCTCATCGCGGGCACGGCGGGGCCGAGCCACGGCCGGACGGCCCTCGGTCTCTTCGTCCTCGGCCTCGGCTGGTCCGCCGGGCTCGTGTCCGGCTCGGCGCTGCTCACCGACTCGGTGCCGCAGGCCGCGCGGGCGGCCGTCCAGGGTCTCTCCGACTTCGT
This sequence comes from Streptomyces sp. NPDC058650, assembly GCF_042717315.1. Taxonomy (NCBI): domain Bacteria; kingdom Bacillati; phylum Actinomycetota; class Actinomycetes; order Kitasatosporales; family Streptomycetaceae; genus Streptomyces; species Streptomyces sp. NPDC058650. The sequence continues at coordinate 184,007 of NZ_JBHXRL010000006.1, forward strand.
CATGAACACGGCCGCCGGGGTCGGCGGGCTCGCGGCGGGCCTGATCGTCTCGGAGGCGGGCTACGGACCCCTCAACGCGATCGCCGCGTGTCTGTTGCTGCCGATGGCGGCGCTCGCGGTCCGCGGCGCCCTCCGGAAGCCCGAACCGGGCCTGCGCTGAAACCGCGCCGAACCGGTCCCGCCCTGAGCCTGGCCCGGCGGGTGGGCGTGCCCACCGGCGCGGGCCGGTCAGCGCGGTACGGCGGGTGACGTGGCCCCGCGCGCCAGCTGCCGCGGCGCCCCCGTACCGTCGGCCGGTACGGACCAGACCGCTCCCCCGTATCCGTACGCGAGGGTCTCCGGGTCCGTCCACAGGGCCTGGTCGTCGATGCCGCGCCGCTCGGCGACGGGGTGCTCGCGCCCGGAGCGCAGGTCGTACACGTACAGCCGCCACGGCTCGCGCGGGCCTTCGGAGACCCGCTTCTTGAAGGCGATCCGGGTTCCGTCCGGGGAGAGCGACGGGCATTCGACGTTCTCCCGCAGGGTCCGGGCCGACCAGTTCGCCATGTCGCCCTCGACGAGATGGGTGCGCCCGTCCGTCGAGACGGTGGCGTAGAAGCGGTTGTCGTCCGCGGCGAAGGAGACGCCCCAGTAGTTGACGTCGGGGGCGTGGTACCGGCGTCCGCCGAGGGTCAGCGGAATCAGCTCGATGTTCTTCACGAGGTACCCGGTGCGCAGGTCGAGGATGGACGTGCGGGTGGAGAAGGACGAGCGCGCGTAGGAGTCGCCGGTCGCGAACATCGTCCAGGAGAGCATGCGCCCCGAGGCGGAGACGCGGGCCCGGCTGGGGATGCCGGGGAGCGCGATACGGCGCACTTCGCGCAGCCGGCGGTCGAGGACCAGGGCGTACGAGCGGGCCGGGACGCCCGGTCGGCGCACGAGGCAGAGGGCGGTGGGGCCGGCCGCGTGGAAGCGGTCGCAGGCGGGCCCGTCGGCCACCCGGCCGCCGGCCACGGCCGGGTCCACGCGCGCGACGCGCCCGGTCGCGGTGTCCCTGACGTGGAGCGCGCCGGGGCGGCCCCCGTCGAGGGTGAAGCCGGCCACCGGGGCCGCGGTGGCCCCGGCCTGCCGCCCGGACGCCGCCCGCAGGGTGTAGGCGGTCGCGCCGCCGCCCAGCAGGACGAGGGCGAGGACGAGGATCCACACGCGCGCGTGGCGGGACAGGCGGACATCGGTCACGGCGTGCATGGGTCAGTCCTCTCGGAGGGTCTGGGGTGAGGCGGGCGGGAGAGCCGCGGGCGGGGCGCTCGCGCAGGGCAAGGGACTCGCGGGGGGCGGGGCGCTCGCGGCAGGCAGGACTCGGGCGGCGCAGCACAGGGCCGCGGCAAGGGCCAGGAGCGCCACCACGAGGGCCGCCTCCGGCCCGCTCGCCGTCCAGACGGCGCCGAACGCGACGGCGGCGCCGAGCCGGGCCAGTGCCTGCGCGGTCTGGACGAGCGCGAGGCCGCCCGCCTGGCGCCCCTCGGTGAGGAAGGGGCCGGTCAGGGCCATCAGGACGCCGTCGGTGGCCGCGTAGAAGGTGCCTATCAGCACCAGGACGCCCCCGACGAGGAGGACGTCCGGTACGGGGGCGAGGAGCAGTCCGTACGCGAGGAGCAGGGCCCCGTGCCCGTACAGGAACGGTCGGCGGCGGCCGACGCGGTCGGCGAGGCGGCCCACCGGGACGGCGAGCAGCAGATAGACACCGGCGGCGCCGAGCGGCAGGAACGGGAACCAGGTGGCGTCGAGTTCGAGCCGTCGCTGGAGCAGCAGGTACAGGAAGGCGTCGCCGACGGTGGCGGCGCCGAGCAGGCCGGCACAGAGGAGGATCCGCCGGTACGCGGGCGAGCGCAGCGCGGCGAAGACCCCGCCACGCGCGCGTGGCGCCGCTTCGGCGGCCTGCGCCTTCTCAGGCCGTCGTGCCGCCGAGTCGCGACGCCCCGGGACGAGCAGCACCCACAGCAGGACGCCGAACAGTCCGACGCAGAAGCTGACGGCGAAGACCGCCTCGTACGCCTCGGCCGTGGCCCACAGCAGGGCGAAGGCGGCCAGGGGGCCCAGGAGGGCTCCGGTGGTGTCCATGGCGCGGTGTGCGCCGAAGGCACGGCCCAGCTCGTCCGGCGGGCTGTGCAGGGTGATGAGCGCGTCGCGCGGGGCCGTGCGGACGCCCTTCCCGAGCCGGTCGGCGGCGAGCGCGGCGGCGATCCCGCCGGCCGAGCCGCCCGCGAGGAGGAGGCCGAGCCGGGAGCACGCCGAGAGTGCGTAGCCGAGCCCCCCGACCTGTTTGTGGCGCCCTCCGCGGTCGGCGGTGGCGCCGCCGAGGATCCGTACGAGCGCGGTGGCGCCGGTGGAGAGCCCGTCGAGCAGCCCGAACTGGAGCGGGGAGAGGCCGAGTCCGACGACGAGGTAGAGCGGCAGCACGGCGGTCACCATCTCGGAGGAGATGTCGGTGACCAGGCTGACCGCGCCGAGGGCGAGGACGGTGCCGGGGACGCGCCGCCGGACCCCCGAGGGGGCGGGCGGCGCGTCGCGGCGACCGGTGGTCGCGAGGTACATCAGTGGCAGGTGTAGGTCGGGCCGGAGTCCTTCACCTGGTTGTCGGTGCCGACGTACTGCCAGGTGTAGGTGGTGTCGGTGAGGTCCAGCTTCAGGACGCCGTACGGACCGCTGATCCGCTTCTGGCTGTTCGGCTGGACCGTCTCGATGTCGTAGGGGTCGGCGCCGCCCATGCCCCCGACGATCTCGACGATGCCGTCGGCCGTGGCGCGGCCGTTCGGGTCCTGCGGGGCGAACCGCTCGTAGTGGTGGTCGTGTCCGTTGAGCACGAGGTCGGCCTTGGCCCCGTACAGGATCTCCCAGACCGGCCGGGAGACGGGGTCGTTGCCGTGGCCGCCGGAGGAGTACAGGGGGTGGTGGAAGTAGGCGGCGAGGCAGCCCTTGGTGTTGCGGGCGAGGTCGTCCTTCAGCCACTGGATCTGGGCGGGGTCGTCGAAGGAGTTGGAGTCGAGGGCGACGAAGTGCCAGTTGCCCTGGTCGTAGCTGTAGTAGGGCTTGCCCTGGGGGTAGGCGATCGCGCCGAAGTACGCCTTGTAGCCGGCGAGGGAGCCCGCCGGGTCGTAGGTCTCGTGGTTGCCGGGCACCGGCCGCGTCTTCGCCTTGAAGACGCCCCAGGTCTTGTCGTAGTAGGCGCGGAAGTCGGAGAGCAGGGCGTCGTCGTACTGGTTGTCACCCATCGTCAGGTAGAACGACGGGGCGATCCGCTGCGCCAGCGCGGCGGTCTTGGGGTGGGCGCAGGAGCTGCTGGAGGCTGTGCACTGGGCGGCGATGTCCCCGGCCGCGACGACCGTGAAGGCGCCGGTGGGCGGGGGTGTGGTGCCGGTCGTGCCGTAGGCCTCGACCGCGAAGAGGGAGTAGCCGTACGAGGTGCCGCGGGCCGTCCCGTAGACGCGGAGGTGACGGCCCTTGCCGGTGAGTCCCGTCCAGTCGTCCGTCCCGCCGTTTCCGGCGGTCTCGGTGGCGAGGCGGGTCCAGGTGGTGCCGTCCTCGGAGATCTCGACGCGGTAGGCCTTGGCGTAGGCGGCCTCCCAGACGAGGCGGACGCGGGAGACGGTGGCAGAGGCGCCGAGGTCGACCCGGATCCACTGGGGGTCGGAGCCTTCGGCGCTGGCCCAGCGGGTGGTGGAGACGCCGTCGAAGGCCTTCTCCGGGCCGAACGTGCTGTCCTCGACGGACGAGGAGGTGGCCGGCCGGCCCTGGGAGATCAGCGGATCGGCGGCGGCGCCGGCCCGGTCCGGGTGGGCGAGCAGGAGGCCGCCGACAAGCAGCAGGACGGCGGTGAGGACGAGGGTCAGACGGATGGTGGGGAAGGGGGTGGTGGGGGTGCTGCGCGGTGGTGTGGAGGCGTACAGGCGCATACCTGGGCTCCCTGGCCTGAGGGGTCGGCGAGAGCTGGACACCGGTGCGGAGCACGAGGGCCCTGCCGCGTGGCGATTCGGACGCCGCGCGGCGGGGTGGTGCTCGGCGGCCGGGTCAGAGCTCTCGCTGAGCGCGTCACGCCCGTGGGGACGGGCGCCGCGCCAAGCCGCTGGCCGGGATGCTAGCCGATAGGAAGGTTTCCTACCAGACCTTCAACTCCCCATGCCTCCACACGGACTTCAGGTCTGCCACCGCGGGCATCGGAAAGGCCCCGAAGGGGCTAGGGCGGGCCTTGGCGGGCCTCGGGAGGGCCATGGGAGGCATGAGAAAGGCCTCGCGTAACCTCGCGAAACCTCGGGAGGCCTCAGAGGCTGATGTGGTACGCCTTGCGCAGGGTCTCGTGCACGGTCCAGGTCGTCCGGTCGCCCTCGCGCAGCACGCACGCGTCGCCGGGCCCGATCTCCAGCGTCTCCCCGCCCTCGACGGCGACGGTCGCCCGTCCGCTGACCACCACGAAGAGCTCGTCGGCCTCGGTATCGGTGACGACGCCGGGCGTGATCTGCCAGATGCCGCGCACCTGCTTCCCGTCGGCGGACTCCCACAGCACCTTGCCCGTCACCTCGGGCGTGCCGGAGACGATCTGGGCGGGGTCGAGGGGGTCCGCCTCAAGCTCCGCGTCGGGGATGTGCACGGCGAAGGAAGGCACGTCATGTGTCGTCATGGGCGGTGACTGTAGCGGGGGTCCGGAGCGCTTCGAGGACCGGGATCGGGTGGAACAGATCACTCCGCTTCGTCTCCCATCAGGCGACCTACCCGAATGCGACGACGGCGACGGATTCCGCACCACCCTCCCGGCGAAGCGCGGCGGGGCGCCTCGGCCGTCCGCGACGACGGGACCGGAGACGCCGTCACGGAATCCGCAGGAGCGCCCGGGGATGGCGGGTGTGTGGCAGGAGGTCGCCACCGAGGTTTGCGGGGCCCGTGGTCGCGCCAGGAATGGGACATGTCCACACAGGTGTCCGAAGAGGTACGGGAGGCGCTCCACGAGGGCCGTCCCGTCGTCGCGCTGGAATCGACGATCATCGCCCACGGTCTGCCCCGTCCGCGCAACCTCGCCGTGGCCCTGGAGCTGGAGGAGCTCGTACGGGCCGGGGGCGCCGTCCCCGCCACCGTCGCCGTGGTCGACGGCACCGCCCGGGTGGGCCTGGACCGTGCGGCACTGAACCGGATCGCGGAGGACCCGGCGGTACGGAAGCTGGGTCACCGCGATCTGGCCCCGGCCCTGGCGACCGGGGTGACGGGCGCGACGACGGTCTCGGCGACGGCATGGCTCGCGGACGCGGCGGGCATACGGGTGTTCGCGACCGGCGGCCTCGGCGGCGTACACCGCGAGTGGAGCGAGACGCAGGACGAATCGGCCGACCTTCGGCTGCTCGCCGAGGTCGGGATCACGGTGGTGTGTGCCGGGGTGAAGTCGATCCTCGACGTGCCGGCGACGCTGCAACGCCTGGAGACGCTGGGGGTGACGGTCGTCGGATACGGCACGGAGCATTTCCCCGGGTTCTACCTGTCCTCCTCGGGCGAGCCCGTCGACTGGACCCTGCGGAGCCCGGAGGAGGTGGCGGGGGTCATACGGGCCCAGGACGCGCTCGGCGGGCGACAGGCCTCGCTCGTCGTGGCCAACCCGGTGCCGGAGACGGAGCAGTTGGACCCATCGCTCCACGACCGGGTCCTCGCACAGGGGCTCGCGGCGGCGAGGGAGAAGGCGATCACGGGGCAGGCCGTGACGCCGTTCCTGCTCGAATACCTGACGGTGCACACAGCGGGGGCGTCCCTGGAGGCGAACCTCGCGGCGGTACAGGGCAACGTCCGGCTCGCGGCCAAAATCGCGACGGCGTACGGCTCGGGGACGCCCGGCTCGGGGACGCCCGGCACGGGGGCTGCCGGCGCGGGCGGCCGGTGAGGCGGCCGGGGCGCGCGCTGCTGGTCGTCGGGGACGTGGTGACGGATGTCGTCGCCCGGCACCGGACGCCCCTCGCGCCCGCGACGGACACGGCGGCGGAGATCCGGACTCTCCCGGGCGGCGCCGGGGCCAACGCGGCCTGCTGGGCGGTGCGTTCCGGGTGCGGGGACGTGCGGCTGCTCGGCCGGGTCGGGACGGACGCGGCGGACTGGCACGAACGGGCGCTGATCGGGGCGGGGGTGCGCCCACTGCTCGTCCGGGACGCGGAGGCGGCGACGGCCACCGTGATCGCGCTCGTCGACGCCTCGGCCGAGCGGACCTTCCTCACCGACAGCGGCGCCGCGCTGCGCCTCTCCCCCGCCGACTGGAGCGCCGGCCTGCTCGACGGCGTGGCCGCGCTGCACCTCTCCGGCTACCTGTTCTTCGCCCCGGCGAGCCGCGAGACGGTCCGGCGGGCGCTGCGGGACGCGCGGGAGGCGGGCGTTCCGGTGAGCGTGGACCCGGCCTCCGCGGGTTTCCTCGCGGAGCTGGGGAGGGACGGGTTCCTGACGGCGACGGCGGGCGCCGACGTGCTGCTGCCCAACGCCGACGAGGCCCGGCTGCTGGCCGGAGGCCGTGAACCGGAAGCGGCGGCCGCGGAACTGAGTCGGCGCCATCCGCTCGTCGTGGTCACCCTCGGACCGGCGGGTGCGCTGGTCGCCGAGGGCGGCGCGGTCACGGCACGGGTGGCGGCGACTCCGGTGCCCGCGGCGCTCCGGGTGGATTCGACGGGCGCGGGTGACGCCTTCACCGGCGCGTTCCTGGCCGCCCGGCTCGCGGGCGCGGACCCGGTGAAGGCCGCTGAGGCGGGATGCCGCGCGGGCGCGGAGGCGGTCACCGTCGTGGGAGGCAGACCCCAGGACCCCGCGCCCAGGGCGACCGGTTAGCCCTCCGGCGGATCCGGGCCTGGGCCGTGTCCGGAAAGCAGCACCGGCTCAGGCGGGACTTTCCGGACTCGGCCAAGAGGGTGTCTATCCCCCGGACCGCAGCCCGGTCCAGGCCGGGTGGCGCGGGTCGTCGGCGCGTACGACGGCGTCGGCGGTCGCGGCGGGGTCGACCTCCGCCTCGTAGCGGGCGAAGGCGGGCAGCGTCCAGGACTCCTCGGTGCGCCGGGCGAGGGCGGCGGCCGAGAGCCGCAGGTGCACGGTGAGGTCGAAGGGGAACCAGTGGCCGAGGAGGAACGGCCCGTGGAGCAGGAGCACGCCACCTGGCGGCAGCGTCACGTACGGGCTGCGGGTCGCCCGGTCCGTGGCCTGGTCCCACAGATCGGGCAGCACGCGTCCGGTGCCGCCGGGTTCCAGCGGAGCGAAGACCTCGCGCCACAGGGCCTTGATGTCGGTCCACCCGTCGTAGTACGCGTCGGGGTCGCGCTTCCCGTACTCGTACCGGAGTGAAGCGGGACGCAGGAAGCCGCCGGTCCCGGCCACGTGGACGGCGCGGCCGCGCGCCCGGAGCGCCTCGGCGAGGAGTCCGGCGAGCTCGCCGCCGGGTGCGGCGGGCGGCCCGTCGATGCCGACCTTGAGCCATGGTCCGCCGTCGCCGGGCGTGGCCGCGTCAAGGTGCCCGGCGAGCGTGCCGGCCAGCCGTTCCCAGGTGATCGCCTCGTACCGCATCCCACTCATCCTGCCGCCACTTCCCCCGTCACCGCGCGTTCCCGCTTGACCTTGTCACTGGCGTCACCGTTCGACCATCGGATTCATGGACACCATCACACCCACCAGGGTCGTCGTCGTCACCGGCGCGGGCACCGGCATCGGCCGGGCCACCGCGCGCGCCTTCGCCGGACAGGGGGCGACGGTCGTCGCCGTCGGCCGCCGGAAGGAGCCGCTGCGCGAGGCCGCCGAGGGACACCCCGGGATCCACCCGTTCGTCGCGGACGTGACGGCGGAGGGGGCGGCCGCGGGGATCGTCGAGGCGGCCGTGACCGCGCACGGCCGCCTCGACGTCCTCGTCAACAACGCCGGGATCTCCGCCGGCGGCCCGCTCGGCACCCTCGACCGCTCCGTGATCACCCCGCTCCTGGAGACGAACCTCGTCGCCCCCGTCCTCCTCACCCAGGCCGCGGTCCCCGCGCTCAGGAAGTCCCGGGGCGTGGTGGTGAACGTGTCGACGGCGATCGGGCAGCGCGGCTGGCCCGCCAACTCCGTGTATCCGGCGACCAAGAGCGCACTGGAGACCCTGACCCGGTGCTGGGCGCTGGAGCTCGCGCCCGACGGCGTCCGTGTGGTGGCCGTCGCGCCCGGCGCGATCGAGACCCCGATCGCCGACCACATGGGCCTCTCCCCCGAGCGGTTGAGGGCGCTGCGGGCGTGGCAGCTCGCCCACACGCCACTGGGCCGGATCGGCAGGCCCGAGGAGGTCGCGCGGGTGATCACGTCGCTCGCCTCGCCCGACGCCGGCTTCCTCACGGGCACCGTCCTGCCCGTCGACGGGGGCGCGCTGGTCACGTGATACGACTGCGTGAGGAGGTGGCGCCCTTGCGCATCGGTGAACTGGCCCGGCGGACAGGGGTGTCGCCCCGCGCGCTGCGCCACTACGAGCAGGCGGGACTCATCGCGTCGGCCCGGGCGGACAACGGATACCGCGTGTACGAGGAGGGCGCCGTCGCGCGCGTGGCCAACATCCGGTACCTGCTGGACGCCGGGCTCACGCTCGACGACGTGTCCGCGTTCCGCTCGTGCCTCGACGGGGACGTCGCGTCGGCCGCGCCGTCCGCTCGCGGACTGGAGATCGCCCGCGAGCGGCTGGCCGTCCTCGACGCGCGGATCGCGGCGCAGACGGCGGCCCGGGACCGGCTCGCGGCGTCCCTGGCCCGGTCAGCCCCCGGATCGCCGGCCGAGTACCTGGCGGATGCTCAGCCCTGGGCGCAGGCCGGGGCCGGCTCGTCGATCGAGAGCGGCGCCCCCTTGGGCAGCAGGTAGGTCACGTACAGGACGACCGGCTCGGTGCCGAGGTTGCGGCCGACGTGGACGTGCTTCCCGCCCGATGCCTCGACGAACGCCGCACCCGCCGAGGTCACTTCGACCGAGCAGTCGTCGAGGGTACGGGTGAGCGTACCGGCCTGGACGACGGCGACGAGCTGTCCGGGGTGATGGTGCCAACCCGTGGAGCCGCCGGGGGCGATGGTGATGGTCCGGACGACCACGTCGGTGTCGCCCTTGGGCGGTTTGATCCTCAGCTTGCCGTCCGAAGTGCCCTGGGCGAGCACGGTCCCGCTGACGCCGCTGCCGGGCGTGGCCACCGCCGCGGACGGCACGACCGCCACCGCGGCGACCGTGCCCGCGACGAGAAGACTCCTGAGGCGGCTCGCGACGCGCGCCGCCTCACGTATTCCCAGCCCCATGGAAATGCCCTCCGAGTTCGTGGGGCGGCCGTGCGTTCCACGGCCGCCGAAACGGCCATACGCTACCCGGGAGCGGGAGGTCTCGGACGGGAATTCGATCAAGGAACGCGGGTCAACGGGTCTCCGCGACCGGTGCGAAACGTTCGAGGGCGGCGCGCCCCGACTCGATCGCCCCGGCGAGCGTCAACTCCCCCTCGGCGAGCGCCCGGCAGGTCGCCACGTCGGTCCGCAGCCGGGCATCAGGGGCGTCCGCCGCTCCGTCCCCGTACGCCACACTCCCGTCGCCCCCGACCCGTACGTGGAACTCCCCCTCGTCCAGGGTCACCTGGACGACCCCCGCGCCCAGCTCCGCGAGCGGCCCGAGGAGCGGGATCGCGTACCAGTGCGCGCGGACGGCGTCCGTCGGCCGCGGTTCGCCCAGGTCGGACGCCCCCCACGCGGCGAGCGAGCGCAGGACGGGCAGCAGGTCCCGGCCGCGCGGGGTGAGTTCGTACACGGACGCCGAGGCGGGCGGCGGGAGCCGCCGCCGGGTGACGAGTCCGGCGCCCTCCATGTCCTTGAGGCGGCCGGCGAGCATGTCCGTGCTGACGCCGGGCAGGTCGGCGTGGAGGTCGGTGTAGCGGCGCGGCCCGGCGAGGAGTTCGCGGACGACGAGCAGGGTCCAGCGGTCGCCGACGAGGTCGAGGGCGCGCGCGGCGGCACAGTGCTGGTCGTAGCTGCGGCGTGGCTGACGTGGCATGCGACGCAGTCTAGACATGTTGTTGGACTTTCCAAGCTCGAACTTGGTAAAACCAAGTAACACTGATTCCGGGGACCTGGGGAGGTCGGACATGGAGTTCCGGCAGTCGAGCAAGCTGAGCGAGGTCTGCTACGAGATCCGCGGCCCGGTGATCGAGCACGCCAACGCGCTGGAGGAGGCGGGCCACAGCGTCCTGCGCCTCAACACCGGGAACCCGGCCCTGTTCGGCTTCGAGGCGCCCGAGGAGATCGTCCAGGACATGATCCGGATGCTCCCGAAGGCCCATGGCTACACGGACTCCCGCGGCATCCTCTCGGCGCGCCGCGCCGTCGCCCAGCGCTACCAGGCCATGGGCCTGCCCGAGGTGGACGTCGACGACGTCTTCCTCGGCAACGGCGTGTCGGAACTGGTCTCCATGGCCGTCCAGGCACTCCTGGAGGACGGTGACGAAGTCCTGATCCCCGCCCCCGACTTCCCGCTCTGGACGGCGGTCACCACCCTCGCCGGCGGCAAGGCGGTGCACTACCTCTGCGACGAGTCGGCCGACTGGTACCCGGACCTCGACGACATGGCGTCGAAGATCACCGACCGGACCCGGGCCGTCGTCATCATCAACCCCAACAACCCCACCGGGGCCGTCTATCCGAAGGAGATCGTCGAGGGCATCCTCGCTCTCGCCCGCCGCCACGGTCTGATGGTCTTCGCCGACGAGATCTACGACCAGATCGTCTACGACGAGGCCGTCCACTACCCGGCCGCCTCCCTCGCCCCCGACCTCGTCGTCCTCACCTTCGGCGGGCTCTCCAAGACGTACCGGGTGGCGGGCTTCCGCTCCGGCTGGCTGGTCGTCAGCGGGCCGAAGCAGCAGGCCAGGAGCTATCTGGAGGGCCTCACCATGCTGGCCTCCATGCGGCTCTGCCCCAACGCCCCCGCCCAGTACGCCATCCAGGCCGCGCTCGGCGGCCGCCAGTCGATCCACGAGCTCACCGCCCCCGGCGGCCGGCTGCGCGAACAGCGCGACCGGGCCTGGGAGAAGCTCAACGAGATCCCCGGCGTCTCCTGCGTGAAGCCCAAGGGCGCGCTGTACGCCTTCCCGCGCCTCGACCCCGCCGTGCACAAGATCCACGACGACGAGAAGTTCGTCCTCGACCTGCTGCTGCGGGAGAAGATCCAGGTCGTCCAGGGAACGGGCTTCAACTGGCCGCGCCCGGACCACTTCCGCATCCTGACCCTGCCGTACGCCGACGACCTCGACGCCGCGATCAGCCGCATCGGCCGCTTCCTGAGCAGCTACCGCCAGTGACGTCCCGCCCCCCGGCTGTCATGATCTGAGGGTCCGAAGGATCTTCGGGCGCGGACGAGCGCATCGGCCGAGGACTTCGGCCGAGGAAACGGGGAGGGCCGGCCGGTCATGGATGTGGCGCTGATAGCCGTGATGGGAACGCTGTTGGGTGTGGTCGCCACGCACTGGTTCCAGGGCCGGGCCACGGAGCGGACGGCGGCCCTCGCCCGGAACGAGCAGCTCCGCCAGGAGCGGATCGAGACGTACAGCGCCTTCGCGGGCGCGGTCGTCGACTACCGGCACAGCCAGAACGACCGCTGGTTCCGGGCGGCCATGAAGCCCGGCTCGGAAGAGGCGGAGGAATCCCGTCACGCCTCCTACCGGCAGCGCACCGCCGCCCGGCAGGCCCTCTTCCGCGTCCAGTTGGTCTGCGACGACCCGGAGACCCGGCGGCTCGCCGAGGCGGCCTTCGTGGACTCCCACTGCATGCACGACGCGGTCGACGAGGCGGACCGGGCCCGCCGTTCGGAGAAGGCGAAGGAGGCCCTCGCCACGTTCATCGCCGCCGCCGCGCCCGACGTCCGCTGAGGGGAGGCCGGACGTGGACCTCGTCGCGCCCGTCGTCGTGGAGCCGCTGCGGCGGCGCCGCTGCTCGGAGTGCCACCTGGGGCCCCTGGAACGGATGGTCGTCGAGTACAACGCGCCGGTCTGTCTGGACTGCGCCGACCTCGGCCACCTGGTCTTCCTGCGCCGGGGAGACACGGCGCTCACCCGGCGCGCCAGGGAGGGCAGCGCCCTCTGGGCCGTGGTGGTACGTCACAACAAGCGCCGTACGCGGTACGAGCGTCAGGGCCTGCTCGTCGAAGAGGCGGCACTGGCACGGGCGGAGACGGCCTGCCTGGCGGACGCCGAGGCGCGGGCCAGGCGGCGGACCAGGGGACGCGGCGCGGCGCGCGGCGCTCGACGCCGAGATCACCGCGACCCTGCGGGCCGAGATCCTCCGGTTGTTCCCGTCCTGCCCGGCGGACCGGGCCACGGAGATCTCCGAGCACGCGTCGGCGAAGGGCAGCGGGCGCGTAGGGCGGACGGCCGCGGGCCGATCTCTCGACCGGGGCGCCGTCACCGCCGCCGTACGAGCCTCCGTACGGCATGTCGACACGCCGTACGACAGCCTGCTGATGCAGGGGGTTCCCCGGCACCAGGCCCGGACGAGGGTCGCTCCCGCCATCGAGGCGGTGCTCCGGACCTGGCGCCATGGCGCCGTGGATACGCGCGGCCGGCGACGCGGCTGACGGCTCGGGTGTCAGCGCGCGTCCGCCGGGGTGCGAAGGGAAGACCTCGGGGCCGGTTCCCGGCGCGAGGAGGAGACCGTCAGGCCTGGTCCCCGGTGCGGCGCGCGCGGCGGTACATCAGGGCACCGCCGAGCAGCAGCGCGGCGCTCCCCGCGGCGGCGTAGCCGACGGTGTCCGAACCGGTGGCGGCCAGAGCGACCGACTCGGACTCGGCCTGCGGCGCGTGGGCCGGGGCGGGTACGGGCGCGGGGGCGGGCTTCCCGGTCTCCTCGGCGCGCGGAACCGGCACGTTCCTGACGGGGGTCTGCGGGCGCGGCGTCGGCTTCTCGATCGGCTGGGCGGGCTTGCCGGGGCCGTTGACCGCGGTGTTGCCCACGGCCGGGTTGCCGATGCCCACGACGTTGACCGAGTTCCCGCTGACGTTCACGGGGAGGTCGATCGGCAGCTGGAGGCCGTTGCCGGAGAGGATGCCGGGGGAACCCTCGGTGCGGGTCTCGGCCGTGGCGCCACCGCCGTTGGAGGAACCGCCCCCGTGGGATCCGCCGCCCTGCTCGCCACCGCGCGGGGTGCCGGGCAGGTCCTTGTGCGACCGGCCGCCGCCGTCCTCCTCGCCGTAGCCACCGGGCTCGGGCGCGGCCGACTTGTTGGCACAGCTGTTGCCGGCCGCCGGGTTGAGCAGTCCGATGACGTTGACCGTGTTGCCACAGACATTGACCGGCACGTGGACGGGCAGCTGGACCGTATTGCCGGAGATCACTCCCGGCGAACCGACCGCGGCGCCCTGGGCACCGGCGTCGGCGTGCGCGGCGCCTGCCGAGAGCGCGAGCGCCCCACCCGTGACCATCAGTGTGGCCAGACCACTTCGGCGAATCTGCCTCATGGCTTCCTGCCTTCCGGAGGTGTACACGGGCAAGTGCCCGTACCGGAATCAACGCGACAAACGCGGATGCCGGATCCGGCCGTTGGTGGGATTCACTCCTTCGAGTGGGTGCCGTTCGAGTGTCGGCTCCCCTTCCCGTCACCCTCCCAGCAGGTCGGTGAGCGCGCCGACCGGGTCCGGGTCGGGGTCGCCGCGCGGCCACCAGTCCTCGCGGCCCGCGTCCGACTCGTAGCCGTACCAGAGGCCGTCCCGGCCCAGCCGGAGCTGGAGGGATTCCGTCGAGAGCCGATTGCGCCAGGGCCGGAAGGCGGGGAAGTCGGCGGCGAGCAGGGCGGGTCGGGCCCGGTCGAACGGACCGGCCGGCGGGTCCCAGGGTTCCTCCAGGACGGCGAGTCCGGCGGCGCCGCCCTGCCGCCAGGCGGCGACGGCACGGGCGAGGTCCGTGGGCGTGCGGTCCAGCGCGTACGCCAGATCGCGGTAGAGCGCGCGGGTCGAGGCGGTGAGCCCGGAACCGGGGTGCGCGGCGGCCAGCCGGACCGCGTCCTGCCAGGGGTTGAGCGCGGCGACCGGATCGTGTCCGGTGGCGAGGAAGGCGTGGGCGCGGACGGCCGCCTCGCTCGCGAGGAGGTCGAGGGCGAGCGGGTCGGGGGCTTCGGGATCGGGCGGGAAGACGGCCGGACGGCCCGGCCGGTCGGGGACCGCCAACGGCCGGGGCAGCGGCGGAAGTCCCGCCCCGGCCGCCGCCCCGGCCGCCGTCGCGGCGAGCGCGACGCGGGCGGGGACCGTCGGCATCGGCGGCGCGGCGGCGGACGTCTCGGCGGCGGACCGGGCCGCGTTGCGCCGGGTGAGCTCGGCAAGCAGCTCCTGCTCGCCGCGACCGCGCATCAGGAAGAGGACGAACGGGTCCTCGTCGAGGAGTCTCGCCGCCTGGTAGCAGAGGGCGGCGGCGTGCTTGCAGGGGTAACCGTCGTCCGGGCAGGAGCAGTCGGGGACGAGGTCCCCCGGCGCGGGCAGCAGGCCGGTGACGGCCTCCAGGGCGTGCGGCACGTCCTTGTCGAGGAGGGCGGCGATGTGATCGGGGCGGGCGGTGGCCTCGTCGACGAACCGCTCCCAGCCGTCGTCGCCGAGGGTCCGCATCCTGATCTCGGTGCGGTACGGGCGGGGGCGGCTGCCGTGGACGTAGGCGACGACCCGGCCGGGAGTGACGGTGATCGCGTCGACGTGCCCGCGCCCCGCGTACGCCTTCCCGCGTGCGAGGCGCGCCGGGTCGAGGGCCGTGTCCTCCAGCGCCTCGACCCAGGCATTGCCCCACCAGGTGGCGGCGAACCGCCCGTCGGGCGCCTCGCGGGGCGCGACCTGCGGGAAGCTGCGCCGGCGGTCGTCGTGGCGGGGCAGGGCCCCGCGGGCGGAGCGCGGGTGGTTCACGCGTGCCTCCTCAGGGACACCAGGTCGGCCAGCTCGCGGTCGGTCAGTTCGGTCAGGGCGGCCTCGCCCGAGCCGAGGACGGCGTCGGCAAGGGCCCGCTTGGCCCGCAGCATCTCGGCGATGCGGTCCTCGACCGTGCCCTCGGCCACGAGCCGGTGGACCTGCACCGGCTGGGTCTGTCCGATCCGGTAGGCCCGGTCGGTGGCCTGTTCCTCTACCGCCGGGTTCCACCAACGGTCGTAGTGCACGACGTGGCCGGCCCGGGTGAGATTGAGGCCGGTGCCCGCGGCCTTGAGGGAAAGCAGGAAGACGGGGATCTCGCCGGCCTGGAAGCGGTCGACCATCCGCTCGCGCTCGGCCACCGGGGTGCCGCCGTGGAGCAGTTGGGCCTGGATGCCGCGCGCGGCCAGGTGGTCGGCGAGGAGCCTGGCCATCGACACGTACTGGGTGAAGACGAGCACGGACCCGTCCTCGGCGAGGATCGTGTCGAGGAGCTCGTCGAGCAGGGCGAGCTTGCCGGACCGGCCGGCGAGCCGGGCGGTGCCGCTGCCGCGCGGCGCCTGCTCCTTGAGGTACTGCGCGGGGTGGTTGCAGATCTGCTTGAGGGAGGTCAGCAGCTTCATCACGAGCCCGCGACGGGCGATGCCCTCGGCTGCCTCGATCTGCGCCATGGTCTCGCGGACGACGGCCTCGTAGAGCGTGGCCTGTTCCCGCGTGAGGGAGACGGGGTGGTCGGACTCGGTCTTGGGCGGCAGCTCGGGAACGATCCCGGGGTCGGACTTGCGGCGGCGCAGCAGGAAGGGCCGCACGAGCCGGGCGAGCCGCTCGACGGCCTCCGCGTGCTCGATCTCCTCATTGTTCTCCACGGCCCGTGCGTGGCGGGAGCGGAAGGCCTTGAGCGGTCCGAGGAGACCGGGGGTGGTCCAGTCGAGGAGCGCCCACAGTTCGGAGAGGTTGTTCTCCACGGGGGTGCCGGTGAGGGCGACCCGTGCCGGTGCGGGGATCTCGCGCAGGGCCTTCGCGGTGGCGGAGAACGGGTTCTTGACGTGCTGTGCCTCGTCGGCGACGACCATGCCCCATTCCCGCTCGGCGAGTCGGGCGGTGCTGGTGCGCAGGGTGCCGTAGGTGGTGAGGACGAATCCGCCGTCCACTCCGTCCAGTCCCCGGTCGGCGCCGTGGAAGCGGCACACCGGCGCGCCGGGAGCGAACTTCTCGATCTCCCGCTGCCAGTTGCCGAGGAGGGACGCCGGGCAGACGACGAGGGTGGGGGCGCGGCGGGCGCGGCGCAGGTGGAGGGCGATCAGCGTGACGGTCTTGCCGAGGCCCATGTCGTCGGCGAGGCAGCCGCCGAGGCCGAGCGAGGTCATCAGGTCCAGCCAGGCGAGGCCGCGGAGCTGGTAGTCGCGGAGGGTGGCGGTCAGACCGGGCGGGGCCTGCACGGCCTCGGGGCCGGCCATGAGCCGGTCCCGGAGGGCGGCGAGCGCCCCGACGGGGACGGCGGGGACGGTCTCGCCGTCCACCTCGGCGGTACCGGTGAGGGCGACGGCGAGGGCGTCGACCGGTTCCAGGAGGCCCAGTTCGCGCTTGCGGGCCTTACGGACGAGGTCGGGGTCGATGACGACCCACTGGTCGCGGAGGCGCACGACGGGCCGGTGGGCCTCGGCGAGGAAATCCATCTCGCGCTCGGTGAGCGGATCGCCGTCGAGGGCCAGCTGCCAGTTGAACCGCAGGAGCTCCTCGCTGTCGAAGAAGGCCGTGCCGTCGGTCGCGGAGCCGGGTGCGGAGAGGGCGGGGCGGACGACGGCGGAGGCGCTCAGCGAGCGGGCGAGCTCGCGCGGCCAGTGGACGGCGACCCCGGCGTCGGCGAGCCGGGCCGCCGCCGGGCCGAGCAGCTCGTACAGCTCGTCCTCGGTGACGGCGAGGACGTCGGGCACGTCCCGCTCCAGGAGCCGGGCCAGCGGTGGCCAGACGCGGGCAGCCCGGCGCAGGGCGAGGACCGCGTCGATCCGGGCGCGCGGCCCGAAGTGCTCGCCCTCCCCCGCCCACAGGGCGAGGGCGTCGATGACGAGGGTCGGGTCGGCGAGGCTGTGGATCTGGAGGATCGCGGCGGCCGCCTGACGCTCGGCACCGCTCTCTTCTCCGTCCTCTCCGGCAGCGGGGTCGGCGATGTCGAAGAGTTCGTACCCCGACAGGTCGAGGCGAAGGGAGACCCGTACACCCGCGTCCATCCCGGCGGCGGCCTCCGCGGCCCAGGCACGCGCGCGGGGCAGGTGCTGCGGCGCCCGGGCCGCGAACGGCGCCCCGACGGCGTGGGCGGCGGCCGGGGTACGGGGCAGGGTGTCGGCGACCGCGTCGAGGAAGGCGCGCACGAGCGCCTCGGGCTCGGGCAGCCGCAGCGGACCGGGGCCGGGGACGGGCACGGCGTGCGCCTCGTACGGCATGGCCGCGGCCACGGCCCGCAGGTGGGCGATGTCGTCGGCGTCCAGCGGGCCGGCCCGCCAGGCGTCCAGGTCCTCGGCGGTGAGCCCGGGCAGCAGCCGGCCTCGGGCGACCAGCTGCAGGGCGTGCAGGGCGGCGGCTCCCCAGCAGGCGGCCGCGGGGTGCGCGGCCGGGTGGTGGCGGGCCGCGACGAGATGGGGAAGAGCGGCGGCGACGGGGAGGGTGACGGCGGGCACGGCCCGGGTGCGGGCTCCGCTCCCGTGCCGCCGGACGACGGTCAGCTCGACGCGCTCCGGCCCATCGGGGGTGGCCGGACCGGCTTCGGCGGGCGCCGGCCCGCCGCCGGGCGCGGCGAGATCCGGCAGGGCGCTCCCGTCCGGGGCCCAGAAGGCGACACGGCCCTCGCGCGGCAGGGCGGCCGGGAGGAAGACGGCGGCGCCGGCGGTCCAGATGTGTGTCACGGCTCTGCTCTCCTCCCGCTGCGCGGCGGACTCCGACGGGATCTCCGCCCGGCTCTCCTACTGGAACTCCGACCTTACGGGTGGGGTCTGACAACGGCCCCCAGGGCCGTTCCCCCGGGCGGCCCATCAGCGGATGACACGGGGTCCGGCAGGCGGCATGGTGGCCTGGACCGGGGTGGATCCGGGGTGCTGCCGACCGCCGCCTTCGCACGACAGAAGAGGATTCGCCATGTCCGTTCGCCGGCGTCTCACGACGGCCACCGGAGCCGTCCTGCTCACTCTCGCGGTCGCCGGCTGCTCGGGCCTCGGCCGCACCACGGTGGGCCCGATCTCCTACGAGACGGAACGCAAGGTGGCCGTGGCCGTGACCAGCCCCTCGGTGAACGGCTGCCATCGTCTGGCGCCGTCCGGTGCGACCAAGGTCGCGAACGAGAGCCTGACCGACATCGTGTTGTACCCGACCCGCGACTGCCGGGGTCCGGTCTCCACCTACCTCCCCATCAACACCAGCAACGGAATCGTGCCGGGCGACCTGCCCTGGCGCAGCTACAGCGTCGTCCACTAGACACCCCGGCAGCGCCCCTCTCCCCTTCCCCATCCCCCGCCGCAGGTCCATCCTGGAAGGGACGGGGACCCCCATGGGAGGGGTGACGGTCATGCGTTCCGGGAACGAGCCGGCCACCGCGCGCAGTGCCCTGCGGCTGCGGTTCTGGCTGAGTGTGTGGGGGCTGCTCTGGGCCGTCTTCGGCACGACCGTGTTCTCCCTGATGGGCCGCCCTGGCTGGGCCGCCGCCTGCGGAGTGCTGCTCCTGGTGGTCACCGTCGATCTGGCGATGGTCGTGCGCCACCTCCACCAGGGCCCGCACTGGCAGCCGGGCCGGGACATCCCGCCCTACGAGCCCGACCACGGCGCGGGCCGCTGAACCGCGGCCGTCAGTTCCGTGTGTCGAACCCCGCCGCCTGGAGGTACTCCGGCTTCGGGTCGAGAGCGGCGGCGAGCCGGAAGTGCCGGGTGGCCTGGGCGGACTGCCCGGAGCGCTCGTAGGTGCGGGCCAGCGCGAAGTGGGCGAACGCGTTGTCCGGCTCGCGCTCCAGGACCAGCTCGAACTCCAGCTGGGCCGGTCGGAGCTGGGCGGCGGCGAAGAACGCCCGGGCCCGCAGCAGTCGCGCCGCCGTGTTCTCGGGGTGGGCGGCGATCACCGAGTCCAGCAGTTTCACGGCGCCCTGTGGGTCCCGCGCGGCCAGCAGGTGCTCGGCGGCGCGGAAGTCGATGACGTGGGTTTCCGGGTTCCTGTCGGCCACGATGGCATCCTTCCCTCGATGAGGTGAAGGAACACCGAACCCGGCGGCCGCATTCCGCCCGCCGTTCGCCGGGCGCCCGCGGCGCCCGTGCAGGGCCGCGGAGCGTGTCTCAGGCCGGGGCGGCGGCCCGGCGCTCCAGCTCGTCCCAGACCTTCCGCACCTGCGGTTCCAGTGCGTCCAGCGGACCGTCGTTGTCGATCACGAGGTCGGCGATGGCCAGCCGCTGAGCGCGCGTGGCCTGGGCGGCCATCCGGGCCTCGGCCTCGGCCTCGGCCATGCCCCGGAGGCGTACGAGCCGGTCGAGCTGGGTCTCGGGGCTCGCGTCCACGACCACGACCAGGTCGTACAGCGGCGCGAGCCCGTTCTCGGTGAGCAGGGGGACGTCGTGGACGACGACGTCTCCGGCGGCCGCCCGGCTCTCCAGCTCCGCCGACCGGCCCCCGACCAGGGGATGCACGATGGCGTTCAGAGTGGCCAGCCGGTCGGCGTCGGCGAACACGATGGAGCCGAGCTTCGGCCGGTCGAGCGCTCCGCCCTCGGTCAGGACGCCGTCCCCGAAGGCCTCCACGATGGCCGCGAGCCCGGGTGTCCCGGGTTCGACGACCTCGCGGGCGATCCGGTCCGCGTCGATCAGCACGGCTCCGTACGAGACGAGCAGCCGCGACACTTCGCTCTTGCCGGCGCCGATCCCGCCGGTCAGGCCCACCTTCAGCATGAGCGGCAGCTTAGGGCCTGGCCCGAGAGGGCTACGCGTCGCCCTCCCGCTCCGCGAGGAAGCGCTCGAACTCGCGGCCCAGCTCGTCGGCCGACGGCAGGTCGACCGGCTCGGCGACCAGGCTGCCGCGGGTCTCGGCGCCGGCCACCGCGTCGTACTGGTGCTCAAGGCCCTGCACGAGCGCGACCAGCTCGTCGTCGCCCTCGCCGATCTGGCGGTCGATCTCGGTCTGGGTGCGGCGGGCCTCCGTCCGCAGGGCGTGGGCGACGCCGGGGAGCACGAGGCCGGTGGCGGCCGTGACGGCCTCGAGGACGGTCAGGGCCGCGTCCGGGTAGGGCGAGCGGGCCACGTAGTGCGGGACGTGGGCGGCCACGCCGAGGGTGTCGTGGCCGGCCTCCGAGAGCCGGTACTCGACGAGGGACTCGGCGCTGCCGGGTACCTGGGCCTCGTCGAAGGGGCTGTTGTGCCCGGGCATCAGGTCGGTGCGGGTGCCGTGCGGGGTGAGGCCGACGGGGCGGGTGTGCGGAACGCCCATGGGGATGCCGTGGAAGTTGACCGCGAGGCGCACGCCGAGCCGCTCGACGATCTGCCGGACGGCGGCGGCGAACCGCTCCCACTCGACGTCGGGCTCGGGGCCGGAGAGGACCAGGAAGGGTGCTCCGGTGGCGTCCTGGACGAGGCGGACCTCGATGGTCGGCGTCTCGTACGCGGTCCAGCGGTCCCGCCGGAAGGTCAGCAGGGGGCGGCGGGCGCGGTAGTCCACGAGCCGGTCGTGGTCGAAGCGGGCCACCAGCTGGTGCGGCAGGGTGTCGAGCAGTCGCTCGACGATCTGCTCACCCGTCTCGCCCGCGTCGATGTAGCCCTCGAAGTGGTACAGCATGACCAGCCCGGCCGACTCCTGCGCGAGGGCCAGGTCCACGACGGCCAGGCCCTTCGGGTCCCATTCGTACAAATCCTGGGGATCAAGCACGATTACCGCTCCTCCTCGTGTTCTCTCTGGCAACGCCGTGCGCCGCACCACCATTCCCGTGCGGGCCGATCTTCCGGAGGAGGAGTCCGGTGGCCCGGGCAGAGGCGCGGAAACGACCGAGGCCCGCTCCCCCGAAGGGAAGCGGGCCTCGATTCGCTAGCGGCTAGCGCTCAGCGGAGAGCCTGTTCAGCTCTGGCCGCCGGCGAGCTTCTCGCGGAGGGCGGCGAGCGCCTCGTCCGACGCCAGGGCGCCGGAGTTGTCGTCCGACTCCGAGGAGTACGAACCACCCGAGATGCCCGCACCGGCGTTGCCACCGGCGGCCGGGGCGGCAGCGCCCTCGGCAGCGGCGGCCTCGTCGGCCTCACGGGACTTGATGACCTGAGCCTGGTGCTGCTCGAAGCGAGACTGCGCCTCGGCGTACTGGGTCTCCCAGGCCTCGCGCTGGGTCTCGAAGCCCTCGAGCCAGTCGTTGGTCTCGGGGTCGAAGCCCTCGGGGTAGATGTAGTTGCCCTGGTCGTCGTAGGACGCGGCCATGCCGTACAGGGTCGGGTCGAACTCGACCGAGGCCGGGTCGGCACCGAAGGACTCGTTGGCCTGCTTCAGCGAGAGGCTGATGCGACGACGCTCGAGGTCGATGTCGATGACCTTGACGAAGATCTCGTCGTTGACCTGGACGACCTGCTCCGGGATCTCCACGTGGCGCTCGGCCAGCTCGGAGATGTGGACCAGACCCTCGATGCCCTCGTCCACGCGGACGAACGCACCGAACGGGACCAGCTTCGTGACCTTACCCGGGACGACCTGACCGATCTGGTGCGTACGGGCGAACTGCTGCCACGGGTCCTCCTGCGTCGCCTTCAGCGACAGGGAGACACGCTCGCGGTCCATGTCCACGTCGAGAACCTCGACGGTGACTTCCTGGCCGACCTCGACAACCTCGGACGGGTGGTCGATGTGCTTCCAGGAGAGCTCGGAGACGTGCACGAGGCCGTCGACGCCACCCAGGTCCACGAAGGCACCGAAGTTGACGATCGAGGAGACGACGCCGGAGCGGACCTGACCCTTCTGCAGGGTGGTGAGGAACGTCTGGCGAACCTCGGACTGGGTCTGCTCGAGCCAGGCACGGCGGGACAGGACCACGTTGTTGCGGTTCTTGTCCAGCTCGATGATCTTCGCCTCGAGCTCCTTGCCCACGTAGGGCTGGAGGTCGCGGACGCGACGCATCTCGACGAGGGAGGCCGGCAGGAAGCCGCGGAGGCCGATGTCGAGGATGAGACCACCCTTGACGACCTCGATGACGGTACCGGTGACGATGCCGTCTTCTTCCTTGATCTTCTCGATGGTGCCCCAGGCGCGCTCGTACTGGGCGCGCTTCTTCGAGAGGATCAGGCGGCCTTCCTTGTCCTCCTTCTGGAGAACCAGGGCCTCGATCTCGTCGCCGACCTTGACGACCTCGTTCGGGTCGACATCGTGCTTGATCGAGAGCTCACGGCTCGGGATCACGCCTTCGGTCTTGTAACCGATGTCGAGCAGGACCTCGTCCCGGTCGACCTTCACGATGACGCCGTCGACGATGTCGCCGTCGTTGAAGTACTTGATCGTCTCGTCGATCGCGGCGAGGAATGCTTCCTCGTCACCGATGTCGTTGACCGCAACCTGCGGGGTGGTGGCGGTGGTCTCGGTGCTGCTCGTCATGTGGGTAAGGGCTCCGGTTACGGACAGAAAGTCGTAGGTACTGCTACGCCGAGAGCCCGTATCGCACCAAGAAGCCGGACAGCCATGAGGCCCCTTCCCGCGAACGGAAAAGTGCCTCGAAAACCGAGGGGACATACAACAGGTACGAGCGCGGCCTACTCCGTCTGAGGCGCGCAGGCCCGCAGCGCAACCTTTAGCATACGGGGGCGGCCGGACAGGGTCAATGCGCGAAGCGCGCACCAGGGGCAGAACCGCGCAAACCCGGCACAATTTCCTGTCCGCCGCGCCGGATCCGCGCCGGATCCCCGCCCTTCGGCGGGGTCGGTCCGCGGGGCGGCACTGAGCGCAAACTACATCGGCGGGCGAGATGAACCAAGAGTACGAACAGCACGAGGGCCACGACGAGGCCGAGGACGACGCCGAGGCGACCCGGCGTGACGCGGGGGACGCGGAGAGCAGCCGGGCGAGCCGCGGCTGGTGGGACCGGAACGCGGACGAGTACCAGAGCGAGCACGGGGCGTTCCTCGGCGACGACCGGTTCGTCTGGGGCCCTGAGGGGCTGGACGAGGCCGAGGCGGAGCTGCTCGGGCCGGCCGGTTCGCTGAAGGGGCGCGATGTCCTGGAGATCGGCGCGGGCGCGGCGCAGTGCTCACGCTGGCTGGCGGCGCGGGGGGCGCGGCCGGTGGCCCTCGACCTCTCGCACCGGCAGCTCCAGCACGCGCTGCGGATCGGCGGGGGCGTGCCTCTGGTCGAGGCGGACGCAGGCGCGCTGCCCTTCCGGGACGGCTCCTTCGACCTGGTCTGCTCGGCGTACGGCGCGGTGCCGTTCGTCGCCGATCCGGTACGGGTCTTCCGCGAGGTGCGCCGGGTGCTGCGGCCCGGCGGGCGCTGGGTCTTCTCGGTGACGCACCCGATCCGCTGGGCGTTCCCGGACGAGCCGGGGCCGGAGGGCCTCTCGGTGGCGGCCTCGTACTTCGACCGCACGCCCTACGTCGAGCAGGACGAGCAGGGCCGGGCCGTGTACGTGGAGCACCACAGGACGCTCGGGGACCGGGTGCGGGACGTGGTGGCCGGCGGTTTCCGGCTCGTGGACCTGGTCGAGCCGGAGTGGCCGGCCTGGAACAGCCAGGAGTGGGGCGGCTGGTCTCCGCTCCGGGGGAACCTGATCCCTGGCACGGCGATCTTCGTCTGTGAACGCCAGGATTAGTCCTATTAATAGGTGGGGTCTGTGGACAACCGGACCCACCTCTTCTCCTCGCGTATGAAACTGAGTGCGTGATCCGAAACGACGCACTCGACCTGCTTCCCGTCCGCCATGCCGTCCCCGAGCTGCTGACCGCGCTCGCGGAGCGCGGCACGGCGGTGCTCCACGCGCCGCCCGGCACCGGCAAGACGACGCTGGTGCCGCTCGCGCTCGCGGGGCTTATAGGGGACGGACCGAAGCGGCGGGTGCTGGTGGCAGAGCCGCGCAGGATGGCCGTGCGCGCGGCGGCCCGGCGGATGGCCTGGCTGCTCGGCGAGGAGGTCGGCGGGACGATCGGCTTCTCGGTGCGCGGCGAGCGACGGGTGAGTCCCGCGTCCCGGGTCGAGGTGGTGACCACCGGCCTTCTGCTCCAGCGGCTCCAGCGGGATCCCGAGCTGGCCGGCGTGGACGTGGTGCTGCTCGACGAGTGCCACGAGCGTCACCTGGACGCCGATACGGCCCTGGCCTTCCTGGTGGACGTACGCGCCGCCCTGCGGCCGGAGCTGAAGCTGATCGCGGCCTCGGCGACGAGCGACGCGGAGGCGTGGGCGCGGCTGCTCACCGTCGTGGACGGCAGCGGCCCCGCGCCGATCGTGCGGAGCGAGGGCGAGGGACACGGATACGCGGTCCGGTTCGCCGCTCCTCCGGCGGGGATCAGGCCGGCGCACGGCACCTGGGTGGACCCGGCTCTGCTGCGCCATGTGGCGGCGACGGTCCGGCTGGCGCTGGAGCGGCACGAGGGGGACGTCCTCTGTTTCCTTCCCGGTACGGGGGAGATCGCCCGGACGGCGGGGCTGCTCGCCGGTCTGGAAGCGGAGGTGCTCCAGCTGCACGGTCGGGCGCCGGCGGCGGTGCAGGACGCGGTCCTGCGGGGTTCCGAGCCGGGCGGGCGGCGGCGGGTGGTGTTGTCGACCTCGGTGGCGGAGTCGAGCCTGACGGTGCCGGGGGTCCGGATCGTCGTGGACTCGGGGCTCGCGCGGGAGCCCCGGATGGACCATGCGCGGGGGCTGGGGTCGCTGGCGACGGTGCCGGTGTCGATCGCGGCGGCCACCCAGCGGTCCGGGCGGTCGATGCGCGAGGCCTTCGGCACCGTCTACCGGTGCTGGGCGGAGGCCGAGGACGGGAGCCGGGTGCGGTTCCCCTCGCCCGAGATCCGGATCGCCGATCTGGCGGACTTCGCCCTGCGGGTCGCGTGCTGGGGCGATCCGACGGCGGAGGGGCTCGCTCTGCTCGACGCACCGCCCGCCGGGGCGATGGCGGCGGCCCGTTCCGTGCTGGCGGCGGTCGGTGCCGTGGACGAGGACGGCCGGGCCACCGAGCGCGGAGGGCGGCTGTCCCGGCTCGGGCTCCACCCCCGGCTGGGCCGGGCGCTGCTCGACGGAGCCGCCGAGGTCGGTGTCCGGCGGGCGGCGGAAGTGGTGGCGCTGTTGAGCGAGGAGCCTCCCCGGGCGTACGGGGACGATCTGACGGCGGCCTGGCGGTCGGCCCGCCGGGGCGGGGACGGCTACGCGGCCCGCTGGAAGGCGGAGGCACGGCGCCTGGAGCGTTCGGCCGGCGAGGCCGCCGAACCGGGGCGGGACGCGAAGGCGGGGGCTGGTTCGCGGGCGGGCAGTGAGGACGCCGTGGCCGGCCTGGTGACCGCGCTGGCCTTTCCGGAGCGGGTGGCCAGGGCCCGGGAGCAGGGCGGTTATCTGATGGTGTCGGGCAGCGGGGCCCGGATCGCCGAGGGGTCGGGGCTGCGTTCCACGCCCTGGCTGGCGGTGGCGGTGGCGGACCGCACGGCGCGGGACGCCACGGCGCGGGTACGGCTGGCGGCCGTGGTCGACGAGGGCACCGCCCGGTGGGCGGCGGGTCATCTGCGGGCCACGGGCGAGGAGGTCCACTGGGAGGACGGGGATGTGGTCGCGCGCTCGGTGGACCGGCTGGGCGCGGTCGAGCTGACCGTACGGCCCCTCGGTTCCGAGGCCGAGCCCGCCCTCGTACGGGAGGCGCTGCTCGACGGGCTGCGGCGGGAGGGGATCGGCCTGCTGCGGTGGAGCCGGGACGCCTCGGAGCTGCGCGAGCGGCTCGCCTTCCTGTACGGGGAGCTGGGCGACCCGTGGCCGGACGTGGCGGACGGGGCGCTGGTCGACCGGGCCGAGGAGTGGCTGGAGCCGGAGCTGTCCCGGGCCGCGCGCCGGGCCGATCTGGGGCGGATCGACGCCGGGCAGGCGCTGCGGCGGCTGCTGCCCTGGGCGACGGGCGAGGCGGGCCGACTGGACGAGCTCGCACCGGAGCGGATCGAGGTGCCGAGCGGTTCGCGGATACGGGTCGAGTACGGCGGCGGGCGGCCGGTGCTCGCGGTGAAGCTCCAGGAGATGTTCGGCCTGGCCGAGACGCCCCGGGTGGCGGGGGTGCCGGTGCTGGTCCATCTGCTCTCCCCCGCCGGGCGGCCGGCGGCCGTCACCGCCGACCTGGCGTCGTTCTGGCGGGAGGGATACCGCGCCGTGCGGGCGGAGCTCCGGGGCCGGTATCCGAAGCATCCGTGGCCGGAGGACCCTTCCGCGGCGGAGCCGACCCGGCACACCAGCGCGCGGCTCAGACGGGAGCGGTGACGGGCCGCGACGGCTCCGATGGTGCCGCCGGGCGGCGGGAGCGGGCCTCCAGCCAGAAGGCGAGGGCGAGGAGGGCGAAGGCGAGGACGGTGAGGCTCCAGGGCATGTAGGAGACGAGCATCATGACCATCAGACGGTTGGAGCCGACCATCTCGACGATGCTGTCGACGTAGTCCGCGCGCATCTTCACGTGGCCCTCGAAGACGGTGATGGTGTCCTGGCCCATCAGTGCCTTGGCGTTGCGGAGTTCCTCCCGGTGGATCTCCTCGCCGTTGACGGGGGCGCCGGTGACCGGCTCGACCCAGAACATGCGCTTGGTGGTGTACCAGCGCGTGAGGCCGGATTCGGCGAGGACCTCCGGGGGGATCTTGACCGGCATGGTCTTGGGCATGGGGACCTTGGTCCAGGGGATGGTCTGCTCGAAGTAGTAGACCTCCAGGCCGCGGAAGGTCTGGGTGCCCCTGTAGTGGATGGGGGCCGAGGTGCGGGTCTGGGCGTCGAAGTACTGGTAGTCCCGCTTCTCGGTGAGGAAGGGCCACTTGAACTCGATGCCCTCGCGCCGGACCGGGTCGCCGTCGACCGTCTCGCCGGTGGCGTGGACGGGGTCCTGGGTGTGGGCGTCGAAGATGTACCGCTCGGGGACCTTGGAGACCATCTTGCCGTCGGGGCCCGTGACGTAGGCGAGGGCGTCCCAGACGACGACGTCGCGCCCGGCGTCGCGTTCGATCCGCTGCGACTCCTCCACGTTGCCCTTGAGGGTCTGGATGATCGTGAGCTTCTCGACCTTCTCGGCCTTGAGCGTGGCGTAGTTGAGGAGGGTCGCGGGCCGGGCCTCCAGGACGGTCTCCTGGTACTGGTTCGGCGGGATCTTCGCCAGGCGCGGGAAGGCGTACCACCGCAGGGTCGGCGCCATGGCGGCGAAGCAGACGGCGAATGCGAGCAGGACGAGGCTGGCTCGGCGGCGCACGGTCTCCCCCTACTTCTTCGGGCCGGGATCGGCGGTCAGCAGGGGTTTGGGCGAGGTGGGCCCGTCCGGCGGCAGATCGACCAGGGAGACGAGGAGGACGAAGAGAAGGACTGGGGCGAGTCCGATGGCGACGGCGACAAGGGCGCGCATGGTCGGCCTCCCGCTGATCGATCTGATAGGGCGTCAGGGCGGGGGCACCGTAGCAACGCGACCGCGAGATGAGAACACGTTGCACCCGGGTAACGCCGAACGCCGCCCCCGCGTCCGGTGCGGACGAAGGGGCGGCGCTGGAGGACGCGACGCGGGGAGCGGTCCTTCGGTCAGGCCGAGGGCGAGGAGGAGGGAGAGGAGGAGGCCTCGGGCGAGCCGGTCGTGGAGGGCGTCGGTTCCGGGGTCGACGGCTCAGGGGTGGGCTCGGGCGCCGTGACCGTGAGCTCGACGAAGACGCTGCCGCCGCCGGACGTCGTCAGCTTGAGGAAGAACGTGCCCGCCTTTTCGCCCGCGAGGAGGTCGCCGGGGGCGAGGGTGATCAGACCGTCCGCACCGGTCGTGAAGGTCCTGGTCCGGACCGTCGTGCCCGCCTCGCCCTTGAAGTACGGGCCCTCGGCGCTCGGCGCGGTCGCGGTCTTCGAGGTGACGACGAGGCCGGTGACGAGGACGCCGGGGGCGAGCGCGCCCTTCTCGGTGGCCTTCACCCGGAGCTGCTGGGCGAACCCGGTGCCGGTGGTGGCGGGCAGGGCGGCATCGCCGTCGAGCCGCGTGAGGGTGTCCGCCTGGCGCTCGGTGACCGTCGCGGTGAACTCGGCGGCGACCAGGGGGGTGCGGCCCACGACGACGGCCCGGATCGTGAACGAGCCGAGCTTCTCGCCCGCCCGCAGCGCGGGAGAGGCGGCGATGCCGCTGGCGCCGGTGGTGACGGTGGCCTTGGCCGTCCCCCCGGCGAAGCGGGCGTCGGTGGTTCCGACGATCTCGAAGCTGATGCTCACCCCGACGACCGGTGCACCCGAGGCGTCGAGCGCCGCGACCGTGGGGGGCTTGCCGAAGACGTTCCCGGTGGTGGTCGTCAGCGGACCGGTGGTCACGGTCGCGAGCCGCGTGACCTTGACGGCCGGGGGGACGGTGGGCGGCGTCGTCGGCGGGGTGGTGGGCTTCGTGGGCGGGGTCGTGGGCGGGGTCGTGGGCGGTGTGGTCGGGGTGGTCGGGGGCTTGCTCGGGTCCGTCGTCGGCGGGGTGGTCGGCGGCACGCCCGGCTCGGACGGCTTCGGCGACTTCGGCGGGACCGGCTTCGACGCGGGGGGCGTCGGCGCGGGCGTCGTCGGGAGAGGCGAGAGCGGCGGGGTGGTCGTGGGGCGGTTGCCCCGGCCGCGGTCGTCGCTGCGGTCGACCGGCAGCACTCCCGTGCCGTCCGGGACCTGGTGGGTGCCGCGCTTGTAGTACTCGAACCAGGACAGGACCGTGTTCAGGTACTCCGTCGAGCGGTTGTAACTGAGGACGGCGCGGTCGAGGTCGACCTTGAGCGCGAGGTTCCGGTCGTCGGCGCAGAGGTAGAGACCGGCGGCCTGCGCGGCGTCGTAGATGTTGTTCGGGTCCTTCTTGCCGTCACCGTTGGCGTCCTGACCCCAGGTCGCCCAGGTGGACGGGATGAACTGCATCGGCCCGACGGCTCGGTCGTGTGTCTTGTCGCCGTCGTAGGCGCCGCCGTCGGTGTCCGAGATGTTGGCGAAGCCGACGCCGTTGAGGGCGGGGCCCAGGATCGGCGAGAGAGTGGTGCCGTTGGCATCGACACCGCCGCCGCGCGCCTGGCCGGACTCGACCTTGCCGATGCCGGCGAGCAACTGCCACGGCAGGTTGCAGCCGGGGTCGGTCGAGCGGACCGACGCCTCGGCCCGCTTGTAGGCGGAGAGGACGGACGCGGGTATGCCGGCCTCGGCGGGCCCGGTGATCACCGGCAGGTGGGTGGGCGCCCCGGGCTTGATCGGGGTGTTCAGCGGCGGCAGTTCGGTGTAGTACGGGGAATCGCCGGTCGCGGAACCGTCGGTCGGCGGCGTGGCGGTGTCCCCGGCGCCGATGGCCCGGTCGCCGCCGGCGTTGTCCGCGGGCGGCGGGATCATGTCCGGAGCCTGCGAAGCGGCGAGCGCCGCGACCGCCGCGGCCACCACCGCACCGCTGGTGGCCCCCTTGCGCAGCCGGCGGCCCAATTGCGCTGCCATACCTGTGGTCCCCTCCCCATCGACTGAGTCCCACGCTCCCCGCGTGTGACCTCTGGCGACCCTATGCCAACTCCGGACCGCCGGGCACTGGCGCCTGACCGTGTTTCACGCTTTCGCCACCTCTCGGCCTCCTGGCGATCGGACCCGGACCGGTGGCCTCCTCACGTATACGGACGGACCGGCCCAGGGCGGGAACCGACCCACGTGTCCGGCACCTCTTGCACTGCGGCCGTTCCGCCCCGGCGGCCACCACCGGAACCACCTGGGAGCCCCGTTGCCGTTCACGCTGAGCCATGCCGCCGCCGTCCTGCCCGGGCTGCGCCGTGACGGGACGGCGCGCGGACCGCTGGTCGCCTCCGCTCTCGTCGCGGGTTCCTTCGCGCCCGACATGACCTACTTCGCGGCCACGGCGGTGCCCGGGGCAATGGTCTTCGGCGACGTCACCCACTCCCCCGTCGGGATCGTCTCGGTCGACGTGCTGATCACCGCGGTGCTGGTGGCCCTGTGGCTGACCGTGCGCGAGCCGCTCGTCGCCCTGCTGCCGGCCCGGTGGCGGGGGCGGGTGTACGGGCTCGTACGGGGACGTCCCTGGCGGGACCGGCACACGGCGGTGCTCGCCGGCTGGTTCTTCCTCTCCGCGGTGATCGGTTCGACGACCCACGTGGTGTGGGACTCCTTCACCCACATCGACCGTTGGGGCACGCGGGCGATCCCCTTCCTCGGCGAGATCGTGGCCGGGTTCCCCGTCTATCTCTACGCGCAGTACGGGGGTTCCGCGCTGGCCCTGGGGCTCCTCTGCTGGTTCACGTTCCGGGCGCTGCGCTCCACCGCGCCGGGCACGGAGCTGCCCGCCCGGGTGCCGGTCCCGGGCCGGCGGGGGCGGCTCGTCGCGGTCGGCCTCATCGGCGGCTGCGTCCTCGCCGGGGTGGCCCACCGGGTGCTGCGCTGGGCCGCGTACTGGGGCTGGAACCGGATCGAGACGCCCCTGGACGTCATTCCGACGGCCTGCTTCGGGGCCGGCGCGGGGCTCGCCGTCGGGCTCGTGCTGTACGGGACGGGGGCACGGCTCCTGGGTACGTCCCCCACTCCTGCGGCCGGTGCCCCGGCCACGTCCCGCCCGGCGCCGGAGGGTGAGCCCCCGGTTCGCCGCGCGGAGCGCTCCCGTCCGGGGTCTCGCTGATCCTGTCCCCGGGGGTGAAGCCGCGGGCCGCCGTGCTGCCCGCGAGTCCGCGGTGCACGGCGAGGGCGATCCCCTCCAGGGTGCGCACTCCGTACCGCATGGTGGGGTTGTCGTGGCTCAGGAGGGCCAGCCGGTAGTCGACGGAGGCGCTGCCGGTGGTGGTGCCCGTGCCGCGGACGATGCCGATGCTGTGGACGCGCCACTCGTGGGTGGCGCGGGGCAGCCAGCCGTTCTTGAGGTGCACCTTGACCGTGCGGGGCGCGCCCGCGGTGACGCCCCAGGCCTGGCCGCTGACGACCTGCCCCATCAGGGTGAGCGCCTCGGTGCGGCGGGAGACGGCGGCGAGCAGGGCCAGTTGGTCGCGGGCGGTGGTGCGGGTGAGGCCCCAGTAGCGGTCGTGGCCGAGGACGGTGTCCTGGGCGCCTGCCTCGCGCAGCACCCTGTTCAGCCGGGCGCGCGAGAGCCCCTGCCACAGGTCGGTGGCGGCGGTGTTGTCGGATCGGGTGATCATGGCCTTCATCCGCTGGGTCTCCATGCGGCTGGGCGCGCGGCCCAGCTCCTCGGCCCGCCCGAGGACGGCCTGCATGATGAGGACCTTGGCGATGCTGGCCGAGTCGTAGAGCCGGGCGTCCCCGAGCCGGCAGCGCAGCCCGCGCCGGGGGTCGTGGACGGCGACCGAGACCGTGCCGTCGCGGTCCTTGAGCGCGGCGGCGATGTCCCGGGACATGCGGGTGGCGAGGGCGGGTTCCTGGGACGAGGTGCAGAGGGCGGGTGCCTGGTGTCCCGCCCCGTGCGCCTCGGCGGGCCCGGCGGTGCCCGATGCTCCGAGGAGCGCCCCGAGGAGGGCCCAGGTGCGGAGGCGGGAGCGGCGGCGGCTCGTGATCATGCTCCCCAGTGTTGGGAGCCGGGGTGCGGGGGCGCGCCTTGGAGTGGTCCACCTGGCGCACACCTGCCGGGCCGGGCCCGGAGCGGCACCGCACCCGGGTGCCGGTTCAGGCACGGAAGCCTAGGCCCGGCAAGGGGCGCCGTCCCGTTGTGCCCACCCGTCCCGCCCCAGCGGGACGAATGCCCACAACGGGCGGGGCGGGCCCACATGGGCGGCTCGGGCCCACATGGGCGGGCTCGCGTCCGCACGGGCGGGGGCGGGTCCGCACGGGCGGGGGCGGGTCCGCACGGGCGGGGGCGGGTCCGCATGGGCGGGCTCGGGCCGAAACGGGCGGGCTCGGGTCCGCACGGGCAGGGCGCGGGTCCGCACGGACGGGCTCGGGTCCGCACGGACGGGGGCAGGGCGCGGGCCGACACGGCAGGGCGCGGGCACACACACGGCCGGGCGCGCGCCCCCTGCGTCAGTGCGCCGCCGAGTCCCAGTCGCGGCCCACGCCGACGGAGACGTCGAGCGGGGCGCGGAGGTCCGCCGCGGCGGACATCTGCTCGCGGACCAGCGCCTCGACCTGCTCGCGCTCGCCGGGAGCGAGTTCGAGCACGATTTCGTCGTGGACCTGGAGGAGCATCCGGGAGGCGAGGCCCGCCTCCGTCAGTGCCCGGTCGACATTGAGCATGGCGACCTTGACGATGTCGGCGGCCGTGCCCTGGATGGGTGCGTTGAGCGCCATCCGCTCGGCGGACTCGCGGCGCTGCCGGTTGTCGCTGTTGAGGTCGGGCAGGTAGCGGCGGCGGCCGAGAATCGTCTCCGTGTACCCGGTGGCGCGGGCCTCGTCGACGACCCGGCGCAGGTAGTCCCGGACCCCGCCGAAGCGCTCGAAGTAGGTGTCCCTCAGGCCGGCGGCCTCGCCCGGGTCGATGTTCAGCTGCTGCGCGAGGCCGAAGGCGGAGAGGCCGTAGGCCAGGCCGTACGACATGGCCTTGATCTTGCGGCGCATCTCGGCGTCGACGGCGGTCCGCTCGACGCCGAAGACCTGGGAGGCGACCGTGGTGTGCAGGTCCTCGCCGGAGGCGAAGGCCTCGATGAGGCCCTCGTCCTCGGAGAGGTGGGCCATGACCCGCAGCTCGATCTGGCTGTAGTCGGCGGTCATGAGGGCCTCGTAGCCCTCGCCGACGACGAAGCCGTGCCGGATGGCCCGGCCCTCGTCCGTGCGCACCGGCACGTTCTGCAGGTTCGGGTCGGTGGAGGAGAGGCGTCCGGTGGCGGCGACCGTCTGGCTGAAGGTGGTGTGGATCCGGCCGTCGGCGGCGACGGTCTTGATCAGGCCTTCGACGGTGGAGCGGAGCCGGGCCTGCTCGCGGTGGCGGAGCATGATCACGGGCAGGTCGTGCTCGGTCTGTCCGGCCAGCCAGGCGAGCGCGTCGGCGTCCGTCGTGTACCCGGTCTTGGTCTTCTTGGTCTTCGGCAGGTTCAGCTCGCCGAAGAAGACCTCCTGGAGCTGCTTGGGCGAGCCGAGGTTGAACTCGTGGCCGACGGAGGCGTGCGCCTCCTTCACGGCCTGCTGCACGGCGCCGGCGAACTGCTGCTCCATGGCCTCCAGGTGGTCGCGGTCGGCGGCGATGCCGTGCCGCTCCAGGCGGGCGAGGAGGACGGAGGTGGGCAGCTCGACGTCGTGGAGGAGCTCGCGGGCCCCGACCTCGCCGAGCCGCTCGTCGAAGGCGTCGGCGAGGTCGAGGACGGCCCGCGCCTGGGTCATGAGGGCCTCGGCCTCGGCGGTGTCGTCGGCGCCGAAGGCGAGCTGCCCGTCGGCGGCGGCCGCCGGGGCGAGCTCACGGTGGAGGTACTCGACGGAGAGCGCGTCGAGCGCGAAGGAGCGCCGACCGGGCTTGACGAGGTAGGCGGCGAGCGCGGTGTCCATGGTGACGCCCGCGATGCTCCAGCCGTGCTCGGGGAAGACGCGCATGGCGCCCTTGGCGTTGTGCATGACCTTGGGGCGGGCCGGGTCGGCGATCCACGCGGCCCAGGCCCGCTCGTCGGTCTCGTCGAGGTCGCTGGGCGCGAACCAGGCGGCGGCTCCCCCGGCGGCGGCGAGGGCGACCTCGCTCACGTTCCCCGTGCCGAGGGCCCAGCTGTCGACGGTGGCGATGCCGAGGGGCTCGGCGCCGTGCTCGGCGAGCCAGGGGGCGAGCTCGCCGGAGCCGATGACGGTGCCGTCGAGCTCGACGCCCGCGGCGGGCGCCGGGGCGGCCTCCTCGGTGGCGCCGGGGTCCACGGCGAGGAGCCGCTCGCGCAGCGAGGGGTTGCGGATCTCCAGGGTGTCGAGCACGAGGGCGACGGCCCCGCGGTCGTACGGCTCGCGCGCGAGGTCCGTGACGGCCTTGGGCAGCTCCACGTCCTTGGACATCTCGGTGAGGCGGCGGTTGAGCTTGACGGCCTCCAGGTGGTCCCGGAAGTTCTGCCCGGCCTTGCCCTTGACCTCCTCGGCGCGCTCGACGAGCTCGGCGAAGGAGCCGAACTGGTTGATCCACTTGGCGGCGGTCTTCTCACCGACGCCGGGGATGCCGGGCAGGTTGTCCGACGGGTCGCCGCGCAGGGCCGCGAAGTCGGGGTACTGCGAGGGCGTGAGGCCGTACTTCTCCTGGACCTTCTCCGGAGTGAAGTGGGTGACCTCGGAGACACCCTTGGTGGGGTAGATCACGGTGGTGCGGTCGGAGACCAGCTGGAAGGAGTCCCGGTCGCCGGTGAAGATCCGGACGTCGAAGCCCTCGGCCTCGGCCTGGACGGTGAGGGTCGCGATGACGTCGTCGGCCTCGAAGCCGTCGACGGCGAAACGCGGCACGTTCATCGCGTCGAGGAGCTCGCCGATCAGCTCGACCTGGCCCTTGAACTCGTCGGGTGTCTTCGAGCGGTTCGCCTTGTACTCGGGGAACTCCTCGGACCGCCAGGTCTTGCGGGACACGTCGAACGCCACCGCGAAGTGCGTGGGCGCCTCGTCGCGGAGGGTGTTCGCCAGCATCGAGGCGAAACCATAGATCGCGTTCGTCGGCTGGCCCGTCGCGGTGGTGAAGTTCTCCGCGGGCAGCGCGAAGAACGCGCGGTACGCCAGGGAGTGCCCGTCCATGAGGAGGAGTCGCGGGCGGTCCGCTTCGGTCTTCTCGGTCTTCTTCGATGCTGTCTCGGCCACGGAACGATCCTCCCACGCCCCACTGACATTCCCGGTCGCCGATACCCCGGCCCCGCCCCGTCGCGCTGGCCGGCCCGCCGCTCCGTCAGTGGTCCGTGACAGGATCGGAGACGTACGCCACAGGATTACCGCTCAAGGGAGAGCGCGATGGTCAGCAAGCCGCCGGCCGGTGACCCGGTACAGGACGCACCGCAGGTCACACCGCCGCAGCACGCCGCGGCGGGCCTGCCCGCCATCGGGCACACCCTGCGGATCGCGCAGGAACAGATGGGACTGCGGCGCACCGCGCGCACCCTGCTCAAGGTCAACCAGAAGGACGGCTTCGACTGCCCCGGCTGCGCGTGGCCGGAGGAGGACAAGAGGCACGTCGCCGAGTTCTGCGAGAACGGGGCGAAGGCGGTCGCCGAGGAGGCGACGCTGCGCCGGGTGACCCCGGAGTTCTTCGCCGCGCATCCGGTGGCGGACCTGGCGACCCGCAGCGGCTACTGGCTGGGCCAGCAGGGCCGGATCACCCAGCCCATGCTCCTGCCGGAGGGCGGCGAGCGGTACGAGCCGGTGACCTGGGAGCGGGCCTTCGCGATCATCGCCGAGGAGCTCCGGGCCCTGGGGTCCCCCGACGAGGCGCTGTTCTACACCTCGGGCCGGACCAGCAACGAGGCCGCGTTCCTGCTCCAGCTCTTCGCGCGTGAGTTCGGCACGAACAACCTGCCGGACTGCTCCAACATGTGCCACGAGTCCTCGGGTTCGGCGCTGACCGAGACGATCGGGATCGGCAAGGGCAGCGTCTCCCTGGAGGACCTGCACCGGGCGGACCTGATCGTCGTGGCGGGGCAGAACCCGGGCACGAACCACCCCCGGATGCTCTCCGCCCTGGAGAAGGCGAAGGCCGCGGGCGCGAGGATCATCTCGGTCAATCCGCTGCCCGAGGCCGGTCTGGAGAAGTTCAAGAACCCGCAGACCCCGCTGGGCATGCTCAAGGGCGCCGCGCTCACCGACCTCTTCCTCCAGATCCGGATCGGCGGCGACCAGGCCCTCTTCCGGCTCCTCAACAAGCTGGTCCTGGAGACGCCCGGGGCGGTCGACGAGGAGTTCGTACAGGAGCACACCCACGGGTACGAGGAGTTCACGGCGGCGGCGCGGGCGGCCGACTGGGACGAGACGCTCGCCGCGACCGGTCTCGAGCGCGCCGAGATCGAGCGGGCCCTTGAGATGGTGCTCGCGTCGGAGCGGACGATCGTCTGCTGGGCGATGGGGCTCACGCAGCACAAGCACTCCGTGCCGACCATCCGCGAGGTGGTCAACTTCCTTCTGCTGCGCGGGAACATCGGGCGGCCGGGCGCGGGCGTGTGCCCGGTGCGCGGCCATTCGAACGTGCAGGGCGACCGGACGATGGGGATCTTCGAGCGCCCCGCCCCGGCCTTCCTCGACGCCCTGGACAAGGAGTTCGGGATCGTCTCGCCGCGCCACCACGGTTACGACGTGGTCCGCTCGATCCAGGCGCTGCGCGACGGCGAGGCGAAGGTGTTCTTCGCGATGGGCGGCAACTTCGTGGGGGCGACGCCCGACACGGAGGTGACGGAGGCGGCGATGCGGCAGGCCCGGCTCACCGTCCACGTCTCGACGAAACTGAACCGCTCGCACGCGGTCACGGGCACGCGCGCGCTGATCCTGCCCACGCTCGGGCGCACGGACAAGGACGTGCAGAAGAGCGGCCGGCAGATCGTGACGGTCGAGGACTCGATGAGCCTGGTGCACGCCTCGCGCGGCAATCTGCCGCCGGCGAGCCCGCACCTGCTGTCCGAGCCGGCGATCGTGGCCCGCATGGCGAGGGCCGCCCTCGGGGACGGATCCGCCACGCCCTGGGAGGAGTTCGAGGCCGACTACGCCACGATCCGGGACCGCATCGCGCGCGTGGTCCCCGGCTTCGAGGACTTCAACGCCCGTCTCGCGGCGAACGCGGGCGGCTTCGCGCTGCCGCACGGCCCGCGCGACGAGCGCCGCTTCCCCACGAAGACCGGCAAGGCCAACTTCACGGCCGCGCCCGTCGAGTACCCGAAGGTGCCGGAGGGCCGGCTGCTGCTCCAGACGCTCCGCTCGCACGACCAGTACAACACCACGATCTACGGTCTCGACGACCGGTACCGGGGCATCAAGGGCGGCCGCCGGGTCGTTCTCGTCCACCCCGAGGACGCGGCGGCGCTCGGGCTCGCCGACGGGGCGTACACGGATCTGGTGAGCGAGTGGACGGACGGGACCGAGCGGCGGGCGCCCGGCTTCCGGGTGGTGCACTACCCGACGTCCCGGGGCTGCGCGGCGGCCTACTACCCGGAGACGAACGTCCTGGTGC
Organism: Streptomyces sp. NPDC058650; assembly: GCF_042717315.1. Lineage (NCBI taxonomy): Bacteria > Bacillati > Actinomycetota > Actinomycetes > Kitasatosporales > Streptomycetaceae > Streptomyces > Streptomyces sp. NPDC058650. The sequence goes on from NZ_JBHXRL010000006.1 coordinate 221,093, forward strand.
CGCTGGAGTCCACGGCGGACGTCAGCAACACACCCGCCAGCAAGTCCGTGATCGTCCGTCTGGAACAATCGCACTCCGCCTAAGCGTTTGCTCAGGCGGGTCGGAACGCGACACGCAGCCGTACAAAGACGAACGGAGCCGCTCCATGGGTGAACAGCAGCACGTGAAGTTCCCGCCGGAGGTCATCGACGAGTACGCGGCACTCGGAGTCGACCTGCCCGCGCTCTTCTCCGCCGGGCACCTCGGCAACCGGATGGGCGTGCAGATCCTCGAGGCCTCGGCCGAGCGGGTCGTCGGCACGATGCCGGTGGAGGGCAACACGCAGCCGTACGGTCTGCTGCACGGCGGCGCCTCCGCGGTGCTCGCCGAGACGCTGGGCTCCATCGGCTCGATGCTGCACGGCGGGGTGTCCAGGATCGCGGTCGGCGTCGACCTCAACTGCACCCACCACCGCGGGGTGCGCAGCGGCCTCGTGACCGGCGTGGCGACGCCCGTGCACCGCGGGCGGTCCACCGCCACGTACGAGATCGTGATCAGCGACGAGGACGGCAAGCGGGTCTGCTCGGCGCGGCTGACCTGCCTGCTGCGCGAGGTCACCGCGAAGGACGCGGGGATCGTCGCGGGCGGCTGACGCGCACGGACCGACGATCAAGGGGCGGCACCTGCCAGGGTGCCGCCCCTTCGTCATTCCCTCTTCGATTCCGTCGACTGTCACTCTCCGTGATCTTCGTTCGGGAGGCGAACGGGGAGAATCCGAGAGGAACGGAAGGGCTGATTCGTCCGCTGAGGTTTCTGCCACTGTCCGGTATCCGGAGAGTCCGCTGAGCGGACCGTCAGTACCAAGAATCGCTCAAGCCCCTTAGCGGAACTGCATGTTCTCACTATGTGAACACCGCGATACCAACCCCTATGCCCCGGTATTCCCTGTCGCCGCGCACACTCTTTCCCCGTCGGCATAACAAGACAGTCACATCATGTCCTCGGCGCTCCCCGACCCTCCCCACCTGCGCTTAGAGTCACCGCCAGTCACCGCGCCGCCGGGCGCGTCCTAACGGCACGGCCCTGTACCACCCCAGTACGGCCCGGCGCTCGACAACGGCACCCCTCGCTCCGCAGCTTCACGGCACCGCCTCATCCGAGGGGGCCGCGCCAGGGAAAGGACCCTTCGTGCGAAACCGTTCGTTGCTCATACTCACCACCGCGGTCACCGCGGGTGCACTCACCCTCACCGCCTGCGGATCGCGCGACGACAAGGGCGGCGCCGAAAAGGGCGGCGACGGCGGCAACGTCACCGTGACCATCGGTCTCGACGCGCCCCTCACGGGTGAGCTGTCCGCCCTCGGCCTCGGCATCAAGAACTCGGCCGACCTCGCGGTCAAAACGGCCAACGAGAAGGCCCACGTCAAGGGCGTGACCTTCAAGCTGGAGTCCCTGGACGACCAGGCGCAGCCCTCCGCCGGCCAGCAGAACGCGACCAAGTTCGTCGCCGACAAGGGCGTCCTCGGCGTCGTCGGCCCGCTGAACTCCTCCGTCGCCGAGTCGATGCAGAAGGTCTTCGACGACGCCAAGCTGGTGCAGGTCTCCCCGGCCAACACCAACCCGTCCCTGAGCCAGGGCGCCAACTGGAGCAGCGGCGACAAGAAGCGCGGCTACAAGTCGTACTTCCGCACCGCGACCACCGACGCCATCCAGGGTCCGTTCGCCGCCCAGTACGTCTTCAACGAGGCCAAGAAGACCAAGGCCTTCATCATCGACGACAAGAAGACCTACGGCGCCGGCCTCGCGGGCACCTTCAAGGGCGAGTTCGAGAAGCTCGGCGGCAAGGTCCTCGGCACCGAGCACATCAACCCCGACACCAAGGACTTCTCCGCGGTCGCGACCAAGGTGAAGAGCTCCGGCGCCGACGTCGTCTACTACGGTGGCGAGTACCCGGCCGCCGGCCCGCTGGCCAAGCAGATCAAGGAAGCCGGCGCGAAGGTCACCGTCGTCGGTGGCGACGCGATCTTCAGCCCCGAGTACGTGAAGCTCGCCGGTGCGGCCGCGGCCAACGGCGACATCGCCACCTCGGTCGGCGCGCCGATCGAGAAGCTCGCCTCCGCCAAGGACTTCCTGACCAACTACAAGGCCAAGGGCTACAAGGAGGCCTACGAGGCCTACGGCGGTTACGCCTACGACTCGACCTGGGCCGTCATCGAGGCCGTCAAGAAGGTCGTCGACGGCAACAGCGGCAAGCTCCCGGACGACGCCCGCGCCAAGGTCGTCGAGGCCATGCAGGGTGTCTCCTTCGAGGGTGTGACCGGCAAGGTCTCCTTCGACGAGTTCGGTGACACCACCAACAAGCAGCTGACGGTCTACAAGGTCGAGGGCGGCGCCTTCAAGGACGTCAAGTCCGACACCTTCGGCGGCTGATCCCGCACCCCACTCAGCACCACCTTCATCGCGCGGGGGGCCGCACAAGGCGCCCCGCGCGGTGTCACATCCGTCGAAAGTCTCGGAGGACAATGCGGTGAACGAACTGCCGCAGCAGCTGGTCAACGGCCTGCTACTGGGATCCATGTACGGGCTCGTCGCCGTCGGCTACACGATGGTCTACGGCATCGTCCAGCTCATCAACTTCGCCCATGGCGAGATCTTCATGACCGGCGGCTTCGGGGCCCTGACGGTCTGGCTCATCCTGCCCGGCGGCACCAGCATGTGGGTCGCTCTGCCCCTCATGATCGTCGGCGCCGTACTGATCGCGACCACGATAGCCATCGGGGCGGAACGCTTCGCCTACCGTCCGCTGCGCGGTGGCCCCCGCCTCGCCCCGCTCATCACGGCCATCGGCCTCTCGCTCGCCCTCCAGCAGGCCGTCTGGGCCTGGTACCCGGAGGCGAAGTCCGCCCGGACCTTCCCGCAGATCTCCGGCGGCCCGATCGAGCTCGGCCCGGTCACCATCCAGACCGGCGACGTCTTCCTCCTGATCGCCGCCCCGGTCTGCATGGCCTTCCTCGCCTTCTTCGTCATGCGCACCCGCACCGGTCGCGGCATGCAGGCCACGGCGCAGGACCCGGACACCGCGAAGCTCATGGGTGTCAACACCGACCGGATCATCGTGATCGCGTTCGCCCTCGGCGCCGCGATGGCCGCCGTCGGCGCCGTCGCGTACGGCCTCAAGTACGGCGTCGTCGACTACAAGATGGGCTTCCTCCTCGGGCTCAAGGCCTTCACGGCCGCGGTCCTCGGCGGTATCGGCAACATCTACGGAGCCATGATCGGCGGAGTCGTCCTCGGTATCGCCGAGACCATGGCGACGGCGTACATCAGCCACATCCCCGGTATGGAGCAGCTCGGCGGCCAGTCCTGGGCCGACGTCTGGGCCTTCGTACTCCTCATCGTCGTACTCCTCGCCCGGCCACAAGGCCTTCTCGGCGAGCGCGTCGCGGACAGGGCGTGAGCACCATGACCACCATCTCCGAGAACACGACGGCGGCCACGCCTTCGAAGTCGGCCGCGGCGACCGGTCTCATCGGCTTCCTGCCGGAAAAGACCGCCCGCGCCCTCGTCCTGGGCGGCGGCCTCCTCACGGTGGCCGGCTGCTTCCTCTCCTGGACCTGGACGGCCACCTTCCCGGGTGACCTCACGTACTACGGCTCCCCCGCCGGCCTCCAGCTCCAGGTCCTGGTCCTGGGTCTGCTCACCACCGTCTTCGCCCTCTCGTCGTACGGCGTCAAGGGCACGCGCTGGCTGACCCCGGCCGGCGCCGACGCGGCGGTCAAGCTCGCCGCGCTCGCCGCCTTCTGCACCACCTGGTACACCGTCGCCGCGATCAGCGTCACGCTCGGCGGCCCGGTCAACCTGGAGCCGGGCGGCGCGATCGTCGCGATCGCCTCCCTGGTCGCCCTCATCGGCGCCCTCGCCCTCCCCTTCGAGCGGCCGAAGACGCTGCCCGTGGACCCGGAGGACACCGGCTGGGACCAGTTCAAGCACCGGGCCGGCAACGGCTGGACCGTCTTCAAGGGCGCCTTCGCCACCACGGGCACCGCCCGCAAGCTGCCCCCGATGCACTCCGCCGTCGAGATCCTGATCATCACGGGCGTCCTCGCCGTGGCGCTCGGCGTCTTCACCTACGGTGTCGGCACGGAGTACGACGAGCTGTTCATCGGCTTCCTGATCACGGCCGGTCTCGGCTTCGCCGCGGTCAACAAGTCGGGCCTCATGCAGCAGGCCACGCAGCTCACCGGCAAGCACCAGAACCTCACCATCGCGGGCGCGTTCACCGCCGCGGCGCTGTTCCCCTTCACCCAGACCGACGACCAGTACGCGACGCTCGGCGTCTACATCCTGATCTTCGCCACGGTCGCCCTGGGCCTGAACATCGTCGTCGGCCTCGCCGGTCTCCTCGACCTCGGCTACGTCGCCTTCCTCGGCGTCGGCGCCTACGCGGCCGCCCTCGTCTCGGGCGCTCCGACCTCCCCGTTCGGTGTGGAGTTCCCCTTCTGGGCCGCCATCCTGGTCGGCGCGGGAGCCTCGCTCGTCTTCGGTGTCCTCATCGGCGCCCCGACCCTGCGGCTGCGCGGCGACTACCTCGCCATCGTCACGCTCGGTTTCGGTGAGATCTTCCGCATCGCGGTGATGAACACGGACGGCACCTCCGGTCCCGACATCACCAACGGCTCCAACGGCATCGCGTCCATCCCGAACCTCAACATCTTCGGGTTCGACTTCGGCGCCGAGCACGTGATCGCCGGCTTCACCATCGGCCGCTTCGCGAACTACTTCTTCCTGATGCTGCTGATCATGGCGGTCGTCGTGCTGGTCTTCCGGCGCAGCGGCGACTCCCGCATCGGCCGCGCCTGGGTCGCCATCCGCGAGGACGAGACCGCGGCGCTCGCCATGGGAATCAACGGCTTCCGGGTCAAGCTCATCGCCTTCGCGCTCGGTGCCTCGCTCGCCGGTCTCGCCGGCACGGTGCAGGCCCACGTCACCTACACGGTGACGCCGGAGCAGTACCTCTTCGCCGGTCCCATCCCGCCCAACTCCGCCTTCCTGCTCGCGGCCGTCGTCCTCGGCGGCATGGGCACCATGAGCGGTCCCCTGGTCGGCGCGGCGCTGCTCTTCCTCATCCCCAACAAGCTCCAGTTCATGGGCAGCTACCAGCTCTTCGCCTTCGGTGTCGCGCTGATCCTGCTCATGCGCTTCCGTCCGGAGGGCATGATCGCCAACCGGCGTCAGAAGCTGGAGTTCCACGAGGACGCCGAGTCGCCCGCCACGCTGTCCAAGGCAGGTGCCTGAACCATGACGACCACCACGAACACGGCCGACGCCACCACCGAGCCGGCGGCCCGCGAGACCGTCCTCGACGCGCGCGGTGTCACGATGCGCTTCGGCGGCCTCACCGCCGTGCGCGACGTGAACCTGACCGTGAACGCCGGGGAGATCGTCGGTCTCATCGGCCCCAACGGCGCCGGCAAGACCACCTTCTTCAACTGCCTCACCGGTCTCTACATCCCGACCGAGGGCGAGGTCCGGTACAAGGGCACGGTCCTGCCGCCGAAGTCCTTCAAGGTCACCGCGGCCGGCATCGCCCGTACCTTCCAGAACATCCGCCTCTTCGGCAACATGACGGTTCTGGAGAACGTCCTCGTCGGACGCCACACCCGGACCAAGGAGGGCCTCTGGTCGGCCCTGCTCCGCGGCCCCGGCTTCAAGAGGGCCGAAGCGGCCTCCGAGAAGCGGGCCATGGAGCTCCTGGAGTTCATCGGACTCCAGGACAAGGCCCAGCACCTCTCCAAGAACCTGCCGTACGGAGAGCAGCGCAAGCTGGAGATCGCCCGCGCCCTCGCGAGCGACCCCGGTCTGATCCTGCTCGACGAGCCCACGGCCGGCATGAACCCGCAGGAGACGCGGGCGGCGGAGGAACTCATCTTCGCCATCCGGGACATGGGCATCGCCGTGCTCGTCATCGAGCACGACATGCGGTTCATCTTCAACCTCTGCGACCGGGTCGCCGTGCTCGTCCAGGGACAGAAGCTGATCGAGGGCGACAGCGCGACCGTCCAGGGTGACGAGCGGGTCATCGCCGCGTACCTGGGCGAGCCGGTCGAGGCCGACGCGCCCGTGGCCGCGGACGACGCCCCCGAGGCTCCCGAGGCCCCCGCCTCGGACGAGGCTCCGGAGACCCCGGTGGCCCCGGCCGCCGAGGCCCCGGAGACCGACGAGGCCCCGGAGACCGACGAGGCTCCGAACGCCGAGGACGCCCCGGACACCGAGGACGCCCCGGACGCCGAGGAGACCTCGGAGGACACCCCGCAAGCCCCCGGTTCGGGCAAGGAGAACGACGCATGACCGCACTGCTCGAAGTCGAGGACCTGCGCGTCGCCTACGGGAAGATCGAGGCCGTCAAGGGCATCTCCTTCTCCGTCGACGCCGGTGAGGTCGTCACCCTCATCGGCACCAACGGCGCCGGGAAGACCACCACCCTGCGGACCCTCTCCGGGCTCCTCAAGCCGGTCGGCGGCCAGATCAAGTTCGAGGGCAAGTCCCTCCGCAAGATCCCCGCGCACAAGATCGTCTCTCTGGGTCTGGCCCACTCCCCCGAGGGCCGGCACATCTTCCCCCGCATGACGATCGAGGAGAACCTCCTCCTCGGCGCCTTCCTCCGGAAGGACACCGCGGGCATCGCCAAGGACGTCCAGCGCGCCTACGACCTCTTCCCGATCCTGGGCGAGCGTCGCAAGCAGGCGGCCGGCACGCTCTCCGGCGGTGAGCAGCAGATGCTCGCCATGGGCCGGGCGCTGATGTCCCAGCCGAAGCTGCTCATGCTCGACGAGCCCTCCATGGGTCTCTCCCCGATCATGATGCAGAAGATCATGGCGACGATCTCGGAGCTGAAGGCCCAGGGCACCACCATCCTGCTCGTCGAGCAGAACGCCCAAGCCGCGCTCGCCCTGGCGGACCACGGTCACGTCATGGAGATCGGCAAGGTCGTGCTCTCGGGCACGGGCCAGAACCTGCTCCACGACGAGTCCGTCCGCAAGGCGTACCTCGGCGAGGACTGATCGGCCCGGTCCGCACCACGGACGGAAGGCCCGCCCCACAGTGACGTGGGGCGGGCCTTCCTCCGTACGGAACGGCTCCCGCTACTGGCCCTTGGCCGCCTTCTTCTCCTCGGCGTCCTCGATGACCGCCTCGGCGACCTGCTGCATCGACATGCGGCGGTCCATGGAGGTCTTCTGGATCCAGCGGAACGCGGCCGGCTCCGTCAGACCGTACTGGGTCTGCAGGATCGACTTGGCGCGGTCCACCAGCTTGCGGGTCTCCAGCCGGAGGGAGAGGTCGGCGACCTCCTTCTCCAGGGCGCGCAGCTCGGCGAACCGGGAGACGGCCATCTCGATGGCGGGCACCACGTCGCTCTTGCTGAAGGGCTTCACCAGGTACGCCATGGCGCCGGCGTCCCGGGCCCGCTCGACGAGCTCGCGCTGCGAGAAGGCGGTCAGCATGAGGACCGGGGCGATGGACTCGCCCGCGATCTTCTCGGCGGCCGAGATGCCGTCGAGGACGGGCATCTTGACGTCGAGGATGACGAGGTCGGGGCGGTGCTCGCGGGCGAGCTCGACGGCGGTGGCGCCGTCTCCGGCCTCACCGACGACCGTGTAGCCCTCTTCCTCGAGCATTTCCTTGAGGTCGAGGCGGATGAGCGCCTCGTCTTCGGCGATGACGACGCGGGTCGTCAGCGGCGGGACGTGCGACGGCTCGGCGTCGTCGGCGGGCTGGGGCGACTCGGGGGCGGTCACGCGGGCTCCTCGTTCCATGGCCTCGTTTCGGAGGCGGATACAGCTCCCCATGAGCCTACCCACCTCCTGTAAGGTAGGGACACGGCGGGTGATCACCGACCTTCGTTTTGAAGGATGCCCCGGTAGCCCAGCGGAAGAGGCAGTGGTCTCAAACACCATACAGCGTGGGTTCGAATCCCACCCGGGGCACTTTACCTTTGATTCCAAGGTTCGAGTTGAGCGTCGCACGCTCCGCCGAACGGCCTAGGTCAAGGGCTCGCCGATGTGATGGACCCGGACCAGGTTCGTCGAGCCGGCGACACCCGGCGGGGACCCGGCCGTGATGACCACGATGTCGCCCTTCTTGCAGCGTCCGATCCGCAGCAGCTCCTCGTCCACCTGGGCCACCATCGCGTCCGTGGAGTCCACGTGCGGACCGAGGAAGGTCTCCACGCCCCAGGTGAGGTTGAGCTGCGAGCGCGTCGCCGGGTCCGGCGTGAAGGCGAGCAGCGGGATCGGCGAGCGATAGCGGGAGAGCCGCTTGACCGTGTCGCCGGACTGGGTGAAGGCCACGAGGAACTTGGCCCCGAGGAAGTCGCCCATCTCGGCGGCGGCGCGGGCGACGGCCCCGCCCTGCGTGCGGGGCTTGTTGCGCTCGGTCAGCGGCGGCAGTCCCTGCGCGAGGACGTCCTCCTCCGCGGCCTCGACGATCCGGCTCATGGTGCGGACCGTCTCGATCGGGTAGCGGCCGACGCTCGTCTCACCGGAGAGCATGACGGCGTCGGTGCCGTCGATGACCGCGTTCGCCACGTCGCTCGCCTCGGCGCGCGTGGGGCGGGAGTTGTCGATCATCGAGTCGAGCATCTGGGTGGCGACGATGACCGGCTTGGCGTTGCGCTTCGCCAGCTTGACCGCCCGCTTCTGAACGATCGGCACCTGCTCCAGGGGCATTTCGACGCCCAGGTCGCCGCGGGCGACCATGATGCCGTCGAAGGCGGCGACGATCTCCTCGATGTTCTCGACGGCCTGCGGCTTCTCGATCTTGGCGATGACGGGCAGCCGGCGACCCTCCTCGTCCATGATCCGGTGGACGTCCACGATGTCCCGGGCGCTCCGGACGAAGGAGAGGGCGATGACGTCGGCGCCGATGCGCAGGGCCCAGCGGAGGTCCTCGATGTCCTTCTCGGACAGGGCGGGTACGGAGACGGCGACGCCGGGCAGGTTGAGGCCCTTGTGGTCGGAGACCATGCCGCCCTCGATGACCAGGGTGTTCACCCGGGGTCCTTCGACGGAGGTGACCTCCAGGGTGACGCGGCCGTCGTCGACGAGGATGCGCTCGCCTGCGGTCACGTCCCCGGCGAGGCCGGAGTAGGTCGTCCCGCAGCAGTGGCGGTCGCCTTCCATCGGCTCGACGGTGATGGTGAACTCGTCGCCGCGTTCAAGGAGTACGGGACCTTCACGGAAGCGGCCGAGACGGATCTTCGGGCCTTGAAGGTCGGCGAGGACACCGACGCTGCGGCCGGTCTCGTCGGAGGCTTTGCGTACGCGCTGGTAGCGCTCCTCGTGGTCGGCGTACGTGCCGTGACTGAGGTTGAAGCGGGCCACGTCCATTCCGGCCTCGATCAACGCCTTGATCTGGTCGTATGTTTCGGTGGCGGGCCCAAGGGTACAAACGATTTTCGCTCGGCGCATGGGTCGAGCCTAGGCCTTACCCATCAGTAGGAAATTGGCGCGGCATGACTACTCAACAACCTTTCCGTGAAAGGTTGTTGACAAGTCTTGAATCTGTGCACGGGGGTGCTCCGATGAGCGATTTTCGCGCCCCCGCGCCCCTTGTCTCAGAGTGCGGGCGGCACCATCGTGAAGCGTGCGACGACCTCGGCCGTGACCGTCTGCCGCTGCGGTTCGAGGTCCAGCGGAGGCGCCTCGCCGGCCCGCTCCGCCGCGAAGCCCGCCGGCGCCGCGGCGAAGACCGGGGGCGCCCCCGACAGGCCGGGCCCCGCGAGACCGGCGTCCGCGAGTTCGAGGAGTGAGGAGAGCGAGGTGCCGAGGGCCGACGCGTACGCCCGCGCCCGCTGCACCGCCTCCGTCACGGCGAGACGCCGCGCCTCCGCGTACGCCGGGGAGTCCGGCCTCAGCTCCCACCACGGCCCGTCGACAGCCGTCATCTCCAGATCGGCGAGCCGGGTCACCAGCTCCCCGAGGGCCGTGAAATCGGTCAGCTCGGCCGTCAGCCGGACCCGGCCCACGAAGGCGTGCACCCGCTCGCCGCGCCCGCGCCTGCCGAGCTCCGGCGAGATCGAGAACCGGCCCGTCTCCAGCTTCTGGACCGTGTCCCCCTGCGCCTTGACGAGGTCGAGCACGCCCGCGTTCCGCCGGGTCAGCTCCGCGAGCGTCGCCGAGCGGTCCGTGCCGCGCGCGGAGACCGTCACCCAGATCCGGGCGAACTCGGGGTCGACCTCCAGCCGGCCCTCGCCACGCACCGTCACCTGCGGCGCCCCGGGGGTCGCGTGTTCCTGCGTCACGTCCTGACTCCTCCATGTTCGGCAACGATCGTCCACCGAACACTTTCCCACTCCGTAACCCGAAAGGGCTGTTGCCGACGTGCCGCCTGAGCCAGAATCTACGCGCGTTGTGCGCTTGATCCTGTGTCCGATCGCGCGCCGCGAACAACGCCATCGAACCAAGGAGAAGCACATGCCGTTGAACCGCCGGACGTTCCTGGAGAGCTCCGTGGCCGTCGGGGCCGGAGCCGCCCTCACCGCGGGCGCCGCCGCCCCCGCCGAGGCCCACGGGCGCCGCCCCAAGCCGGCGAAGCGGTACTCGTTCACCGTGATGGGGACGACCGACCTGCACGGCAACGTCTTCAACTGGGACTACTTCACGGACAAGGAGTTCGACGACAAGGCGCACAACGACATCGGTCTCGCCAAGATCTCCACCCTCGTCGACCAGGTCCGCGCGGCGAAGGGCCGCCGCAACACCCTCCTCATCGACGCCGGCGACACCATCCAGGGCACCCAGCTGTCCTACTACTACGCCAAGGTCGACCCCATCACCCAGGCCGGCGGCCCGGTCCACCCGATGGCCCAGGCGATGAACGCCATCGGCTACGACGCCGCCGCGCTCGGCAACCACGAGTTCAACTACGGCATTCCGGTGCTGCGGAAGTTCGAGGAGCAGTGCGACTTCCCGCTGCTCGGCGCCAACGCGCTCGACGCGAAGACCCTGCGCCCGGCCTTCCCCCCGTACAGCATGCACCGGATGCGCACCCCGCACGGCAAGGACGTCAAGGTCGCGATACTCGGCCTGACCAATCCGGGCATCGCCATCTGGGACAAGGCGAACGTCTCCGGGAAGATGGTCTTCCCCGGTCTTGAGGAGCAGGCCGCGAAGTGGGTGCCGAAGCTGCGCTCGATGGGCGCGGACGTGGTCGTCGTCTCGGCGCACTCCGGCTCCAGCGGCACGTCCTCGTACGGTGACCAGCTCCCCCACATCGAGAACGCGGCCGGGCTCGTCGCCGAGCAGGTGCCGGGCATCGACGCGATCCTCGTCGGTCACGCGCACACCGAGATCCCCGAGTACCGGGTGAAGAACAAGGAGACCGGCAAGGACGTCGTCCTGTCCGAGCCGCTCAAGTGGGGCCAGCGCCTCACCCTCATCGACTTCGACCTGGTGTGGGAGAAGGGCCGCTGGGTCGTCGAGAAGGTCGGCGCGCAGGTCCTCAACTCCAACACGGTGGCGGAGGACCCGGAGATCACCGGGCTGCTCGCGGACGAGCACGAGAAGGTCGTCGCGTACGTCAATCAGGTCATCGGCACCTCCACCGCGGCCATGGCCACGACCGACGCGCCGTGGAAGGACGAGCCGATCATCGACCTGATCAACGCGGTCCAGGCGGAGACGGTGAAGGCGGCCCTCGCGGGCGGCGCGCACGCGGCCCTGCCGGTGCTCTCGCAGGCGTCCTGCTTCTCGCGCACGGCCCGGATCCCGGCCGGCCAGGTCACCATCAAGGACGCCGCCGGCCTGTACCCGTTCGAGAACACCCTGGAAGCCCGGCTGATGACGGGCGCCCAGCTGAAGGAGTACCTGGAGTACTCGGCGAGGTACTACGTCCAGACCGCGGCGGGGGCGCCGGTGGACACCGCGCTCCTGACCAACGCGGGCGGGACTCCGGACTACAACTACGACGCCGTGTCGGGTCTGACGTACGAGATCGACATCGCGAAGCCGGCCGGTTCGCGGATCGTGAACCTGTCCTTCGAGGGCAAGCCGCTCGACCCGGCCGCGAAGTTCGTCCTCGCGGTCAACAACTACCGGGCGAGCGGCGGCGGCGCGTTCCCGCACGTCGCGAACGCGCAGCAGCTGTGGGCGAACTCGGACGAGATCCGCAACACCATCATCCAGTGGGTGAAGGCGAAGGGGACGGTCGACCCGGGTCTGTTCGCGTCGGTGGACTGGAAGCTGACCCGGGACGGCGTGCCGGTCTTCTAGGCGTTCTTCTGATCCTTCAGTGCTGTACGAGAGGCGTCAGCTTCCGGTCCTGGGCCGGGATGCTCGGCGCCTCTCGCGTCTCCAGGCCGAAGCTGGTGAAGGCGGTGCGGCGCGGCAGCGGGTAGGGCTCCTTGCCGGTGACCGCGTTGAGGATGGTCGCGCTGCGCCAGGCGGCGAGGCCGAGGTCGGGGGCGCCGACGCCGTGGGTGTGCTTCTCGGCGTTCTGGACGTAGACGGAGCCGGTGACGGAGGGGTCGAGGACCAGCCGGTACCGCTCGTCGATCCGGGCGCGGCCGGCCGCGTCGTGGCGCAGGTACGGGTCGAGTCCGGCGAGCATCCGGTCCACGGGTCGCTCGCGGTAGCCGGTCGCGAGGACGACGGCGTCGGTGGTGAGCCGGGAGCGGGTGCCCTGCTGGAGGTGTTCCAGGTGCAGTTCGACCTGGGTGGTGGCGACGCGGCCCGCGGTGCGGACGCGGACACCGGGGGTGAGGACGGCGTCGGGCCAGCCGCCGTGCAGGGTGCGGCGGTAGAGCTCGTCGTGGATGGCGGCGATGGTGTCGGCGTCGATGCCCTTGTGCAGCTGCCACTGGCGGGGCACGAGTTCGCCGCGTACGGGCTCGGGCAGGGAGTGGAAGTAGCGGGTGTAGTCGGGGGTGAAGTGCTCCAGGCCGAGCTTGGAGTACTCCATGGGGGCGAAGGCCTCGGTGCGGGCCAGCCAGTGGATCTTCTCGGCTCCGGCGGGGCGGGCGCGGAGCAGGTCGAGGAAGATCTCGGCGCCGGACTGGCCGGAGCCGATGACGGTGACGTGACCGGCGGCGAGGAGCGTCTCGCGGTGGGCGAGGTAGTCCGCGGAGTGGATCACGGGGACGCCGGGGGCCTCGGCGAGCGGCCTGAGGGGCTCGGGGACGTACGGCTCGGTGCCGACGCCGAGGACGACGTTCCGGGTGTAGGCGCGGCCGAGGGCCTCGGCCTCGCCGTCCGGGTCGATCTGGGTGAAGTCGACCTCGAAGAGGCGGCGCTCCGGGTTCCAGCGGACGGAGTCGACCTGGTGGCCGAAGTGGAGCCCGGGGAGCCGTTCGCTGACCCAGCGGCAGTACGCGTCGTACTCGGCGCGCTGGATGTGGAACTTCTCGGCGAAGTAGAAGGGGAAGAGGCGCTCGCGGCTCTTCAGGTAGTTGAGGAAGGTCCAGGGGCTGGCGGGGTCCGCGAGGGTCACCAGGTCGGCGAGGAAGGGGACCTGGAGGGTGGCGCCCTCGATGAGGAGGCCGGGGTGCCAGTGGAAGGCGGGCCGCTGCTCGTAGAAGGTGGCGGAGAGGCCGCCGGGGACGCCGTGCGCGAGGGCGGCGAGCGAGAGGTTGAAGGGGCCGATGCCGACACCCACCAGGTCGTGGGGCTGGTCGAGGTCGTCGTCCTTGGGGGTGCTGCCGGTCATCGGTGCGTGCCGCCTTCCACGAGGGTGAGGAGCTGTGCCAGGTCGCCGGGGGTGGCGTGGGGGTTGAGCAGGGTGGCCTTGAGCCAGAGGCGGCCGTCCGCCTCGGCCCGGCCGAGGACCGCGCGGCCCTCGGCGAGGAGGGTGCGGCGGATCGCGGCGACGGTCTCGTCGGTGGCTTCCGACGGCCGGAAGAGGACGGTCGTGAGGGTGGGCCGGGTGCGCAGGTCGAGGCCGGGGGTCTTCTCCACGAGGTCGGCGAGGTCCTGGGCGAGGGCCATGCACGCGTCGACGAGGGCGCCGAGGCCCGAGCGGCCGAGGGCGCGGAGGGTGACGGCCGTCTTGAGGACGTCCGGGCGGCGGGTGGTGCGCAGGGAGCGGCCGAGGAGGTCGGGGAGGCCGGCCTCGGTGTCGTCGTCGGCGTTGAGGTAGTCGGCGGTGTGGCCGAGGACGGCGAGGTCGGCGGCGTCCCGTACGGCGAGGAGTCCGGCGGCGGCCGGCTGCCAGCCGAGCTTGTGCAGGTCGACGGTGACGGTACGGGCCCGGTCGAGGCCGTCGAGGAGCCGGCGGTGGGCGGTGCTGAGGAGGACGGGGCCTCCGTAGGCGGCGTCGACGTGGAGTTCGGCGCCGTGGGCCGCGCACAGGTCGGCGATCTCCGGGAGCGGGTCGATCAGGCCCTCGTCGGTGGTTCCGGCGGTGGCGACGACGAGGACGGGGCCGTGCGTCGTGGTCAGGGCCTCGGCCAGGGCGGCCGGTTCGAGGACGCCGTGCGGGGTGGGGACGGTGACCGGGGCGGGGAGCCCGAGGAGCCAGGCGGCGCGGTGGAAGGAGTGGTGGGCGTTGGCGCCGACGACGGTCCGCACCGCCCCGTGTGCGGCGTGGCGCTCGCGCGCGAGGAGCAGGGCGAGCTGGTTGGACTCCGTACCGCCGGTGGTGACGAGGGCGTCGGGGGCTCCCGCCGCGGGGAAGACCTCGGCGGCGAGGGCGGCGGTGACCAGGGCTTCGAGGGCGGAGGCGGCGGGGGCCTGGTCCCAGGAGTCCATGGACGGGTTGAGCGCGGAGGCGGCGAGGTCGGCGGCGGCGGCGAGCGCGAGGGGCGGGGTGTGGAGGTGGGCGGCGCAGTGCGGGTGGGCGGGGTCGGCGGCTCCGGCGGCGAGGGCCGTGACGAGGGCGCGGAGGGCCTCGTCGGCGCCGGTCCCGGTCTCGGGGAGTAAGGCTCCGAGGGCCGCCACCCTGGCCGCCACGGCGTCGGGTCCGCCCGCCGGAAGGGGCCCGCCCCTCTCCTCCGCGCCGGTACGGAGCGCGTCGAGGACGGTGTCCAGGAGGGGGCGGAGGGCGTCGGCGCCGGGGGCGCCTCCGGCGAGGGGTGGGGGTGCGGCACGCATGGACGACAGCGTGCCGGGGGTTGTCGGGGTATGTCCGGAGAGTCGGACCTTGTGACCCGAACGGGGGACACCGGCCTTGCCTCCGTGCGGGCAATCGTCCCGCTGGGCTGGGGACCCCCGGCCCCAGCGGAACGAACGCCCGCGACGGGGGTCACGCGGTGCGGACCGCCAGTGCCCTGCGGAGGTCGTCGAGTTGGTCGACGACCTTGCGGTGGAGCGCCGGGATCATGGCGCCGTCGGTCAGGTGGGACTCGCCGAGGGCGAGGGACTCGGCGTCGATCGCGTACGCCGGGAAGGCGTACCGGCCCGCGGCCTCGCCCATCGCCGCGCCGCGCCGGTCGCCGAGGGCGGTGGCGTCGGCGTAGAAGCGGGGCACGTACTCCCGTACGAGCTCGGCGTGTTCGGGCTGCCAGAAGCCCCGGGCGGTGGCGGTGAAGAGGTAGTTGGAGAGGTCGTCCGTGTCGAAGAGGGCCGACCAGGCGGCCTCCTTCGCCGCCGGGTCGGGGAGGGCGGCCCGGCAGAGCGCGGCGCCCTCCTGGCCGGTGGCGCTCGGGTCGCGCGCCAGCTCGGCGGCGATCACCGTCTCGTCGGTGGCGCCGAGGACGGCGAGGCGGGCGATGATCCGCCAGCGCAGCTCGGGGTCGAGCTCGGGGCCGCCGTGGACGGTGCCCTCCTCCAGCCAGGAGGCGATCTTCGCGGGCGAGGTGGCGCTGTCGATGTACGTGCGCACGGCGGTGAGGCGCAGGCCCGGGGCCTCGCCGTCCTCGGTGCGGCGGAGCAGCGCGCGGGCGATCTCGCCGATCGTCGCGAGGGCGGCGGGGCGCTCGTCCTCGGTGACGTACCGGTCGGCGATCTGGGTGCGGGCGAAGCTCAGGACGCCCTGGACGAGGGAGAGTTCGGTCTCCTCGGTCAGGTGCGCGACGGCGAACTCCAGGTAGTCGGCGGGGGCGAGGTCGCCGTCCCTGACCATGTCCCGCATCGCGTTCCAGACGACGGCGCGGGTCAGCGCGTCGGGGATGCGGGAGAGGCCGCGGAGGGCGGACTCCTCGGAGACCTCGTCGAAGCGGAGCTTGGCGTAGGTGAGGTCCTCGTCGTTGAGGACGACGAGGGCGGGGCGCGGACCGGTCAGCTCGGTGGGCGCCTCCTGCGGTACGTCGACGGCGCGCCGCTCGCGCAGGACGAGGTCGCCGGAGGCGCCCCGGTCGTACACGCCGACGTCGACGCGGTGCGGGCGGCTGCCCTCGCGGTCGACGGTGAGCCGCCAGCGGTTGCCCTCGCCGTCGAGGCGCGGGGTGAGCGTGTCGACGCCCGTGGTGCGCAGCCACTGCTCGGCCCAGCCGTGGACGTCGCGGTCGGTGGCGGCGGCGAGGTTGTCGATGAAGTCG
This sequence comes from Streptomyces sp. NPDC058650, assembly GCF_042717315.1. Taxonomy (NCBI): domain Bacteria; kingdom Bacillati; phylum Actinomycetota; class Actinomycetes; order Kitasatosporales; family Streptomycetaceae; genus Streptomyces; species Streptomyces sp. NPDC058650. Next base: position 237,540 of record NZ_JBHXRL010000006.1, read on the forward strand.
GCGAGGGTCGCGTTGCCGAACTTGTGCCGCTTGAAGTGGATGTTGATGCCGGCGAGGAAGGCCTTCTCGCCGAGCCAGGCGACGAGCTGGCGGAGGGCGGAGGCGCCCTTGGCGTAGGAGATGCCGTCGAAGTTGAGGAGCGCGGACGCGGTGTCGGGGACGGCTTCGGGGTCCGGGGCGACGGGGTGGGTGGAGGGCCGCTGGTCTGCCTCGTACCCCCAGGCCTTGCGGGTGACGCCGAAGTCGACCCAGGTGTCGGGGAAGAGGTCGGCGCAGGCCTCGTTGACGGTCTGGTAGCCCATGTACTCGGCGAAGGACTCGTTCAGCCAGATGTCGTCCCACCAGCGCAGGGTGACGAGGTCGCCGAACCACATGTGGGCCATCTCGTGGGCGATGACCATGGCGCGGGTCTGGCGCTCGGTGACGGTGACGGCGGAGCGGAAGACGAACTCGTCGCGGAAGGTGACGAGTCCGGGGTTCTCCATGGCGCCGGAGTTGAACTCGGGGACGAAGGCCTGGTCGTACGAGTCGAAGGGGTACGGCTCGTCGAACTTCTCGTGGTACCGGTCGTAGCAGGCCTTGGTGACGGCGAAGATCTCGTCGGCGTCGGCGTCGAGGTGGGGGGCGAGGGAGCGGCGGCAGTGGATGCCGAAGGGGAGCCCGGCGTGCTCGGTGCGGACCGAGTGCCAGGGGCCGGCGGCGACGCAGACGAAGTAGGTGGAGAGCAGCTGGGTGGGGGCGGCCTTCCACCGCCCGTCGGACTGCCGCTCGGTGATGCCGTTGGCGAGGACCGTCCAGCCCTCGGGGGCGGTGACGGTCAGCTCGAAGACGGCCTTCAGGTCGGGCTGGTCGAAGGCGGCGAAGACCCGCTGGACGTCCTCCATGAAGAGCTGCGTGTAGACGTACGACTCGCCGTCGGTGGGGTCCGTGAAGCGGTGCATGCCCTCGCCCGTGCGGGAGTACCGCATGGTCGTGGTGACGATCAGCTCGTGCTCGCCCTCCGTGAGGCTCAGCGGGAGCCGGTTGCCGGTGAGGGCTGCGGTGTCGAGGGCCACTCCGTCGAGGGTCGCTGAGTGGAGGGTCTCGGGCTTGAGCTCGACGAAGGTGTCCCCGGCGGCGCGGGCGGCGAATCGGACGGTGCTGGTGGACCCGAAGGTCTCGGCGCCGGTGGTGAGGTCGAGGTCCACCAGATAGCGGTGGACGTCGAGGAGCTGGGCACGGGTCTGCGCTTCGTCGCGCGTCAGTACGGACATGGGGCCCATGCTGCCTGATGCCTCCGGCCCGTGGCAGGGGGCGGTGGGGGGAACGCGGCTCAGGCGAGTCCGGAGCCGTTCAGGTGGGCGAAGGCGGCCGTGATGCGGGGGCGGTCGTAGCCGGAGGGGCCGGCCACGCCGCTGGAGAGCAGGGCGTGGAGGAGGATCCGGGCCTTGGCGGGGTCGAGGGGGCCGGCGGGGATCAGTCCGTGGTGCAGCAGGTCGTACTCGGAGCCGGGGCCGCGGTAGGTGTGCGAGAGGGTCGTTCCGCCGCCCGTACGGGAGGCGAGGACGACCGGGACGCGGCGGGCGAGCTCGGCGAGCGGCTCGACGAACCAGGCGGGGACGTGGCCGGCGCCGAAGGCGGCGACGACGAGGCCCTGGAAGCGGTGGTCGACGGCTTCGAGGAATTCGCCCCGGTCGCCCTGGGAGAGGGTGAGGAGGGCGACCCTGACCTCGGGGTCGAACGTCAGCGGGCAGAGCGCGGCGCGGGCGGCGGGGCGGAGCAGGATCCGGGGCTCGCCCTCGACGACGGTGCCGATCGGGCCGGCCCCGGGCGAGGCGAAGGTGGCGACCGAGGTCGTGTGGGTCTTGCGGGCGAGGCGGGCGGCGTGGATCTCGTCGGCGAGGACGACGAGGACGCCGAGGTTCCGGCAGGCGGGGTCGGCGGCGACGGCGAGCGCGGCGGCGAGGTTGGCGGGGCCGTCGGCGCCGGGCAGGTCGGGGCGGCGCATGGCGCCGGTGACGGCGATGGGCTGCTCGGTGGTGCAGAGCAGGTCGAGGAGGAAAGCGGTCTCCTCCAGGGTGTCGGTGCCCTGGACGACGACCACGCCGGAGCCGGCGGCGACGGTGGCGCGGACCTCGGCGGCGAGGTCCGCGAGGTCCTCGTGGGTGAGGGAGGAGCTGGGGACGCGCCGGAAGTCGCGGAGGACGGCGCCCTCGGGCGCGCCGAGTCCGGCCAGGACCTCCTGGCCGGTCATGCGGGCCGCGTCACCGCCTCGCGCGGAGATGGTCCCTCCGAGGGTGAAGACCGTGACGCGGGCCATCAGCGTGCTCCGTCCGCAATCGTCTCGTGGTGGCGGATGACCTCGGCGATGATGAAGTTCAGGAGCTTCTCCGCGAAGGCCGGGTCCAGTCTCGCGCTCTCGGCCAGCTCGCGCAGCCGGGCGATCTGGCGGGCCTCACGGGCGGGGTCGGCGGGCGGCAGCTTGTGCTCGGCCTTGAGGACGCCGACCTGCTGGGTGCACTTGAAGCGCTCGGCGAGCATGTACACGACCGCGGCGTCGATGTTGTCGATGCTCTCGCGGAGCCGGGTCAGTTCGGCCCGTACGGAGTCGTCGACCGGGCGGGGCGGGGTGGAGTCACTCATGATCCGCGAGCTTAGACGGATCTCGGCTGGATCGTGGGCGGGTGTTCGGGATCCGGAACGCGGTTGCTCCAGCCGCCGTGGACGGACCGCCCCTGCTGCTCGCGGAAGCGGATGGGCGCGGTGCCGACCCGGCGGGTGAAGAGCCGGGAGAAGTAGGCGGGGTCGTCGTAGCCGACGCGGCGGGCGACGGCCGCGACGGGGAGCTCGGTGGCGGCGAGGAGTTCCTTGGCGCGGCCGAGGCGGACGGTGAGCAGGTAGTCCTTGGGGCTGCAGCCGGCGGCGCGGCGGACGGCGGTGCGCAGTTCGGCGGCGGTCATGCCGTGCCGGGCCGCGTGTTCGGCGACGGAGAGCGGCTGGAAGGCGTCGCGGGCGAGGGCGGCGAGGACGGGGTCGCCGTCGGCGTTGGTGTCGGCGCGGGCGCGGCGCAGGGCGACGAGCAGCTCGTGGACGGCGGCTCCGGTCTCGACCTCCAGGAGGGGGTTGCCGGGGCGGGCGGCGCGGGCTATGCGGCTGATGGCGGCGCGGGCGGGGGCGGCGTCGGAGAGGGGCACGACGGGCCGGTCGGGCTCGATGTAGCCGAGCTCGGTGTACGTGGCGGTGGCGGGTCCCGAGAAGTCGACGAAGGCCTCGTCCCAGCCGGTTCCGGGGTCGGCGGCGTAGTGGTGGGGGGTGCCGGGGGTGAGCCAGATCAGGGCGGGGGCGGTGACGGCGGTGCGGCGTCCGTCGGCGCCCAGGTACCAGCCGCTGCCCGCGGACACGACGACGGCGACGTGGTGGTCGAGGGTGCGGGGTCCGACCGTGGGCAGGGTGCCGTGCTGGAGCCCGACGCCGAGGCAGACGAGGCCGAGGCGGTGGTGGACCGGGCCGGGCGTGAAGTAGCGCATCCAGGTGTGGTACATGCCGGGTGGGCCTCCCTGACGTCCGCTGCGACGTCTCTAACGTCCAAACTGCGACGATCTTTGTCCATGGACCGGTCCGCCGCCAGAGGGCGAGGGTGAGGCCATGAGCACGTTCGCTGTGGGTGACGAGGACTTTCTGCTCGACGGGCGGCCGGTGCGCCTCCTCTCGGGGGCGTTGCACTACTTCCGGGTGCACGAGGCGCACTGGGAGCACCGGCTCGGGATGCTGCGCGCGATGGGCCTCGACTGCGTCGAGACGTACGTCCCCTGGAACCTGTACGCGCCGGAGCCCGGCCGGTACGGGGACGTGGAGGCGCTCGGCCGGTTCCTGGACGCGGTGGAGCGGGCCGGGATGCACGCGATCGTGCGCCCGGGTCCGTACATCTGCGCCGAGTGGGAGAACGGCGGGCTTCCGCACTGGCTGACGGGACCGCTCGGGCGGCGTGTGCGGACCCTCGACCCGGAGTTCCTGGCGGCGGTGGAGGCCTGGTTCCGGCGGCTGCTTCCGCAGGTGGTGGAGCGGCAGGTCGACCGGGGCGGCCCGGTGGTCCTGGTGCAGGTGGAGAACGAGTACGGGAGTTACGGCAGCGACCGGGCGTATCTGGAGTGGGTGGCGGAGCTGTTGCGCGCGTGCGGGGTGAGCGTGCCGCTCTTCACGTCGGACGGTCCTGAGGACCACATGCTGACGGGTGGTTCGGTGCCGGGGGTGCTCGCGACGGCGAACTTCGGCTCGGGGGCGCGGGAGGGCTTCGCGACGCTGCGGCGGCACCAGCCGAAGGGGCCGTTGATGTGCATGGAGTTCTGGTGCGGCTGGTTCGACCACTGGGGCACGGAGCACGCGGTGCGGGACGCGGCGGACGCGGCGGCGGCGCTGCGGGAGATCCTGGAGTGCGGGGCGTCGGTCAACGTGTACATGGCGCACGGCGGGACCAACTTCGGCGGCTGGGCGGGGGCGAACCGGACGGGCGAGCTGCACGACGGGGTGCTGCGGCCGACGGTGACCTCGTACGACTACGACGCGCCGGTGGACGAGGCGGGGCGGCCGACGGAGAAGTTCCGGCGCTTGCGCGAGGTGCTCGCGGAGTTCGCGGAGGGACCGCTGCCCGAGGTGCCCGAACCGCCGGCGCGGCTCGCGGCCCCGGTGCGGGGCGGCCTCGTGGCGTGGGCGCCGCTCGACGAGGTCCTGGAGGTGCTCGGCGACGAGGAGTCGCGGGCGCCGGTGCCGCCGTCCTTCGAGGAGCTGGGCGTGGACCGTGGCCTGGTTCGCTACCGGGTGGCGGTCCCGGGGCCGCGGCAGCCGTACGCGCTGGGGGTGACGGGGCTGCGGGACCGGGCGACGGTGTACGTCGACGGGGTCCTGGCGGGGGTGCTCGACGCCGAGGACGCGACGCTCGTGGAGCCGGTGGCGGGTCCCGCCCTGGTGGACCTGTGGGTGGAGTCGCTGGGCCGGGTCAACTACGGGCCGCGGCTCGCGGAGCCCAAGGGGATCACGGGCGGGGTGCGGCACGAGCGGCAGTACCTGCACGGGTTCCGGGCTCAGGGCCTGCGTCTGGGCGCCTTCGAGGCGGCGGCGGTGGCGAAGGTGCCGTTCCGGCCGGCGGCCGGGGAGACGGGGCCGGGGCTGTACCGGGCCGAGGTGGAGGTGGCCGGGCCCGGAGACGCGACGCTCTCCCTCCCGGACGCGACGCGCGGCTTCGTCTGGGTGAACGGCTTCTGCCTGGGCCGGTACTGGAACGTCGGCCCGCAGGAGTCGCTGTTCGTGCCGGGGCCGGTGCTGCGGGAGGGCGCCAACGAGGTGTGGGTGCTCGAACTGGAGGGCGGGGCGGGGGCGGACGTCGCCCTCGACGTCCTTTCCCACTGAATCAGGGGATCACGCGCGTGAAGGCGCCCCGGAGCCGAGGCCGCTCCGGGGCGCCCGTTCACGGTTCGCCGTTACAGCGTGGCCGCGGCCGACTTGATCGCGGAGGCGAAGGTCGAGACCTCCGTGTAGACGCCGGGGTAGCCGGCCCGGGCGCAGCCCTCGCCCCAGCTCACGATGCCGACCTGGATCCAGGCGCCGGCGTTGTCCTTGCGGAACATCGGGCCGCCGGAGTCACCCTGGCAGGTGTCGACGCCGCCCTGGCTGTATCCGGCGCAGATCTCCTCGCTGGGGACGAGGTCACTGCCGTACGAGGCCTGGCAGGAGGCGTCGGAGACGAACGGGACGTTCGCCTTGAGCATGTAGCGCTGCTGCGATCCGCCCTCGCGAGCGGCGCCCCAGCCGGCCACGGTGAAGGTGCCGCTGTTGTACGCGGTGGTCTCGGCGATCTTCAGGGTGGGCAGCGAGGTGATCGGGCTCGCGAGCTTGATCAGCGCCCAGTCCTTGCCCTTGCCGTTGTAGCCCGGGGCCTGGAGGACCTTGGTGGACCTGACCTTGATCGCGCTGCTGCTCTGCAGGTCCACGACACCGGCGGTGGCGGTGATGCTGGTGTTGTTGCCGGAGCCGCTCACACAGTGGGCCGCGGTGAGGACGACCTGCGGGGTGATCAGCGAACCGCCGCAGCCCATCGAGAGCCTGACCATCCAGGGGAACTCGCCCTGGGCGGCGCGCACGCCGCCGACGACGGGCGCCGGGGCGGCGGAGGCGGTGGTGGGCTGGAGGCTGACGGCGGCGAGGACGACGGCGCCGGCGGCGGCGAGCTTCTGGAGGGCGCCGACCAGTCGGTTCTTCTTCACGCGTGCTCCTTCTTCCATGGGGGGTTGAGCCCGACGGGGATGACATGAGCCCGTCAAGCCATGTCCGGATTATGGACAGCGCTCAACTGCCGCCACAAGAAAGCCTTTTCGGCCAGAACCCGTGGAGGGACCGTACAGTGGAAGGGAGGGGGGATCCGGCATGCCGAACCGTCAGGGGGCCTTTCGTGTCGGCCGCGGCTTCCCGCACCGCGCGGAGGTCCGGGCCTCGCTCACCGCGCTCTACCGGCGCCTCTCCCCCGACGGTGTGCAGCGGTTTCCGGCGAGCGTGCCACCCGCCGACACGGCCATCGGCGACGACGAGGACCTCCATCTGGGCACCCAGCGGGTGGCCCGCGCGCTCGTCCACCACCTCCGGCTCCCCGACGCCCGCATCGTGGCGAGTTTCCGCCCCATGGAGCACGCGGCCACCGTCGAGCTCGCCGCCGGACCCGAGTACTTCGTCGAACTCAACGACCGCTTCCGGACCCGTCGCCGGGACATCGGCGCGGCCCTCGCCCACGAGATCACCCACGTCCTGCTGCACCGGCTCGGACTCGGCTTCCCCGGCACCGCGGAGAACGAGATCCTCACCGACGTCGTGACCACCTACCTGGGCGCGGGCTGGCTGCTCCTCGACGCGTACCGACAGGACGGGGTCGAGAGCCAGAGGCTCGGCTATCTGACCCCGGACGAGTTCGGCTACGTCCTCGCCAAGCGGGCCGAGGTCTTCGGGGAGGACCCCTCGCCGTGGTTCACCAGCGCGGTGGCGTACGAGGCGTGGGTACGGGGCCGGGCCGAGGCGGAGCGGGAGCGGCGGCAGCCGCCGCTCGCCGGGGCGGGCTGGGCGGAGCGGCGGCGGTACGGCAGGGAGCGGCGCCAGGGCCGGGCGGCGGCGGGAGCCCCGTACTCCTTCGACGGCGGGACCCCCGCGACCGGCGTCTCCTTCGCCTGCCCGGTCTGCCTCCAGCGGCTGCGGGTCCCCGCGGGGCGGTCCCTGCGGGCACGGTGCGGGGTCTGCGGCTCGGTCCTGGAGTGCGCCGCCTGACCCGGGTACGGGGCTGCGGGGACGGGCCGTCCGGGGATTCGGCGGCGCGTGCCCCGGCCCCCGTACGGGGAATGGATTTGCGCCATGTGCGGACGGCGCGTCAGGGTCGGCGCATGAGTACGCTGTTCGACGCCATCCGGGCCGGGGACGAGGACGGGGCCGTACGCGCCCTGCGGAGCGGGGCGGACCCCGAAGACCGGGAGGACGGGGAGACCGCGCTGTACCGGGCCGCCGTCGGCAACGAGCCCGGGATCGTCCGGGTGCTGCTCGCCGCCGGGGCCGATCCGGGGCGGCGCAGCGGCGAGGAGGACAGCGACCTGCCCCTGTGCGGGGCGGCCTGCGGCGGGCACGCCGAGGTCGTCCGGGCGCTGCTCGCGGGCGGCGCGCCGGCCGACCAGGAGGAGGAGTTCGGCTTCACCGCGCTCGCCTGGGCGCTCCGGCTCGGCCACGCCGACACGGCGCGGGTGCTCCTGGAGCACGGCGCCGACCCGGGCCGCCCGGGACCCGACGGATTCCTCCCGCTCGTCGCCGCCGCCCGGCGCGGCTCCACCGCCTGCGTACGGGCGCTGCTCGACCACGGGGCTGCCGCCCCGGAGGCCGCGCTGCGGGAGGCACGTCGGTGGATCGGCGCCGACATCGCGGCCGAGCTCCGGCGCGGGCTCGTCGCGGGGAACGACGGCGGGCAGACGTACGAGGCGGTCGTCCGCCGGGTCCGGGAGGACGGCGGGGTGACGGTCGTCGTCGAGCTGCTGCGGGAGGACGGCGCGCCCACGCGCGGCGACGAGCGGCAGACCGGTCACGCGGCGATCGCCACGCTCCTGGAGGCGGCGATCGGGCTGCGCACCCCGCACGAGGAACTCGCGGCGCGGGCGCTGCGCTGCGGGGACCCGGAGCTCGACGCCTGGACGACGGCGGTGGCCGAACTGGCCGGCCGTGCCGACGAGGAGACCTTCGTCGCGGCGGCGGGCTGGTGCGCCTACCGCGATCCGCTGCGGCGGGCGCTCGGCGCGCGGGTGCTCGGCGCGCTGCCGGGCTTCGCGGCGAGCGCGCTGCCGGTGCTGCGCCCGCTCGCCGCCGAGGCCGTGCCCACGGCGCGGGAGCCCCTGCTGTCGGCGGTGCTGGCGCTCGGGGAGTGCGGGGACCCGGCGGCGGTGCCCGAGCTGCTCGCCGCGGCCGGGCATCCCGAGGCGGCGGTGCGGCGGGCGGTCGCGGGGGCGTTGGCCGGGATCGTGCCGGCGGGGCACGCCGAGGCCCTCGGGGTGCTCCTCGCGCTGAGCCGGGACGGCGACGCCCGGGTGCGGGACTGGGCGACGCTCGCCCTCGCCGAGCTGCCCGACGACACCCCTCTCGTCCGGGAGGGGCTCGCCGAGCGGCTCGGCGACGACGATCCGGAGACGGCGGCGGAGGCGGCGCGGGGCCTTGCGATCCGTCAGGATCCCCGGGCCGTGGACGCGTTGGCGACGATCCTCGCGGACGGCGACCCGGACGGCGCGGCGCGCGAGACGGCGCTCGCCGCCCTCGAACACGTCCGGGACGCCCGGGTCAGGACCCGCCTGGAGTGGACGGCCCCGCGCCGCGGCTGACCGGGGCGGGGTCGGCCGGCGGTCGTCTCAGCAGCCGTGGTCGATCAGGTCGAACGAGGCGTAGTGGTCGGCCGTGTAGTAGTCCTCCTGGAACGAGTTCCCGGTCACGATCCGGCGGGCACCGCGGGTGGAGACGCCCGGGGTCTCGACCGTGTACTCGTGGTAGTAGCCCAGCGAGTGGGACGGGAGGATCCCTTCCCGGTTCTGGAAGACGGCGCCGTCCTGGCGGTACGGGTAGGGGCCGCCCGCGTCGATCAGCCGCAGGGTGGTGTGGGCCTGGGAGGGCAGGTCGGAGTAACAGATGTCCCCGACGGCCGCGGTCGCCGCGAGCGAGGACGCGACGGTGGCGGGGGCGGGGGCCGGCGCGGCGGTGGCGGGGGCGCCGAGGAGGAGGGAGGAGAGCAGGGCGGCGGCGACACCGCCGGCGAGGGTGAATCGAGGGGGGATTCGCATGGCTGGATGATGACGCGCGTAGAGCGGCGCCCGGAAGGCCAACCCTCTTCAATTCCCCGGACGTTCACCGCTCGTCACCACTCGTGCGGATGTCGTGCACGACGTTTCGCCCATCGCGAGCACACCTCTCCCGCCCGGCCCCGGCGACTGCTACCTTCCTCCCCAGTCGCCTAACAAACGTTTGGTGGGCCCGTCCGCCCGTCAGCCCGTATGTCCATGAGGGAGTCCGGCCATGCCCCTGTCCCGACGCGCGCTGCTCACCACCACCGGCGCCACCGCCCTGTTCGCGGCCCTGCCGGCGAACGCGCAGGCGCACCCGAAACCGCGAGCACCCCGGAACACGATCCGCCAGATCCCGCTCCAGGGCGCGGTCAACGTCCGCGATCTCGGTGGGTACCGCACCTATGACGGCGGCCGGGTCCGCCAGGGCCTCGCCTACCGGGGCGACCACCTCGGCAAGCTCACCGCCGCCGACCTCACCACCCTCGCCGGGCTCGGCCTCGGCACCGTGGTCGACCTGCGGATCCCGCTGGAGGTGCGGTACGACGGCGCCGACCGGCTGCCGGCCGGTACGGTCCCGGTCGCCCGGCCCGTCACCGACAACGGTCTGTTCGGGCAGCTGACGGCCGCGATCGGCTCCCGCGATCCGGTGCGGCAGGAGGAGATGCTCGGCGGCGGGCGGGCGGCCGCCTTCATGAGCGACGTGTACCGGACCTTCGTCACCGACGCCGCGAACCGGGCCGCGTTCGCCGCGAACCTGCGGGACCTGGCCGACCCCGCCCGGGGGCCGCTGCTCTTCCACTGCACCTCGGGCAAGGACCGCACCGGCTGGACCGGCTATCTCCTGCTCACCCTGCTGGGCGTGCCGACGACGGCGGCCCGCGCCGACTACCTGGCCTCCAACACCCTCCGCGCCGCCTACGACGCCAAGGTGCGCGAGGGACTCAAGCAGGGCGGGTTCATGCAGAACCCGGACCTGATCGTGCCGCTCCAGGAGGTGCGTCCGGAGTATCTCGACACCGCCCTCGACCAGGTCCGGGCCTCATACGGAAGCCTTCTCCGTTACTACTCCGTCGGCCTCGGCCTGGAGTTCCGCGACGTGCTGGCACTGCGGGAACGGCTCGTGCTCGGCGCCTGACGTCCGCCGCGGGCGGCGCCCGCCCCGGCACCGCGCCCGGCACCCGCGCCGGAGCCGGCACCCCGGCCGCCGCCGGAGCCGCGACCCGCACCGGCCGCGGCGCGGCCCGTGCCGCCCGCGGAGCGCCCGGAGCCGCTCGCGGAGCCGGATCCACGGCCCGTGGACGTACCGGAGCCGGAGGCGCGCCCCGAGCCCATCGACGTGGTCGTGGTCGTACCGCTTCCGCCACCGGCGGGCGCGGGACGGCGACGACGGCCTCGGCCGCCACCGGCGCCGCTGCCGCCGGCGCCCGCCGCCTTGCGCGGCGGGGTCGGCTGCGGCGTCTCGATGACGATCGCGACGCCGGAGGGCTCCTTGGCGCCGGTCAGATCGGTCAGGTGCTGGTCGCTGGACTTGATCTGCGCCGTGCGCGGGCTGATCCCGGCGTTCGACATCAGCCGGCCCATGTCCCGCTTCTGCTCGGGCAGGACCAGGGTGAAGACGCTGCCGGACTCACCGGCGCGGGCGGTCCGGCCGCCGCGGTGCAGGTAGTCCTTGTGGTCCATCGGCGGGTCGACGTTCACGACCATGTCGAGGTCGTCGACGTGGATGCCGCGGGCCGCCACGTTCGTCGCGACGAGCGCGGTGACCTGGCCGGTCTTGAACTGGTCCAGGGTCCGGTTCCGCTGCGGCTGCGAGCGGCCGCCGTGCAGGCCCGAGGCCCGTACGCCGTTGGCGAGGAGCCGCTTGACCAGCCGGTCCACCGCCCGCTTGGTGTCGAGGAAGAGGATCGTCCGGCCGTCGCGGGCCGCGATCTTCAGCGTGACGGCCTTCTTGTCGGTCTCGTCCATGACGTACAGGACGTGGTGCTCCATGGTGGTCACCGCACCGGCCGACGGGTCGACCGAGTGCACGACCGGGTCGTCCAGGAACATCTTGACCAGCTTGTCGATGTTCCGGTCGAGCGTGGCCGAGAAGAGCAGCCGCTGGCCGCCCGGCTCGACCTGCTTGAGCAGCTTGGTGACCTGCGGCAGGAAGCCCATGTCGGCCATCTGGTCGGCCTCGTCGAGGACGGTGACGGCGACCCGGTCGAGACGGCAGTCGCCGCGCTCGATGAGGTCCATGAGCCGGCCGGGCGTGGCGATGAGGACCTCGGCGCCGCGCCGCAGCGCGGAGGACTGCCGGGAGATCGACATGCCGCCGACGACCGTGGTGATCCGCAGGCGCAGGGCGCCGGCGTACGGGGTGAGGGCGTCGGTGACCTGCTGGGCGAGCTCGCGGGTGGGCACCAGGACCAGCGCGAGGGGCGCGGTGGGCTCGGCACGGCGGCCGGCGGTGCGGGCGAGCAGCGCGAGGCCGAAGGCGAGGGTCTTGCCGGAGCCGGTGCGCCCCCGGCCGAGGACGTCGCGCCCGGCGAGGGAGTTCGGCAGGGTCGCGGCCTGGATCGGGAACGGCTCCGTCACACCTTGCTCGCCCAGAATCCGCAGGAGGCCCTCGGGCATGTCCAGGTCGGCGAAGGAGGCCACCGCGGGGAGCGCGGGCGTCACCGTCTCCGGCGGGGTGAACTCGCTCGGCGGCGGGGGCGCGGTGGGACGACGGCCACCGCGGGCGGCCTTCGGCTGTGACGTGGACTTCGGGGCGGTGCGGGGGCTGCGCTTGAAGGGGCGTTCGGAGCGGGTCATGCGTGCCTTCCTGGCCGGTGCTCGCGGCACAGCCGGGGCCCGCACCTGCACGATGCGGGCCCCGGCTGTTCTACCCGGAACACGCGAACGGGCCCCGGCTGTGTCTCCCGGAGCACGTGAACGAACCCCGGCTGCTTCTCCCGGAACACGCGATACGCACTCCGGATGTCTCTACAGGAACAATAGTGCGCCTCAGGACCTTCCCGCCCCGCCCGACCGATGCCCGGACGGATCAGACCAGGCCCGGGCGCCGCGACGTGGGCGACTTCACAGCCGTTCCGTGATCGTCGGAGGTGACCGGCCTGTCGGTCACCCGCGTACGGCGACTCCGTCCAGGACCATCGACAGGTACTGGCGGGCGATCTCCTCCGGGCTGTGCTGTCCACCGGGCCGGTACCAGGACGCGGCGACCCAGACGGTGTCGCGCACGAACCGGTAGGTCAGCCGGACGTCCAGGTCGGCGCGGAACACCCCGGCCGCGACGCCGCGCTCCAGCGTGCCCAGCCACGCCTTCTCGAACCGCTCCTGCGAGTCCACGAGGTAGTGGAAGCGGGGCAGGTCGGTGAGGTGCCGGGACTCCTTCTGGTAGATGGCGACGGCCGCGCGATGCCGGTCGATCTCCCGGAAGGACTCGGTGACCAGCGCCTCGATGGTCTCGCGGGGCCCGAGTCCGGCGCCGAGGACGGCGTCGTACCCCTCCCACAGCTCGTTCAGGAAGCTGGAGAGGATCTCGTCGAGCATCGACTCCTTGGAGTCGAAGTGGTAGTAGAGGCTGCCGGCGAGCATGCCGGCGGCGTCCGCGATCTTGCGGACGGTGGTGGCGTTGTACCCCTGGGCGGCGAACACCTCGGCCGCCGTGTCGAGGAGCTCACGACGCCGCTCGGGCCCGGCGCTCACCTGGGTCTTCTTCTTGCTGGCAGTGTTCGGCACCCGCCCATTCTCGCCCCGGCCCGCGGCTCAGGACTCCTCTCGCGGCGGGCTGTCGTCGTTGCCGCGCCGGATCGTCCGCACGGGACGCCCGGGGGCCCAGGTCCGCAGGACCATCTCGTCGCCTTCCACCCGGATCCGTACGACCTCGGTGGGTTCCACCCGGAAGAGGTGGAAGGGCAGCGGCGCGCCCACGTCGGCCGCGTACCGCTCGACGGTCCCGGGGTCGGTGATCTCGACCGCCCGGCCTGAGACGCGGACGTCCCCGCCGCCCATGCCGGTGCCGGAGCCGGGGTTGGCGAGCAGCGCGAAGCGCGGGTCGCGGCGCAGGTCGAGCGCCTTGCGGGAGTGCGGCATCATGCCGAGCCAGAGCTCGCCGAAGCGGAAGTCCGCCTCGATGCCGCTGAGCCGGGGCGAGCCGTCCTTCCGCACGGTGGCGAGCGCGTGGTGCGTGTACTGCCCGAAGCGCTCGCGCACGGCCGCGGCGAGCTCGGGTTCGGCGGCCGCGAAGGCCGACCAGGTGTCTGCGGTGTCTGCGGTGTCTGCGGTGTCTGCGGTGGGTCCCTTGTCTCCCATGGCTCCAGCAAACACCGGATACCCGACATCCTCTGTCCGGATTACTCCGAACGTTTCCGAGGAGGCTCGGCGTGCCTCATGAGGTCGCGGCGCGCTCCTGTGCGCTGCGCTCGACGCAGAACTCGTTGCCCTCCGGGTCGCCGAGGGTCGCCCAGCCGGTGCCGTCGGCGTTCCGCCGGTCGTCGAGCAGGGTGGCGCCGAGGGCGAGCAGCCGCTCGATCTCCTCGTCGCGGGTGCGGTCCTGCGGCTGGAGGTCGAGGTGGACGCGGTTCTTCACCGACTTCGCCTCGGGGACCTGGATGAAGAGGAGGCTCACGCCGGGCGACTCGACGGTGGCCTCGGGGTCGCCGGGAAAGTCGTCGACGGCGAGCTTCGCGTCCAGCGCCGCCGCCCAGAAACCTGCCAGGGCGTAGGCGTCGACGCAGTCGATGGTCACGTGTCGTACGAGAGAGGTCATGGCGTCATGATCCCCCGGACGTCGCGGAGTCGGCCACCGGAATACCCATCGCCCGTTCGGCGGCGGCGAGTTGCCTGTTCTCGGTGACCGCGACAAGCGCCGCGAGGGAGGAACGGGTGTCCTGGAGGCCGTGGATCTCCTCGTCGATGGCGTCGAGCCGGGCGACGAGCATCGGGCTGAGGCAGGGCTCGATCTCCGTCTCGCTGCCGCACACGCAGTCCAGGACCTCGGCGATGACCCTCGTCGGCAGCCCGGCGCCGAGGAGGGCCCGGATGCGGCGGACGACGGCGGGGGCGTCGGAGCCGTACACCCGCTGCCCGCCCGGGGTCCGCTCCGAGGCGAGGAGACCCTGCTCCTCGTAGTAGCGGAGCAGCCGGACGCCGACGCCGGTCTCGCGCGACAGCTCACCGATCTTCACTGTGACCCCCCTCACATCGGCCCGTTCCCGCTTGAACCTCACACCGGTGTGAGCTCCTACGGTTCCGGACATGACGAACAACACGATCGACACGAACACCACGAACACCCACGCCCGTACCGGCGAGGCGTCCGGCGTCGACCCGACGATATTCCAGCTCGGGGGCGACCTCCCGGTCCGGCGCATCGGATACGGCACGATGCGCCTCGCCGACGGCCCCGGCGACCCGACGGGCCCCGAGGCCCGCATCTGGTCGGCCCCTGCCGACCGGGCGGCCGCGCTGGCCCTGCTGCGGACGGCCGCCGATGCGGGGGTCACCCTCTTCGACACGGCCGACGCGTACGCGCTGGGAGCGGGCGAGGAGCTCCTCGCCGAGGCGCTCCGCCCCTACGGCGACACCGTCGCGGTGGCCACCAAGGTCGGTGTGGTCAGGCCCTCCGCCACCGAGTGGGTACCGCTCGGCCACCCCGCCTATCTGCGCCAGCAGGCCGAACTGAGCCTGCGTCGGCTGCGTACGGAGCGGATCGACCTGCTGTACCTGCACCGTCTCGACGAGAACTACCCGGTCGCCGAGCAGGTGGGGGCGTTGCGCCGGCTCCAGGAGGAGGGCAAGGTCCGGCACGTCGGACTGTCGGAGGTCACGGTCGCCCAGCTGGAGGAGGCCGAGTCGGTCACCCCGATCGCGGCGGTGCAGAACCTCTACAACCTGGCGGCCCGCGACCACGAGGCCGTGGTCGAGCACACGGCGGGGCGCGGCATCGCCTTCGTCCCCTTCTTCCCGATCGCCATGGGCGGGCACGCGGGGCCGGACGGGCCGGTGGCCCGCGTCGCCCGCGAGGTCGGCGCCACCCCGTCCCAGACGGCCCTGGCCTGGCTCCTGCACCGGGCCCCGCACATCGTCCCCATCCCCGGTACGTCCTCGGCGGCGCACCTCCTGGAGAACCTGGGCGCACTCGACCTCGCGCTCACCGAGGAGCAGTTCGCGCGGCTGGAGGAGGAAGGCTGAGGCCGACGGACCCGGCCGGGCGAAGGCAGGGGCGGGGGCAGGGGCGAGGGCGAGGGCGGGGGCGGGGGCGGGGGCGGTTCAGGAGCGGACGATGCCCTGAGCGCGGGCCGCGGCGAGCCAGGCGGGGAAGTCGGCGACGAGCCGGTCGTACAGCTCCGCGTCGGGGACCCGGTTCGGATCCTGGCCCGCGTGGAAGAAGCCGGCGTTGTCGATCGGCCGCTTGGCCGGTACGTCCAGCTCGTCCAGCTTGCGCAGGAACTCGAACTGCCGGCTGCCGGGGTCGCCGAAGCCGATGAACTGCCAGAAGATCGGCAGCCGGGCCGCCTTGCACACGTACCGCTCGGCGGCCGGCTTGTTGATCGGCCCTCCGTCGGTCTGGAAGACGACCAGCGCGGGGGCGGTGGAGCCGCTGTCCAGGTAGTGGTCGATGACGGCGTCCATGGCCAGGTGGTAGCTGGTCTTGCCCATGTGGCCGAGTCCGGCGACGATCCGTTCGATGCTGCCGGCGTGGTCGTCGAGCCGGATCTCGGTCTCGGCGTCGATGTCGGTGGAGAAGAAGACGACCGGTACGCGGCCGTCGTCGTCGAAGTGCGCGGAGAGCCCCAACACCCGGTCGGCGAGCGCCTGGACGCTGCCGTCGGCGTAGTACGGCTTCATCGACCCCGAGTAGTCGACGACCAGGTAGACGGCGACCCGCTGCCCGCCCATGCCGTGCCGCCGGAGCGACTCCCCCGCCGACGTGTAGAGGCCGGCCAGCGCGGGCGCCGTCTCCTCGACCTTCCGCAGGCTCATGGCCATGGGCTCTCCTCCTCCTCGTTCGCCTTCTCCAGCCGCTCGATGTCCGCGAGCATGGCGTCGGCCAGGTCGCGCTCGGCCGCGTAGTACCGCTCGGCCCAGGTGAGGGTGAGCCGGGGGTACGCCCACGCCTCGTCGGCCCCCGCGTCCGCGACGTCGGCCTCGGCGCGCAGCCGCATGCCCTCGGCGTACTCCCGGTGTCCGGCCAGGATCTCGCGCGTCCGGTCGGGTTCGAGGAGATGGCCCAGCCAGAGCCGCAGCATCGGCCCGTGCTTGAGGACGGGCGGGTCGAGGGGGGCCGTGCGGGCCCAGGTGCGGACGGCGGCGAGGCCTTCGTCGGTGATCCGGTAGACGCGCTTGTCACGCGTACCGGTCTCCGGTGCGACCAGGCGCGAGGTGGCGTAGCCGGTCTTCTCCAGCCGTTTGAGCTCGCTGTAGATCTGACTGAACGACGGGCTCCAGTAGAAGAGGCGCAGGGACCGGTCGGACCACTTCTTGAGGTCGTAGCCGGACAACTCCCGCCCGAAGGAGAGCAGTCCGAGCACGGCCCAGCCGGTCGCCGGAAGCCCGGGCAGTGCCTCCGGGGCCCCCTCCGTCGTCTCGTCCACGGACGGAAGTGTACGGCGCTTCCCTCCTCCACCTATGCCTGCTAGAAGTATTTCGATTAGGCATAGGCGCCGCAGCACAGGTTCGGGAGGAGCTCACCGTGAAGTTCTCCATGATCTTCGAAGCACAGCTCGTCGACCCCACCCCCGCACGCGAGCGCGCGGTCATCCACGACTGCGTCGAACAGGCCGTCCTCGCCGAGGAGATGGGATTCGACCGCGTCTGGGCGGTCGAGCACCACTCCCTCACCCAGTACGCCCACATGAGCGCGTCCGAGATCTTCCTGACCTGGGTCGCCGCCCGCACGCGGACCATCCGCGTCGGGCACGGGGTGGTCACCATGCCCTTCGGGTACCAGCACCCCGTCCGGGTCGCCGAACGCGCCGCCATGCTCGACGTGCTCTCCGGCGGCCGACTCGACGTCGGCGCCGGCCGGGGCGCGACCCGCCAGGAGATGCGGATGTTCGGGGTCGACCCCGAGGACACCCGGCCGCAGACGGAGGAGGCCCTGCGGATCTTCGCCGCGGCGTGGCGCGAGCCGGAGTTCGAGTGGCACGGCTCCCTCGACATCGGCCCCGGCGCGGTCCTGCCGCGCCCCGTGCAGCACCCGCACCCGCCCCTCTTCATGGCCTGCTCGCAGCACGACTCGCTCCGGCAGGCGGCCGAACTCGGCATCGGCGCCCTGGTGATGGGGTTCGCGGGCGCCGACGACGTCCGCGCGATGCGCACGGTGTACGACGAGGCCATCGCCGTACGGGACGGGTCTCGGTTCGTCTCCACCGAGGTCAACGACCACTTCTCCGCCCTCTGCCCGACGATCGTCCTGGACGACGCCGACCGCGCCCTGCGGCTCGGCACGCGCGGTCAGCGATTCTTCGCCGAGTCGATCGCCCACTGGTACGGCGGCGCCCCGGCGCCCACCGGCTACGCGGAGGACGAGGACCACGCGGGCGCCCTCGAAGAGGAGCGGCGGAAGCTGGTGGCCCGGCTGCACGAGGCGAGCATCCCGGCCCGGCCGGTCGACACCGGCACGTACAACACCGACCACGCGTACGGGGACTCCGCGACCGCGATCGCCTACGTGGAGCGGCTGCGGGAGATCGGCGTGGACGAGGTGATGTGCCTGATCCAGATGGGCACGGTGCCGCAGGAGGTCTGCCTGGAGACGATCCGCCAGTGGGGCACGAAGGTCATCCCGCACTTCCGCGCGCCGACGACGCCCGGCTGACGGATTCACCGGAGCCACCCCGGACCACGAACACGGGGTAGCGCCCACCGGCGGGCACAGAACCACGACGAGCAGCCGGACGCGCCGCCGAGCCCACGACCTCGCCCACGACGGACAGCCGAGGACGTGTAACGGGAGCACCGCGGCGCCCACCCAGTCGTCCGGTCGGGGACATTCGGGGGGCGCCGCGCTCAGTTCCGTACGTCGTTGTACGGGACGTTCAGGGGGTGATCCGGCGGGATCAGACCGTCAGCGAACGGTCCGTCGGGCGGATCGGGGCCGGCAGCGAGCTGGCTCCGGTCAGGTAGCGGTCCACGCCACGGGCGGCGGAGCGGCCCTCGGCGATGGCCCACACGATGAGGGACTGGCCGCGACCCGCGTCACCGGCGACGTACACGCCATCGACGTTGGTGGCGAAGTCCGCGTCACGGGCGATGTTACCCCGCTCATCCAGGTCCAGACCAAACTGCGCGACCAGACCGTTCTCCACGTCCGTGCCGGTGAAGCCCATCGCGAGCGTGACCAGCTGGGCGGGGATCTTGCGCTCCGTGCCCGGCTTCTGGGTCAGCTTGCCCGCGACGAACTCGACCTCGACGAGGTGGAGGAACTGGACGTTGCCGTCCTCGTCGCCCTCGAAGTGGGTGGTGGAAACGGAGTAGACCCGCTCGCCGCCCTCCTCGTGCGCCGAGGTGACCTTGTACAGCATGGGGAAGGTCGGCCAGGGCTGGCCGGCGTTCCGGTCCTCGCCCGGCCTGGGCATGATCTCCAGCTGCGTGACCGAGGCCGCGCCCTGGCGGTGCGCCGTACCGACGCAGTCCGCGCCGGTGTCGCCGCCGCCGATGACGACGACGTGCTTGCCCTCGGCGGTGATCGGCGGGGCCACGAAGTCGCCCTCGACGACCTTGTTGGCCAGCGGCAGGTACTCCATGGCCTGGTGGATGCCGTTGAGCTCGCGGCCCGGGACGGGCAGGTCACGCGCGGTGGTGGCACCCGCGGCGATGACGACCGCGTCGAACCGCTTGCGCAGGTCCGTCGACGTCAGGTCGCGGCCGATCTCGATGCCGGTGCGGAACTTGGTGCCCTCCGCGCGCATCTGTTCGATGCGGCGGTTGATGTGCCGCTTCTCCATCTTGAACTCGGGGATGCCGTAGCGCAGCAGGCCGCCGATGCGGTCGGCGCGCTCGTACACGACCACGGTGTGGCCGGCCCGGGTCAGTTGCTGGGCGGCGGCGAGACCCGCCGGGCCCGAGCCGATGACGGCGGCCGTCTTGCCGGACAGGCGCTCGGGCACCTGCGGCTTGACGTCGTTGGCGTCCCAGGCGTTGTCGATGATGGAGACTTCGACGTTCTTGATGGTGACGGCCGGCTGGTTGATGCCGAGCACGCACGCCGACTCGCACGGAGCCGGGCACAGGCGGCCGGTGAACTCCGGGAAGTTGTTGGTGGCGTGCAGACGCTCCTGCGCCGCCGACCAGTCCTCGCGGTAGGCGAAGTCGTTCCACTCGGGGATCAGGTTCCCGAGGGGGCAGCCGTTGTGGCAGAACGGGATGCCGCAGTCCATGCAGCGGCCGGCCTGCTTGCTGATGATCGGCAGCAGGGAGCCGGGAACGTAGACCTCGTTCCAGTCTCTGACTCGCTCGCCCACCGGCCGGGTCTTGGCGACCTCGCGCCCGGTGGTCAGGAAGCCCTTGGGGTCAGCCATTGGTCGCCGCCTCCATCATCTTCTCGGTGGTCTCGGTCTCGGAGAGACCGGCGAGCTCAGCGGCGTCCTTGGCGGCGAGCACTGCCTTGTACGTGGTGGGGATGATCTTGCTGAACCGGGCCGCCGCGGCGTCCCAGTCGGCGAGGAGCTTCTCCGCGACCGTCGAGCCGGTCTCCTCCTGGTGGCGGCGCACGACGTCGTGCAGCCACGCCTTGTCGGAGTCCGACGGGGTCTCGACCGCTCCCAGGTTGCCGGAGTTGACGTTGTCCGGGTCGAGGTCGATGACGTAGGCGACACCGCCCGACATGCCCGCCGCGAAGTTGCGGCCGGTCTCGCCGAGGACGACCGCCGTACCGCCGGTCATGTACTCGCAGCCGTGGTCGCCCACGCCCTCCGAGACGACCAGCGCGCCGGAGTTGCGGACGCAGAAGCGCTCGCCGGTGCGGCCGCGCAGGAACAGCTCGCCGCCGGTCGCGCCGTAGCCGATGGTGTTGCCCGCGATGGTCGAGTACTCGGCCAGGTGGTCGGCGCCCCGGTCCGGGCGGACGACGACGCGGCCGCCGGAGAGGCCCTTGCCGACGTAGTCGTTCGCGTCGCCCTCCAGGCGGAGGGTGACACCGCTCGGCAGGAAGGCGCCGAAGGACTGGCCGGCGGAGCCGGTGAAGGTGATGTCGATGGTGTCGGCCGGGAGGCCGGCGCCACCGAACTTCTTCGTCACCTGGTGGCCCAGCATCGTGCCCACGGTCCGGTTGATGTTGCGGATCGCGACCTGGGCGCGGACCGGCTGCGCCTCCTCGGCGGAGGCGGCGTTGAGGGCCTCGGCGGCGAGCTGGATCAGCTCGTTGTCGAGGGCCTTCTCCAGACCGTGGTCCTGCTCGATCAGGGCGTGGCGGACCGCGCCCTCGGGCAGCTCGGGCACGTAGAAGAGCGGCTCCAGGTCGAGACCCTGCGCCTTCCAGTGCGTGACGGCACGGCTGGTGTCGAGCAGCTCGGCGTGGCCGACGGCCTCTTCGATGGTGCGGAAGCCCAGCTCGGCGAGGATCTCGCGGACCTCCTCGGCGATGAACTCGAAGAAGTTCACGACGTACTCGGCCTTGCCGGAGAACCGGTCGCGCAGCGCCGGGTTCTGGGTGGCGATGCCCACCGGGCAGGTGTCGAGGTGGCAGACGCGCATCATGACGCAGCCGGAGACGACGAGCGGCGCGGTCGCGAAACCGAACTCCTCGGCGCCGAGCAGCGCGGCGATGACGACGTCACGGCCGGTCTTGAGCTGACCGTCGGTCTGGACGACGATGCGGTCGCGCAGGCCGTTGAGCAGCAGGGTCTGCTGGGTCTCGGCGAGGCCGAGCTCCCAGGGGCCGCCCGCGTGCTTCAGGGAGGTCAGCGGGGAGGCGCCCGTTCCGCCGTCGTGGCCGGAGATGAGGACGACGTCCGCGTGGGCCTTGGAGACACCGGCGGCGACCGTGCCGACGCCGACCTCGGAGACCAGCTTCACGTGGATGCGGGCGACCGGGTTGGCGTTCTTGAGGTCGTGGATCAGCTGGGCCAGGTCCTCGATGGAGTAGATGTCGTGGTGCGGCGGCGGCGAGATCAGGCCGACGCCGGGCGTCGAGTGACGCGTCTTGGCGACCCACGGGTAGACCTTGTGGCCGGGCAGCTGGCCGCCCTCGCCGGGCTTGGCGCCCTGGGCCATCTTGATCTGGATGTCGTCGGCGTTGACCAGGTACTCGCTGGTGACGCCGAAGCGGCCGGAGGCGACCTGCTTGATGGAGGAGCGACGCTCCGGGTCGTACAGGCGGTCCGGGTCCTCGCCGCCCTCACCGGTGTTGGACTTGGCGCCCAGCTGGTTCATGGCGATGGCGAGGGTCTCGTGCGCCTCGCGGGAGATGGAGCCGTACGACATGGCACCCGTCGAGAACCGCTTGACGATCTCGCTGACCGGCTCGACCTCGTCGACGGAGATCGACGGGCGGTCGGCGGTGATGCCGAAGAGGCCGCGGAGCGTCATGAGGCGCTCGGACTGCTCGTTCACCCGCTCCGTGTACTGCTTGAAGATGTCGTACCGCTTGTTGCGCGTGGCGTGCTGGAGGCGGAAGACGGTCTCCGGGTCGAACAGGTGCGGCTCGCCCTCACGGCGCCACTGGTACTCGCCGCCGATCTCCAGGGCGCGGTGCGCCGAGGGGACGCCGGAGACGGGGTACGCCTTGACGTGGCGGGCGGCGACCTCCTTGGCGACGACGTCGAGGCCGGCGCCGCCGATCTTGGTGGCCGTGCCGTTGAAGTACGTGGCGACGAAGCCGGCGTCGAGGCCGACGGCCTCGAAGACCTGGGCGCCGCGGTAGGAGGCGACGGTCGAGATGCCCATCTTCGACATGACCTTGAGGACGCCCTTGCCGAGGGCGTAGATCAGGTTCCGGATGGCCTGCTCGGGCTCCATGTCCTCGATGAAGGTGCCGGCGCGGACCAGGTCCTCGACGGACTCCATGGCGAGGTACGGGTTGACCGCCGCGGCGCCGTAGCCGATGAGCAGGGCGACGTGGTGGACCTCGCGGACGTCACCGGCCTCGACGAGCAGGCCCACCTTGGTGCGCTGCTTGGTGCGGATGAGGTGGTGGTGGACGGCCGAGGTGAGCAGCAGCGACGGGATCGGCGCGTGCTCGGCGTCGGAGTGCCGGTCGGAGAGCACGATCAGGCGGGCGCCGCCCTCGATCGCGGTGTCGGCCTCGGCGCAGATCGCCTCGATGCGGGCCGCGAGGGCCTCGCCGCCGCCGGAGACCCGGTAGAGACCGGAGAGGGTCACGGCCTTCATGCCGGGCATGTCGCCGTCGGCGTTGATGTGGATGAGCTTGGCCAGCTCGTCGTTGTCGATCACCGGGAAGGGCAGGGTGACGCTGCGACACGCCACGGGGGTCGGGTCGAGCAGGTTGCCCTGGGGGCCGAGCGAGGAGCGGAGGCTCGTCACGAGCTCCTCGCGGATGGCGTCGAGGGGAGGGTTGGTGACCTGCGCGAAGAGCTGGGTGAAGTAGTCGAAGAGCAGCCGCGGGCGGGCGGACAGGGCCGCGATCGGCGAGTCCGTGCCCATGGAGCCGAGGGGCTCGCCGGCGGTGCGGGCCATCGGGGCGAGGATGACGCGGAGCTCTTCCTCGGTGTAACCGAAGGTCTGCTGGCGGCGGGTGACCGAGGCGTGGGTGTGCACGATGTGCTCGCGCTCGGGGAGGTCGGAGAGCTCGATCTCGCCGGTCTCCAGCCACTCCGCGTACGGGTGCTCGGCGGCGAGACCGGCCTTGATCTCGTCGTCCTCGATGATCCGGTGCTCGGCGGTGTCGACGAGGAACATCTTGCCGGGCTGGAGGCGGCCCTTGCGGACGACCTTGGCGGGGTCGATGTCGAGGACGCCGACCTCGGAGGAGAGGACGACGAGGCCCTCGTCGGTGACCCAGTAGCGGCCGGGGCGCAGACCGTTGCGGTCGAGGACCGCGCCGACCTGGACGCCGTCGGTGAAGGTGACGCAGGCCGGTCCGTCCCAGGGCTCCATCATCGTGGAGTGGTACTGGTAGAAGGCGCGGCGGGCCGGGTCCATGGAGTCGTGGTTCTCCCACGCCTCGGGGACCATCATCAGGACCGCGTGCGGCAGGGAACGGCCGCCGAGGTGGAGCAGCTCCAGGACCTCGTCGAAGGAGGCCGAGTCGGAGGCGTCCGGGGTGCAGATCGGGAAGATCCGGTCCAGCGAGCCCTCTCCGAGGATGTCGGAGTCGAGCTGCGCCTCGCGGGCGGTCATCCAGTTCCGGTTGCCCTTGACGGTGTTGATCTCACCGTTGTGGGCGACGAAGCGGTACGGGTGGGCCAGCGGCCAGCTCGGGAAGGTGTTGGTGGAGAACCGGGAGTGGACCAGGGCCACGGCGGAGGCGCAGCGGCGGTCCGACAGGTCCGGGAAGAAGGGCTCCAGCTGGCCGGTGGTCAGCATGCCCTTGTAGACGATCGTGCGGGCGGAGAGCGACGGGAAGTAGGTCCCGGCCTCACGCTCGGCGCGCTTGCGCAGCACGAACGCCTTGCGGTCCAGCGCGATGCCCGTGCTCTCCCCGTCGGCCACGAAGACCTGGCGGAAGACCGGCATGGTGGAGCGGGCGGAGGCGCCGAGCAGCTCGGGGGCGACGGGGACCTCGCGCCAGCCGAGGACGGTGAGGCCCTCTTCGGCGGCGATCGTCTCGATCTTCGAGACGATCTCGTCCGTGCCGTCCTCGGGGAGGAAGGCGATGCCGACGGCGTACGCGCCGGCCTCGGGGAGCTCGAATCCGGTGACCTCACGGAGGAAGGCGTCCGGGACCTGGAAAAGGATGCCGGCACCGTCGCCGGAGTCGGGCTCGGAGCCGGTGGCGCCGCGGTGCTCGAGGTTGCGCAGTACGGTCAGCGCCTGCTCGACCAGCGCGTGGCTGGCTACACCGGTGAGGGTGGCCACGAACCCGACACCACAGGCGTCGTGTTCGTTACGGGGGTCGTACATCCCCTGCGGAGCGGGGCGACCGTCCATGGGCGACCAGGCGTCGGAACGCATCGGCTCTCCCGTCGTCGTATTGGCATATGCAGATGCCGAGGGACGACGTTGGCCCTCCGCGAAATTTCGTGCAGGTTACATGATGGCTGGCTTCTCGCGAAGTGGATAGCTCATTCCAGCATGCGGACACCACCGACACGCGGTGATGGTGCGTTCTCACCTATGGGATGCGGAAACAGGGGGCGTTCCCGCAGGGGACGGACCGGGGGGAGCCGGAGGATCTCCGGGCTTCCGGCGGTCCGTCACTGAGTGGGCCTCATTGCCCAACGACGCTCATGCCTCATTCCCGTTGGTCACAGGTTCGAAACCGCCGAGTAACCGGCTACTTATGTGGCGTCGTGCATAGTGTCTCATCGCGACGGCGGATCGAGCCAGGGATATACGTCACAGCCGATACGGGCCGTACGCCCCGAAAAGGTGCCCCGATATGCCGGAAAGGCCCCTTGCGGGGCCCTCCGGGTCTTCTCTACGGCTACGGAATCCGTTCCGATATCCGGAGCTACAACGCCGCTCCGAAGAGCATCCCGAGCCCGTACGTGACGGCGGCCGCGGCCCCGCCCAGGACGAGCTGGCGCATCCCGCTGAAGAGCCAGCCGCGGGCGGTCACCCGGGCCACCAGCGCGCCGCAGGCGAAGAGCCCGAGGAGCGCGAGCAGCACGGCGGGCCAGAGCGCGGTCGCCCCGAGCAGGAACGGCAGGACGGGCAGCAGGGCGCCGAGCGCGAAGGAGCCGAAGGACGACACGGCGGCGACCATCGGCGACGGCAGGTCGTCCGGGTCGATGCCGAGCTCCTCGCGGGCGTGGATCTCCAGGGCCTGCTCGGGATCCCGGGAGAGCTGCATGGCGACCTCGCGGGCGAGCGCGGGCTCGACACCCCGGGACACGTACAGCGCGGCGAGCTCCTCCATCTCGTCGACGGGGTGCTTGCGCAACTGGCGGCGCTCGACATCCAGTTCCGCCTGGACGAGCTCGCGCTGCGAGGCCACGGAGGTGTACTCGCCGGCCGCCATGGAGAAGGCGCCGGCGGCGAGTCCCGCGACACCGGTGATGACGACGGTCTGCGTGGACACCGCGCCGCCGGCGACTCCGGTCATCAGGGCGAGGTTGGAGACCAGGCCGTCCATCGCACCGAACACCGCGGGCCGCAGCCAACCGCCGTTCACGTCACGGTGCGTGTGGTTGTCGCGGTGGGCCTCGTGCAGTGGCGCCTGAGCTTCGATGATGGACATGGCTCTCCCCTCGTTCCGGCGGGCCGGGTTGCACCCGCCGCCCCCAACACCTCGAAAATACGCGCGATGTAAGGGGTCCGCTAGCAAGGCAGGCCGTACTTACTAAGGCTCACCTGAGAAGTTGCGTGCCGGGTGAACCTGGTTCTGGCGAGGTGTCAGCCGGGTGACAGAGACGTTTCTTCGGCGAGTTCACGGCCCGCGGTGGCACAGATCCAGGCATCGGGGCGCCGAACTGCGCGCCCCCACCGAGGAAGGGGCCGCGAGAATGACGACCACGGCATGCGACACGCGTGAACGGGCGAGAGGGGCGCTCCTCGGCCTCGCCGTCGGCGACGCCCTCGGAGCCCCCGCGGAGAACATGCGCCCTTCGGAGATCCGCCGCCGATGGGGCCGCATCGAGGGTTTCGTGACGGACCGCCCGGCGGGCACCGACGACACCGAGTACGCGATCTTCTCGGCCCTGCTCCTCGCCCGACACGGCTCGGCGCTCACCGTCCACCACGTCGAACGTGCCTGGCACCACTGGATCGCCGACCTCGACGAAGGCCCCTTCCGCGGCGCGGGCTTCTCGGAGCGCGGCACGCTGGAGAACCTTCGCCGGGGCCTCGCCGCGCCCATCTCCGCCCAGCACCGCCACGCCTGGAGCGACGGGCTCGCGATGCGCGCCGCGCCGTTCGGGGTCTTCGCCGCCGGACGCCCGGCGGAGGCGGCGCGCCTCGTCGCGATCGACGGCAGCGTCAGCCACGAGGGAGAGGGCATCTACGGAGGCCAGGCCGTCGCGGCGGGCGTCGCGGCGGCGATGGCGGGCGCGGGGGTGACCTCGATCATCGCGGCGGCCCTCTCCGTCGTCCCGATGGACTCCTGGACGGCCCGCTCCCTGCGCCGCGCGGTCGTCGCCGCCCAGCGCGTCCAGCCGGACCCGCTCACCCGCGAGCGCCAGGTCCGCTCGGCGGTCGTCATCGGCGGCTACCCGTGGACGGACCTGGCGCCGGAGGCGGTGGGCCTGGCCTTCGGCGCCTTCGCGGCGGCCCGCGGGGACTTCCGTACGGCGGTCCTGACCGCGGTCAACATGGGCCGCGACGCCGACACGACGGCAGCGGTCGCCGGCGCCCTGGCCGGAGCGATGTCGGGCGCCCCGGCGATCCCGGAGGAATGGGCGACGGCCATCGCCCCGGTCACCGGCAGCTGCCTGCCCTCCATGCGCGGCTACCACGTCCTGGACGTCGCGGACCTTCTGACCCCGGAGGAAACCCTGTCATGAGCGCCGACATCACGAGGGAACCCGTGGCCACGATCACTGCCACGACCGCCACGACCGCCGGGGGCGCTCCCGCCACGGCCACCTCCGCCGCCACCGCTGTGGGCACCGCCGCCACCCCCGCCACAGCTGTGGGCGCCACCGCCACCCCCGCCACAGCTGTGGGCGCCACCGCCACCCCCGCCACGGCTGTGGGCGCCACCGCCACCGCCACCGCCACCCCCACCGCCGACACAGCTGTGGGCCATCGTCCCGCCGGGCTGGGGGAACCTCCCGTGCCAAGCTCTGGGGGAGGGTGGGCGCAGCCCCCGATGCCGGGTTCCGGCTCCCTGCTCGTTGACCCGCAGGACCCCGCCCCGGTACGGGGCACCGGTTCATGGGGCGGCACCCAGGAGGCCCCCCGGCCCGAGGCCCTGCCCAGGGCCGGCCGCGACGCCGTAGAGGGCCTCCTCCTCGGGCTCGCGGCGGGCGACGCCGCCGGCTGGCCCGCCGCCCGCCACCGCGCCGCCCGCATGCCGGAGTGGACCCGCCGCCTCACCCGCGAGCTCGACACCTTCGCCGAGCAGAACGCGACGACCACCCTCCCCGTCCCCATCGCCCTCAACCAGCCCCCCGAGCCGCTCCGCCTCGGCCCCTCCGACGACGCCGAGTGGGCGGCCTTCACCGCCGAGGCGGTCCTCGCCGCCGCCGGCCCCGTCTTCGCCGGCCTCCCCCCGGAGCGCCGGCTCCGCGCCGCCGTCGACCTCGCCTGGAACGCCCTCGCCGACCAGGTCGCCGCCGCCGCCGACCGCGCCCCCGAGGTCGAGTCCGCCATCCTCCCGCTCCGCGCCCGGATCTCCGTACGCGCCGGGCTCGGCAACCTCGCCACCGGCCTGCGCCCGCCCGCGACCGGCCATGACAACCCGCACTACTTCGACGACGCCGCCTGCGTCCGCGCCGTCGTCCTCGCCGTCGTCCACCCCGGCGACCCGCGCGCCGCCGCCGAACTCGCCGAGTTCGACGCCCGGTACACCCAGGACGGCGACGGCGTCCACGGCGCCCGCGCGATGGCGGCGGCCATCGCCGCGGCCCTCGGCGGGGCGACGGTCGACGAGGCGGTCGAGGCGGCGCTCGCCGAACTCCCGCCCGTCACCGAGATCGGCCGCAACGCCCGGTACGCGGTGAAGCTGGCCCTGACGGCCGGTTCGGCCTTCGAACTGGTCCCGCTCCTGGAGCACCAGATCGTGGACCACGTCTACAGCTACGGGATCGCCGCGGCCGAGACCGTCCCGGTCGCCCTCGCCCTCGCCACCGCCGCCCGGGGCGAGATGACGGCCGCGGTACCGGCCGCCGTCTGCCTCTCCCGGGTCGCGGACTCCGCCCCCGCGCTCGCGGGCGCGCTCACCGGCGCGCTGGGCGGCGGCCGTTCGGTGCCGGCGACCTGGCGCGAGGCCTGCCGGACGCTCGCGGGGTGCGCGCTGCCGCGGTTCGCGGGGACGGATCTGGTCGAACTCGCCGGGCTCCTGGGAGCCACGGAACCGGCCTCCCCAGGTGGACAATTCCGACATGACACCCACACTGGATGTGCCCACCCTGGATGACCGGATCACCGGCAGTCTCCTCGGGGCCGCCGTCGGCGACGCGCTGGGCGGCCCCGTCGAGGGCTACACCCCCCAGCAGATCCTGGAGCGTCACGGCGGCCGCGTGACCGGCATCGTCGGCCCCTGGAACGGCGACGCCTGGCGCACCGCCCGCCCCATCGCGCCGTACCACAAGGGCGACGGGCACGTCACCGACGACACCTTGATGACCCACGCCCTGGTCCGGGTGTACGAGAAGGTCCGCGGCCACCTCGACGCGTACGCGGTCGCGGACTTCCTCGTCCCCGAACTGATGGGCGCCCCCTTCTGGATCCCGGAGCTGGAGGCCGAGGCGCTCCCCCTCCAGCGGATCTTCCTCGCCGAGAAGTGGCTCGTGGCGCGGCTCCACTACGGCCACGTGGACCCGCGCGAGGCCGGCGACGGCAACATCGTCAACTGCGGCGCCGCGATGTACATGGCGCCGGTCGGACTCGTCAACGCCGCCCATCCGGCGGCCGCCTACGCCGAGGCCCTCGACGTCGCGGGCGCGCACCAGTCCTCGTACGGCCGGGAGGCGGCGGGCGTGTTCGCGGCGGCGGTGGCGGCGGCCTGCGTGCCGGGCGCGACGCCCTCCTCGATCGTCGACACCACCCTCACCCTCGCGAAGGACGGCACCAGGTCGGCGATCGAAGCGGTCGCCGAAGCAGCTTCCCGGCACACGGACTTCGAGTCCGCCCTCGCCCCCCTCCGCGCGGCGGTGGCGCCCTTCGACACCGTCGGCCCCGACTACCGCTCCCCCTCCCTCGGCGCCCGCCGCCCGTCCCGCCTGCACGCGATCGAGGAACTCCCCATCGCCCTCGGCATGCTCCTCGTCGGCGAGGGCGATTACCGCCGTACCGTCCTGGGCTCGGTCAACTACGGCCGCGACTGCGACTCGATCGCCACGATGGCGGGCGCGATCGTGGGCGCCCTGCACGGCGAGTCCGCCGTCCCCGCCGACTGGGCGAAGCGCGTCGCGGAGGCGAGCCGGCTCGACCTGCACGCTCCGGCGGCGGCACTGGCCCGGGTGACGCGCGAGGTCTTCGCCCAGGACGAGGAGGCGCGCCGGGCGCACGAGTCGGCCTTCACGACACTGACGAGCG
Organism: Streptomyces sp. NPDC058650; assembly: GCF_042717315.1. Classification (NCBI taxonomy): domain Bacteria; kingdom Bacillati; phylum Actinomycetota; class Actinomycetes; order Kitasatosporales; family Streptomycetaceae; genus Streptomyces; species Streptomyces sp. NPDC058650. The sequence goes on from NZ_JBHXRL010000006.1 coordinate 267,110, forward strand.
CGGACCGGTGAACCTCCGGCTGACCTGGGTGCAGCCGGAGGACCTGGTGGGCCACGAGCTCCGCCAGGCAGGGGAGGACGGCCGCGACGCGCACGCCCTCGCGGCCCGCTGGGCGGCGGCGGGCGGCCCCCCGGCCCCGGAGACGGCCGGCGCCTCCGACACACCCCGCCCGGACCTCCGCGACCTGGCGGAGGAACTCCTGGACGCCCTGGAGTCCCTCCCCACCCCCTTCTCGACCCACGAACCGACGTCACTACCCAGCATCCAGGCACTGACCACCCCCCTCACCACCGATGGCTCCACCCCCGAACCGTCCACCCCCACCACCCCCGGTCCTGCCCCCGACGAAGCCAGGGGCAGGACCGCAAGGGCACACACCCCCGCACCGGGCACCCCCCACCACCCCCCGCGCGAAGCGCCGGGGTCCCCGGAGTCCGGGGGCGAAGCCCCCCGGCACCACCCGCGCGAAGCGCCGGGACCCCGGGGGGTCGGGGGCGGAGCCCCCCGGCTCCCCCTGCGCGAAGCGCCAGGATCCCCAGGCTCCGGAAACGGATCCCCCCCACTCCACCCGCGCGAAGCGCCGGGACCCCGGGGGCCCGGGGGCGAAGCCCCCCACCGCCTGCGAGCAGAGCCGGGAATCCCGCCGGACGAAGATCGCGCACACCCGCACCGCCTGCGCGAAGCGCCAGGGTCCCCGGAGTCCGGGGGCGAAGCCCTCCGGATCCCCCCGCGCGAAGCGCCGGTACCCCGGGGGGTCGGGGGCGGAGCCCCCGGTCTCGTCAGGGTTTCGGGGAGGGGCGGGGTGGGGGAAGGCAACGGACTGCGCGACCGGCTGCACGCCGCCTGGCTCGGGCGGGCCGCCGGGTGTCTGCTCGGCAAGCCCGTCGAGAAGCTGCCCCTCCCCGCCATCCGCGCACTCGCCCGCGCCGCCGGCAACTGGCCCCTCTCCACCTGGTTCACCGCCCGCGGCGTACCGCCGGAGCTGCTCGCCGCCCACCCCTGGAACCGGCGTTCCGCCACCACCTCCCTCGCCGAGAACATCGACGGGATGCCCGAGGACGACGACCTCAACTACCCCCTCCTCAACCTGCTGCTCCTCCAGCGGTACGGCCGTGACTTCACCACCGCCGACGTCGCCCGCCTCTGGCTCGACGAACTCCCCGCCGGCCGCACCTTCACGGCCGAGCGCGTCGCCTACCGCAACCTCCTCGACGGCGTCGAGCCCCCGCTCACCGCCGTCCGCCGCAACCCCTTCCGCGAGTGGATCGGCGCCCAGATCCGGGCGGACGTCCACGGCTGGACCCACCCGGGCGACCCGGTCGCCGCCGCCGCGCAGGCGTACCGGGACGCGGCGCTCACCCACACCGCGAACGGCGTCTACGGCGCCATGTTCGTCGCCGCCACCCTCGCCACCGCCGCGACCGGCACCGCCGACGTCCACCGGTCGCTCGCCGCGGGACTCGGGGTGGTTCCGCCCCGCTCCCGCCTCGCCGAGGCCGTCCGCCTGGGCATCGCGGCCGCCCGCGACGAGAGCGACTTCGACACCGTCGTCGACCGTCTGCACGCCGAGCTCGGCGGGTACCACTGGGTCCATGCCGTCCCCAACGCCGCCCTCCTCGCGGCCGCCCTCACCCACGGCGACGGTGACTTCTCCCGCTCCGTCTGCGCGGCGGTGTCGGGCGGCTGGGACACCGACTCCAACGGCGCCACCGCCGGTTCGGTCGCCGGGCTGCTCGCCGGTCACCCCGACCGGCTGCCCGCACACTGGACCACCCCTCTCAAGAACCGTCTCGCGACCTCGGTCCCGTCCTTCGACGGCATCGGCTTCGACACCCTGGCCGAACTGACACATCTGGAGGCAGTACGCCCATGACCAGCATCGTCGTACTCGGCAGCACGAACATGGACCTCGTCGCCTACGTACCGAGGGCCCCGGCCCGCGGCGAGACGGTCACCGGCCGCGCGTTCCGCACGGTCCCCGGCGGCAAGGGCGCCAACCAGGCCGTGGCCGCCGCCCGCGCCGGCGCCGAGGTGTCGATGATCGGCGCGGTCGGCGCGGACGACTTCGGCGCACGCCTCCGGGCCAACCTGGAGCACTGCGCGGTCGACACCGATCTCCTGCGGACCGCCGAGGGCCCCTCCGGCACCGCCCACATCGTCGTCGACGACGATGGCGGCAACGCGATCGTCGTCGTCCCCGGCGCCAACGCCGCCGTCACCTCCCTCAGCCACGGCGACGAAGCCCTCATCGGCACCGCCGACACCCTGCTCCTCCAGCTCGAACTCCCCCTCTCCGTCGTCACCGAGGGCGCCGCGACCGCCCGCCGCCTCGGCGTCCGCACCGTCCTCACACCCGCCCCCGCCCAGCCGCTCCCTCCCGGACTCCTCGCCGTCACCGACCTGCTGGTCCCCAACGAGCACGAGGCCGCCGCGCTCACCGGACTCACCGACCCGCGCGCCGCCGCCCAGGCCCTGCTGCGGGACGTCCCCGAGGTGGTCGTCACGCTGGGCGCGGCCGGCAGCCTGTACGCGGCACGCGGCGCCGAGCCGGTCACCGTGCCCGCCCCCCGCGTCAGGGCCGTGGACACCACCGCCGCCGGCGACACCTTCGTCGGCGCCCTCGCGGTCGCCCTCGGCGAGGGCCGACCCGTCCCGGAGGCGCTCGCCTGGGCGCAGACCGCCGCCGCGCTGTCCGTCCAGCGCGAGGGCGCGTCGACCTCGATGCCGTACCGGACCGAGATCGAGGCGGCCTTCGGCTCCCTCGACGACCTGGAGGCCGACCCCGTATGACGACCACTCCGCACACCGCCCCGCACACCACCCCGCACCCCGCCGCTCCCCCCGCGCCTCCCCTCCACGGACTGCGCGTCCTCGACCTGGCGACCCTCTTCGCCGGCCCGATCGCCGCCACGATGCTCGGCGACTTCGGCGCCGACGTCGTCAAGGTCGAGCACCCCCGCAAGCCCGATCCGTCCCGCGGCCACGGACCCGCCAAGAACGGCGTCGGCCTGTGGTGGAAGGTCCTCGGCCGGAACAAGCGGACGATGACCCTCGATCTCTCCACGCCGGGCGGCCGCGACACCCTCCTCGGACTCGCCGCCGAAACCGACGTGATCGTGGAGAACTTCCGCCCCGGCACCCTGGAACGCTGGGGCCTGGGCTGGGAGGAGCTCTCCACCGTCAACCCGCGTCTCGTCCTCGCCCGCGTCACCGGCTTCGGCCAGTTCGGCCCGTACGCCCACCGCCCCGGCTTCGGCACCCTCGCCGAGGCGATGAGCGGTTTCGCCGCCATCACCGGCGAGCCCGACGGCCCGCCCACCCTGCCCCCCTTCGGCCTGGCCGACTCGATCGCCGCCCTCGCCACCGCGTACGCGGTGATGACCGCGCTCACCGCCAGGAACACGACCGGCCGCGGCCAGGTCGTCGACATGGCGATCATCGAACCGATGCTCTCCGTCATCGGACCCCACCCCCTCTGGTACGACCAGCTCGGCTACGTCCAGCCCCGCACCGGCAACCGCTCCCGCAACAACGCCCCGCGCAACACCTACCGGACCGCCGACGGCTCCTGGGTGGCCGTCTCCACCTCGGCCCAGTCGATCGCCGAGCGCGTCCTGCGTCTCGTCGGGCGTCCGGAGCTCATCGACGAGCCGTGGTTCGCCGACGGCTCGGGCCGCGCCGAGCACGCGGACGTCCTGGACGAGGCGGTCGGCACCTGGATCGCGCGCCACACCCGCGACGAGGCCATGGCCTGCTTCGAGAAGGCCGAGGCCGCCATCGCCCCGGTCTACGACATCCGGGACGTCCTCGACGATCCGCAGTACCAGGCGCTCGGCACCGTCACCGAGGTGCAGGACCCGGAGCTCGGCCCGATCCGGATGCAGAACGTGCTCTTCCGGCTCTCCGAGACCCCCGGGGCGATCCGCTGGCCCGGCCGCCCCCACGGCGCCGACACCGACGGCGTCCTCACCGAACTCGGCCTCACCCCCGCCGAGATCGACGTCCTCCGCGCCCAGGGAGCGGTATGAACGATATGGAGCGCCTGCGCACCCCCCTCACCTGGCTGTACGTCCCCGGCGACCGCCCCGAGGTCGTGCGCAAGGCCCTGTCCTCCGGCGCCGACGTCGTCATCGTCGACCTGGAGGACGCGGTCGCCCCGCACCGCAAGGCGTACGCCCTCGACGCCACGGTCGATCTGCTCGCCGACGCCCACCCCGTCCCGGTGCACGTCCGCGTCCACTCCCCGCACGACATCCCCACCCTGGCCCCCCTCCCCGGCCTCTGCGGTCTCCGTGTACCCAAGGTGACACACGCCACTGACATCCACCGGATCGCCGGCCTCGCCCCCGGCCTCCCCCTCTACCCGCTCCTGGAGAACGCCCTCGCCGTGGAGCACGCGTACGCCATCGCCACCGCCCACCCCGCCGTGCGCGGCATCGCGCTCGGCGAGGCCGACCTCCGTGCCGACCTCGGGGTACGGGACGACCGCGGGCTCGACTGGCCGCGCAGCCGCGTGGTGGTCGCGGCCCGCGCGGCCGCCCTGCCGCCGCCTGCCCAGTCGGTCCACCCCGACATCGGCGACCTGGACGCCCTGGCCGCCGGCTGCGCCCGGGGCCGGGCGATGGGCTTCCTCGGCCGGGCCGCGATCCATCCCCGTCAGCTCCCCGTCATCGAGCGGGCCTACCTCCCCACCCCGGAGGAGGTCGACGCGGCGCGGGAGGTCGTCGCGGCGGCCGAGACCGACCGGGGCGCTCTGGCCCTCCCCGACGGCCGCTTCGTCGACGCGGCGGTCGTGGAGGGCGCCCACCGGGTCCTCGCCCTCGCCTCCCGCACGGCCTGACCCCCGGCATGCGAAAGGGCCGCCGGAACCTCTCGGTCCCGACGGCCCTTCGACGAAGGAGGATCAGCCCTTGGCGGCCGACCCGGCGCCGTTGTCGGCACCGTGTTCCACGTCCGTATCCGTATCCGTATCTGCATCCGCGTCCGGAGCGGCGTCCGCCGGCTCACCGTCCGCGACCTCGTCGTCGTCGGCCTTCTCGGCCCCGTCGTCGTCCCTGTCGTCGATCCCGGCCTTCTCGGCCTTGGGCTCGACGATCTCCTCGCGGCCCGGCCGGATCCGCGCCGAGATCACGATGTAGGTCACCGCGAGCACGAAGACGATGATCGCCGTCCACACGTTCAGCCGCAGGCCGAGGATGTGGTGCGCCTCGTCGACGCGCATGTACTCGATCCAGGCGCGGCCCGCGCAGTACGCGGCGACGTAGAGCGCGAAGGCGCGCCCGTGGCCGAGCTTGAAGCGGCGGTCGGCCCAGACGACCAGGACGGCGACGCCGACGCACCAGAGCGACTCGTACAGGAAGGTCGGGTGGTAAAGCCCGGCTTCGCGGTTCGCGCTCTCGGTGATCTTCAGGGCCCAGGGGAGATCGGTCGGCTTGCCGTAGAGCTCCTGGTTGAACCAGTTGCCCCAGCGGCCGATGGCCTGGGCGAGGGCGATACCGGGCGCGATCGCGTCCGCGTACGCCGGAAGCGGGATACCCCGTCGACGGCAGCCGATCCAGGCACCCACCGCGCCGAGCGCGATGGCGCCCCAGATACCGAGGCCGCCCTCCCAGATCTTGAAGGCGTCGACCCAGTTCTCACCCTCGCTGAAGTACAGCTGGTAGTCGGTGATCACGTGGTAAAGGCGTCCGCCGACGAGGCCGAAGGGCACCGCCCAGACGGCGATGTCGGCCACGGTGCCGGCGGTGCCGCCCCGGGCGATCCAGCGCTTGTTGCCGTACCAGACGGCGACGAAGACACCGATGATGATGCAGAAGGCATAGCCGCGCAGCGGGATCGGTCCGAGGTTGATCACGCCGGTCGACGGGCTGGGAATATAGGCAAGGTCCATGGCAGGACCGACGCTACCTTGCCGGGCGGGCGCGACGGCAGCCCACCCGGCAACGTATGGGTAACTAACCCGCCGGACTCACCCGCCGGACTATCCCGCCGAGGGAGCCGACGGAGAAGCCGGAGCCGACGGAGAAGCCGGAGCCGACGGAGAGGCCGTCCCGGGCTTCTTGCCCTTGTTGGCCTCGGCGACCCACTTCTTCAGGTTCTCCGGGGAGATCTGCTCGTTCCCCTTCGTCGGGAAGATCGACTCGCCGTTGAGGAGGACGGACGGGGTGCCGCGGAAGCCGCCGTTCTGGAAGGCCTCGTTCGACTTCGCCACCCAGCTGTCGTGCGTGCCGTCCTCGACACAGCTGCGGAAGGCGGGCGTGTCGAGCCCGGGCACCTTCGCCGCCAGTTCGAACAGCTTGGCGTTGTTCCCGAAGGCGTCGTCCGTCTCCGGCGGCTGGTTGATGTAGAGCGTGTCGTGGTACGCGGTGAACTTCCCCGCGTCCTGGGCGCACGCGGCCGCGTTCGCCGCGCGCAGCGAGCCGCTGCCGCCCATGTTCCCGTCGATGAGGGTGGCGAGGTGGTACTCCGTCTTGAGCGCCCCGGAGGCCTCCAGCTCGTGGATGGCGTCCCGCATGACGTTCTCGAACTGGGCGCACGCCGGGCAGCGGAAGTCCTCCCAGATCGCGAGCGTCGACGGGGCGTCCGCCTTGCCCGTGGGGATGGCGGGCTTGTCGCCCTCGACGGACCCCGTCGGCGCCACCACCGGGCCCGCCTTGTCCGATCCGCCGTCGTCGCCGCTGTTCGCCGCGATCACCCCGACGACCGCGGCCAGGCCGAGGACGCCGACCACCGCCGCCGACACGATGAGGACGCGCCGCTGCTTCTCGCGGGCCTTGTCGCGCTCGCGCTGCTGCTGGAGGCGCTCCCGCGCGCTCCGGTTACCGTCACCACGGTTCTTCTCGCTCACGCCCACAGCAACGAACCGGGGAGGCACGTACGTGCCTCCCCGGTCTCAGATCCACCCAAATGGGTTACGAAACGCGACGCACGCCGGCCGCGAGTTCGCCCGCCAGTTCCCTTACGGCGGCGAGCCCGGCGGCCTCGTCGCCGTCGGCGTCGAGGATCCGCTGCACGAAGGCGGAGCCGACGATGACGCCGTCGGCGAAGACGGCGACCTCCTTCGCCTGGGTGGCGTTGGAGACGCCGAGCCCGACGCACACCGGCAGTTCGGAGGTGGCGCGGGTGCGGCGGACGAGGTCGGCGGCCTGCTCACCGACCGACTCGCGGGTGCCCGTGACGCCCATGAGCGAGGCGGCGTAGACGAAGCCGGAGCCGGCCGCGGTGATGGTGGCGAGGCGCGCGTCCTTGCTGCTGGGCGCGACGACGAAGACGGTGGCGAGACCGTGCTTGTCGGCGTTCTCGCGCCAGACGGCGGACTCCTGGACCGGCAGGTCGGGCAGGATGCAGCCCGCGCCGCCGGCCGCGGCGAGCTCCTCGGTGAAGCGCTCGATGCCGTACCGGTCGATCGGATTCCAGTACGTCATGACGAGGACGGGCTTGCCGGTGGCCGCGTGGGCCTCCTTGACCGTCCGCATGACGTCGGCGATCTTGACGCCGCCGCGCAGGGCGATGTCGTCGGCCGTCTGGATGACCGGGCCGTCGAGGACCGGGTCGCTGTGGGGCAGACCGACCTCGACGACGTCCGCGCCGCCGTCGAAGACGGCCTTGATCGCCGCGATGCCGCCGTCGACGGTCGGAAAGCCGGCCGGCAGGTAGGCGATGAGCGCCGCCCGGTTCTCGGCCTTGGCCTTGGCGAGGGTCTCGCTCAGCAGCTGGATGTTCCCGGTCGTCACTTGGAGCCCTCCCCGTCGTACAGGCCGAAGTAGCGCGCGGCCGTGTCCATGTCCTTGTCGCCGCGCCCGGAGAGGTTGACGAGGAGCAGCGCGTCCTTGCCGAGCTCCTTGCCCACCTCCAGGGCCCCGGCGAGGGCGTGCGCCGACTCGATGGCCGGGATGATGCCCTCCGTGCGGGAGAGCAGCCGCAGCGCCTGCATGGCCGCGTCGTCGGTGACGGCGCGGTACTCGCCGCGCCCGCTGTCCTTGAGGTACGCGTGCTCGGGGCCGATGCCCGGGTAGTCGAGGCCGGCCGAGATCGAGTACGGCTCGGTGATCTGGCCCTCCTCGTCCTGGAGGACGTACGAGCGCGAACCGTGCAGGATGCCGGGCTCGCCGGCGGTCAGGGTGGCCGCGTGCTCACCGGTCTCGACGCCGTGGCCGGCCGGCTCGCAGCCGATCAGGCGGACGCCCGCGTCCGGGACGAAGGCGTGGAAGAGGCCGATGGCGTTGGAGCCACCGCCGACGCAGGCGATCGCCGCGTCGGGGAGGCGTCCGGCGCGCTCCAGGATCTGGCGGCGGGCCTCGACGCCGATGACCCGGTGGAAGTCGCGGACCATGGCGGGGAAGGGGTGCGGGCCGGCGACGGTGCCGAACAGGTAGTGCGTCCTGTCGACGTTGGCGACCCAGTCGCGGAAGGCCTCGTTGATGGCGTCCTTGAGGGTGCGGCTGCCGGACTTCACGGCGATGACCTCGGCGCCGAGCATCCGCATCCGGGCCACGTTGAGGGCCTGGCGCTGGGTGTCGATCTCGCCCATGTAGATGGTGCAGTCGAGGCCGAAGAGGGCGCAGGCGGTGGCGGTGGCCACGCCGTGCTGGCCGGCGCCGGTCTCGGCGATGACCCGCGTCTTGCCCATGCGCTTGGTCAGCAGGGCCTGACCGAGCACGTTGTTGATCTTGTGGGAGCCGGTGTGGTTGAGGTCCTCGCGCTTGAGGAAGATCCGGGCACCGCCGGCGTGCTCGGCGAACCGGCGGACCTCGGTGAGGGCGCTCGGGCGGCCGGTGTAGTCGACCATCAGGTCGTTGAGCTCGCGGGCGAACTCGGGGTCGGCCTTGGCCTTGTCGTACTCGACGGCGACCTCGTCCACGGCGGCGACGAGGGCCTCCGGGATGAACTTGCCGCCGTAGGCACCGAAGTACCCCTCGGCGGTGGGGACCTGGCCTTCCAGGTCCGGAATGAAGAACTCGCTGGACATGCGGATGCTCCTCGCGGGGCGGGGCGCCCCGGGTGACGTGCTGACGGTGGTCACGATATGCGCGCGACCTCCTCACGAACGGCGACACCGCGGCCGGTCAGGACCGCGCCCGATTCCCATGTGAGGGCGCCCCCGCCACAACGGGGTGGCAGAGGGAGGGGCCGGCCTTGTCAGGCGGGGGTGGTGTTCGTGGTGGTGCGCGCGGGGCGCGCGCGCCATCGCATGCCGTTGACCTGGCCGGGCTCGTCGCCGATCACGTACCGGACCCGGCGGCCGTGGACACGGCGGGCGGGTGCGCGGCAGCCGCGCGGTCGGCAGCCCCTGGCCAGCGGGGCGTGCGGTGCCGGTACGAACGCGGCGGCGGTTCGCAGCCTGCCGCCGCGTCCGGTGACCGCCGACGACACGCCGACGATCCCCCGGGCGGTGCCCGGAGGGGTCGGCGTGGCGTGGACGACGGTCATGACGGGGTCAGCTCCGGCCGTGGCGGAGGGCCGGGTGGGCGCCGGCGGCGACCAGATCGGCGACAGCGGCCTTCGGGTCGCGGCCGGTGACGAGGGACTCGCCGACCAGGACCGCGTCGGCGCCGGCGTTGGCGTACGCGATGAGGTCGTGCGGGCCGCGGACGCCGGACTCGGCGATCTTGACGATGTGCGCCGGGATCTCGGGGGCGACGCGCTCGAAGGTGGTGCGGTCGACCTTGAGGGTCTTGAGGTCGCGTGCGTTGACGCCGATGATCCGGGCGCCCGCGTCGACGGCGCGCTCGACCTCCTCCTCGTCGTGGACCTCGACCAGCGGGGTCAGCCCGATGGACTCGGCACGCTCGATGAGGGAGACCAGCGCCTCCTGCTCCAGGGCGGAGACGATGAGGAGCGCGAGATCCGCTCCGTACGCCCGGGCTTCCCAGAGCTGGTACGCGGTGACGATGAAGTCCTTGCGCAGGACGGGGATGTCGACCCGGGCGCGCACGGCCTCCAGGTCGGCGAGGGAGCCGCCGAAGCGGCGTTCTTCCGTGAGGACGGAGATGACGGCCGCGCCGCCCGCTTCGTAGTCCGCGGCGAGTGCGGCGGGGTCGGCGATAGCGGCGAGCGCACCCTTGGACGGGCTGGAGCGCTTGACCTCGCAGATCACCTTGACGCCGTCGCCGCGCAGTGCGGCGACGCCGTCCTTGGCCTGCGGCGCCTTGGCGGCGCGCTCCTTGAGCTCGTCGAGGGTGACCCGCGCCTGCCGCTCTGCGAGGTCGGCGCGTACGCCTTCGATGATCTCGTCGAGCACACTCACGCGAGGGGCCCCCTTCCGGGACGGTGATGGTGATGAGGAACCAGGTTCAGCCACATCGATCCTATCCGCAGGACGGCCCCGGACCCGCATCGGCCGGAGTGGCGTCCCACCTGCTGGGACTCCCGTAGGGGTTTGCCCGGGAGCGCGCGGACCCTCACGGGGCCAGCGCGGAGCCGAAGGGGAGGTTCCGGACCAGGGTGAAGACGGCGACGACGGCCCCGATCCCCCACCACCAGGCCGGGGAGATCACGAGGCGCATCGGCACCTCGCGCACGGCGCGAACCAGCCATAGGGCCATGACGACGGCGAAGAGTCCGTAGCCGAGGACGGCGAGGGCGTTCGCGCCCAGGGCGGCCGGGAGGTCGCCGTGGGCGAAGGCGTGGGCGCTGCGGAGTCCGCCGCACCCGGGGCAGAGGATGCCGGTGAAGCGGAGCAGGGGGCAGACGGGGTAGTGCCCGGGTTCGTTGGGGTCGACGGTCCCGACGTAGGCGAAGGCGGCGACGGCCCCGGCGAGGGTCGCGACCGGCGCGAGCAGCCGCCGGGCGAGCGGTCGCGGCCCCGGTGGGACGGGGTGTACGCCGGTGAACACCCCGGGTCCCGCGGGTGCGGCCGGGCCCGGAGCATCCGCCCGGGCGGATTCACCCGGTCGGGCGAGGGGTGCTGGGTCGGTCTTGGCTTCGGCTTCGGCTTCGGCCGTCGGCTGCGGGTCCACCCGGTGATTCTCGCCCCTGACGCGCGAAGGCGCAGCCCGGCACGGCCGGACTGCGCCTTCGGGTGCGTCGTGTCGCGTCAGGAACGGGCCTGCGCGGTCGCGGTCGCGGCCTCGCGGGCGGCGGTGACGGCCGCCGACTCCTTCGGCATGCCGAGGCCTGCGGCCTTCATCGCGCCGCCGACGATGCCGCCGAGGACGATGACACCCATGCCCGCCCAGAATCCGGGCTGGTTGGCGGCCACCATGAAGACGCCGGCGATGCAGAAGCCGATGAAGGAGATGATGACACCGGTCCAGGCGGCCGGGGTGTGTCCGTGGGCGCTGCCCGCCATGAGTTGCTCCTCGTTGCTGTTGCTCGGTGGTGAGGTCTCGCGTGCGCGGACACTCCGTGCTCATTGTCCCGCACGCGGGCGCGCGAGGATGAATCGGGGGTGCCCGGACGATCACGCGTCGCGGTGAGCCCTCCGCGTCGCCTTCGCCGGTTCACTCGCCGCGGGTGGGGTCCTCGCCGCGGTCCAGGGCCTTCCAGAGGTCCTCGGGCCGGTCCGGGTCGACCGCGGGGGCGGTGCGCACGGTGCGCGGGGTCCCGGACCGCTCGTAGCGGCCGCCCATCGCCGGCCAGGTCGTGCCGAAGCGCAGCGCGAGGAGGCCGGCGAGCAGGATGAGGGCGGCGCCGGCGGCCGTGACGTACGGCCAGGCGGTGTGGGTCAGGCCGCTCACGACGGCGGCGGTGTCGCCGCTGATCCGGGCGGCCTCCGCGTTGAGGGCGGAGCTGTCGGAGGCGCCGAGGACCGCGGCGAGCGCGGCGCCCGCGCCGCTCAGCGCGAGGAGCGCGGCGACGAGGGTGCGGCCGGTGCGGCGCACGGCGAAGACGGCGAAGAGCGCGGCGAGTCCGACGATCGCGAGGGCGGTCGGCACACCGGTGACGGCGCCGCCGTCGGCTTCGACGGGAACGGTGCCGCCGCCGACGGACGCGACGCCCTCCGCCCAGATCTGGCCGGCCGAGAGCAGGACGACGGTGGCACCGAGGGCGCCGAGGAAGAGGGCCGCGGCCAGGCTGCGGCGGCCTCCGCCGGTGGGGACGGCCACGCGGGCTGCCCGGGGCTGGGGTACGGGTACGGCACTCACGTACCCCACTATCCCCTACGTCCTCAGGAGCCGTTCATCCGGTTGGCGGTGTGCACGGCGCGGAGCACGGCCGCGGCCTTGTTGCGGCACTCGTTGTCCTCGGCGACCGGATCGGAATCGGCGACGACACCCGCTCCGGCCTGCACGTACGCGGTGCCGTCGCGCAGCAGGGCGGTGCGGATGGCGATGGCCGTGTCCGCGTCGCCGGCGAAATCGAGATAACCGACACATCCGCCGTACAGGCCGCGCCGGGAGGGTTCGAGCTCCTCGATGATCTGCATGGCGCGGGGCTTGGGCGCGCCGGAGAGCGTGCCGGCCGGGAAGCAGGCGGTGAGGACGTCGAAGGCGGTCCGTCCCTCGGCGACCTTGCCGGTCACGGTGGAGACGATGTGCATGACGTGCGAGTAGCGCTCGACGGACATGAAGTCGACGACCTCCACCGAGCCGGGCGCGCACACCCGGCCGAGGTCGTTGCGGCCGAGGTCGACGAGCATGAGGTGCTCGGCGCGCTCCTTGGGGTCGGCGAGCAGTTCCTCGGCGAGGTCGTGGTCCTCCTGCGGGGTGGCGCCGCGGTGCCGGGTGCCGGCGATGGGGTGGAGCAGCGCGTGGCCGTCCTCGACCTTGACGAGGGCCTCGGGGCTGGATCCGACGACGTCGAAGCCGTTCTCGAAGCGGAAGAGGTACATGTACGGGGACGGGTTGGTGGCCCGCAGGACCCGGTAGACGTCGAGCGCGGAGGCGGCGCACGGGGTCTCGAAGCGCTGGGAGGGGACGACCTGGAAGGCCTCACCGGCGCGGATGCGCTCCTTGATGTCCTCGACGGCGTCCTGGTAGGCCGGGCCGCCCCAGAGGGCCGAGAACTCCGGCAGCTCGGAGGGCGGGAGCGCGGCGGGGACGGTGGCGACCGGGCGGGCCAGGTCGGCCTCCATGGCGTCGAGGCGGGCGACGGCGTGCGCGTACGCCTCGTCGACGCCGGTCTCCAGGTCGTTGTGGTTGATCGCGTTGGCGATCAGCAGGACCGTGCCGTCCCAGTGGTCGAGGACCGCGAGGTCACTGGTGAGGAGCATGGTGAGCTCGGGGAGCTTCAGGTCGTCGCGGGTGGAGTCCCCGATCTTCTCCAGGCGGCGGACGATGTCGTAACCGAGGTAGCCGACCATGCCGCCGGTGAACGGGGGCATCCCGGGCTCGGGGCTCCGGGGGGTGTGGAGGGTCTCGACCGTGGCGCGCAGGGCCTGGAGGGGGTCGCCGTCCGTGGGGACGCCGACGGGCGGGGTGCCGAGCCAGTGGGCCTCGCCGTCCCGGACGGTGAGGGTGGCGTCGCTGCGGACTCCGACGAAGGAGTAGCGGGACCAGCTGCGGCCGTTCTCCGCGGATTCGAGGAGGAAGGTGCCGGCGCGTTCGGCGGCTAGCTTGCGGTAGAGCCCGACCGGGGTGTCGCCGTCCGCGAGGAGCCTGCGGCTGACGGGGATGACGCGGCGGTCGGCCGCCAGCTTGCGGAAGGTCTCGAGATCCATGGCGCCAGACCTTACTGGGAGAGCGGGAGCACGTCGGCGTCGAAGCAGGTGCGGTCGCCGGTGTGGCAGGCGGCTCCGACCTGGTCGACCTTGACGAGGACGGTGTCGGCGTCGCAGTCGAGGGCGACGGACTTGACGTGCTGGACGTGCCCGGAGGTGTCGCCCTTGACCCAGTACTCGCGACGGCTGCGGGACCAGTAGGTGCAGCGGCCGGTGGTGAGGGTGCGGTGGAGGGCTTCGTCGTCCATCCAGCCCAGCATCAGCACCTCGCCGGTGTCGTACTGCTGGGCGATGGCGGGCACGAGCCCGTCGGGGCCGCGCTTGAGGCGGGCGGCGATGGCCGGGTCGAGATTGCTGCTCATGGCGCCATTGTGCCGCGCTCGGGCGGGGTGTCCGGCGGGACGTCCACTGGGCGGACCGGCGGCCCCGGTCGTACGCTGGCGGGCATGTCGACTCATGCGAAACGTGAACGGCTTCTGCTCGCCGATCTGTTGGAGGCGGCAGGCCCGGACGCCCCGACGCTCTGCGAGGGCTGGCGGACCCGGGACCTCGCGGCCCATGTGGTGGTCCGCGAGCGGCGCCCGGACGCCGCGGTGGGCTCGCTCGTGCCGGCGCTGAAGGAGCGGCAGGACCGGGTGCAGGCGGAATTCGCCGACAAGCCGTACGAGGAACTGATCCAGCTCATCCGTACGGGGCCGCCGCGGTTCTCCCCGTTCACCATCAAGCAGGTGGACGAGGGGGCGAACGTCGTCGAGTTCTACGTCCACGCGGAGGACGTGCGGCGGGCCCAGCCGGACTGGTCGGCGCGCGAGCTCGATCCGGTCTTCGCGGACGTCCTCTGGTCCCGTCTGGAGCGCATGGCCCGGCTTCTCGGCCGGAAGGCCCCGGTGGGCCTGGTGCTGCGCCGTCCGAACGGCCAGACGGCGGTGGCGCACCGCGGCACCCCGGTGGTGACGGCCTCCGGGGAGCCTGGCGAGCTCGTGATGTACCTGTACGGCCGCCAGGCGTCGGCGAAGGTGGCCCTGGACGGCGAGCCCGAGGCGATCGAGCGGCTGCGGGAGGCGAAGCAGCTGGGGATCTAGTTCCGGGCTGGCTCCGGGCTGGTTCCGGGCTGGTTCCGGGCTGGTTCGGGGCTACTTCGGTGGCGCTTCCGGGCTGCCGCGGTGGCGCTTCCGGGCTACTTCGGCAGTTCCGCGCGGCGGAGCGCCTTCACCGAGAGGCCGTAGATCCCGCCGAGGGCGCAGACGGCGGCGCTGGCGGTGAAGACCGGGGCGGGGCCCCATGTCCCGACGGCCGCGCCGGTGAGCGGGAAGCTCAGCGGGGCGATGCCGAGGCTGAAGAAGGTGGACACCGAGGTGACCCGGCCCAGGTAGGCGGGGTCGCACTCGGTCTGGGTGAGTGCTCCGCACAGGGCGCCGCTGAGGCCGGCGAGCAGGCCGACCGCGACGGACACCGCGACGGCCACCGGCAGCTGCGGTACGTACGCGAGGGCGGCGATCGACACCGCGCCGAGGGCGATGGTCCAGGAGAGGACGAACCCGGCGCGCGGGACGCGGCCCCGGACCGTCAGGAGCAGGGACGCGGCCCCCGCGCCCGTACCGAAGCCGGCGAGGATCCAGCCGATGCCGGCGGCGCCCCAGCCGCGCAGGTCGGAGAGGAGCGCGAGACCGACGTTGAGGGGGCCGACGAAGCCGAGGTCGCTGAGGGCGACGACGATCATCAGCGGGCCGAGGACGCGGTGGCGGCGGAGGTAGCGCAGTCCGTCGGCCAGGTCGTGCAGGGCGGTGGTCTGCTCGCGGGCCTCCTCGTCGGTCGGCAGCGGCCTGAGGCGGAGCGTCAGGAGCAGGGGCAGCGAGAAGGCGAAGAGCAGCCCGGCGGCGCCGAACGCGGCGGCCGACCCGCCGAGGGCGACCGCGAGTCCGCCGAGCGGGGCGCCGACGAGGACGGAGATCCGGTAGGCGAGGCCCCGCATCCCCTGGACCCTGCCGAGCTGTCCGGAGGCGGCGATCCGGGGCGGCAGGGCGCCGACGGCGGGCATGAACAGGGCGTCCACGGCTCCGAAGACGAGCGCGACGGCGGCGAGGACCCAGAGGCCGGGGGTCGCGAGGGCCAGTGTCGCGGCGACGCCGAGGACGACGACACAGCGGACGGCGTCGGAGGATATGACCACGCGCCAGGGCCCGAAGCGGTCGGCGACCACTCCCCCGCCGAGCATGAGCAGGGCGCGCATCACGGCGCTGAGGGCGAGGACGATCCCGGCCTGCGCGGGGGTGCCGCTCTGTACGGCGGCCCAGGAGAGGGCCAGGTGGTAGACCATGTCGCCGGTGGCGGACGCGGTGTACGCGCCGAGCCAGCGCAGGACGTTGGGGTCGCGGTAGGCGGGGCGCTCGACGGGGGCGAGCTGGGTGGCCGTCACGAGTGGTAGGGGAACGCGTGGAGGTGGACGGCGACGTTCTCGCGGCCCTCGGTCTCGCCGGCCGCCTCGGCGGCGCGGGCCTTCTGGTCGTACTTCTCCAAGACGGCTTCGAGCTCCTCGCTGAGGGAGGTGAGCTCGGCGGCGGTGAGCCGGGGCAGCCACTCGGAGCTGATGGAGGCGGAGCGCCATGCGTCGGACCAGGTCAGACGCTCGTCGAGGAAGCGCCGGTGGAGTTCGGTGCGCTGTTCGTTGATGGTGCGGCCGATGGCGTCGCTCGCGGCGGCCAGCTCGGGCGTGCCCCGGACGTCCTCGTCGCGGATGGAGACGCCGTACGAGCTGGGCTGCCACCAGCGCTCGCGGCCGTCCGCCGACCGGGTCTCGGCCTCCTCGATGAGGCCGTGGTCGGCGAGCTTGCGCAGGTGGTAGCTGACGAGCGAGACGGCCTCGTCGACCTGGTCGGCGAGCTGGGAGGCGGTGGCGGTGCGGGCCACGAAGAGGGCGCGGTAGAGGCGCATCCGCAGCGGGTGCGAGATGGCCTTGAGGGTGCCGAGGTCGGTGATCCGACGGTTCTCCTGCGAGGTCATGACACCGACCCTAGATGCGCAAGAAAACTTGCACAACAGAAATTGCACAAATAATCCTGCGCATCTGGGGGAGAAGAAGGGCCCCAAGGGGCCCTTCTTGACGACCGCTCAGCGGACCGGGTGGCCCGCCTCCCGCAGCGCGTCCTTGACCTGCGAGATCCGCAGGTCGCCGAAGTGGAAGACGGAGGCGGCGAGCACCGCGTCCGCGCCCGCCGCGACGGCCGGCGGGAAGTCGGAGAGCTTGCCGGCGCCGCCGGAGGCGATCACCGGGACCGTGACGTGCTTGCGCACGGCCGCGATCATCTCGGTGTCGTAGCCGTCCTTGGTGCCGTCCGCGTCCATCGAGTTGAGCAGGATCTCGCCCGCGCCCAGCTCCGCGGCCCGGTGCGCCCACTCGACGGCGTCGATGCCGGTGCCCCGGCGTCCGCCGTGGGTGGTGACCTCGAAGGAGCCCGAATCGGTGCGGCGCGCGTCCACGGAGAGGACGAGCACCTGGCGGCCGAAGCGCTCCGCGATCTCCTGGATCAGCTCGGGGCGCTCGATGGCGGCGGTGTTGACGCCCACCTTGTCGGCCCCGGCCCGCAGCAGCTTGTCGACGTCCTGGGCCGCGCGGACCCCGCCGCCCACGGTGAGCGGGATGAAGACCTGCTCGGCGGTGCGGCGCACCACGTCGTAGGTGGTCTCCCGGTTCCCGGAGGAGGCGGTGATGTCGAGGAAGGTCAGCTCGTCGGCGCCCTCGGCGTCGTACAGCTTGGCCATCTCGACGGGGTCGCCCGCGTCGCGCAGGTTCTGGAAGTTGACGCCCTTGACGACCCGGCCGTTGTCCACGTCCAGGCAGGGGATCACGCGTACGGCGAGGCTCATTCCGCGCTGCCCTTCTGTCCCTCTGGGCGGACCGCCTCGACCTCGACCTCGACGACCAGGCTCGGGTCGACGAAGCCGGAGACGATGATCATCGACGCGGCCGGACGGACGGTGCCGAAGAGCTCCTTGTGGGCGCGGCCGACCTCGTCCACGTCCCGGGCGTGCGTGATGTACATCCGGGTCCGTACGACGTGCTCCGCACCCAGGTCCAGCTGCTTCAGCGCGTCGAGGGCCACGTTGAAGGAGTTGACCGTCTGCTCGTAGGGGCCTCCCCCGGCGATCTGACCGCCGACCACCGACGTGCAGCCGGAGACCAGGACCAGGCCGTTCGGCAGCTCCACCGCGCGGGAGTAGCCGAACTGCTCCTCCCAGGGGGCACCGGTCACCACCTTGCGCACGGAATCGGTCATACGGAAGCCACCGCCTCCAGCGCCTCTTCCAGGGTGAACGCCTTGGCGTAGAGCGCCTTGCCGACGATCGCGCCCTCGACGCCCAGCGGGACGAGGCCGGACAGGGCCCGCAGGTCGTCCAGGGAGGAGACGCCGCCGGAGGCGACGACGGGCTTGTCGGTGGCCGCGCAGACGTTCCTCAGGAGCTCCAGGTTGGGGCCCTGGAGCGTGCCGTCCTTGGCGATGTCGGTGACGACGTAGCGGGCGCAGCCCTCGGCGTCGAGGCGGGCCATCGTCTCGTACAGGTCGCCGCCGTCACGGGTCCAGCCGCGGCCGCGCAGGGTCGTGCCGCGCACGTCGAGGCCGACGGCGATCTTGTCGCCGAACTCGGCGATGACCTTGGCGACCCACTCGGGGGTCTCCAGGGCCGCGGTGCCGAGGTTGACGCGGGTGCAGCCGGTGGCGAGCGCCGCCGCGAGCGAGGCGTCGTCGCGGATGCCGCCGGAGAGCTCCACCTTGATGTCCATGGCCTGCGCGACCTCGGCGATCAGCGCGCGGTTGTCGCCGGTGCCGAAGGCGGCGTCGAGGTCGACCAGGTGCAGCCACTCGGCGCCCGCGCTCTGCCAGGCGAGGGCCGCCTCCAGCGGGGAGCCGTAGGAGGTCTCGCTGCCGGACTCGCCGTGCACGAGACGGACCGCCTGGCCGTCGCGGACGTCGACGGCGGGGAGGAGTTCGAGCAGGTTCCTGGAAGACACAGTCACAGGGTTCCGATCCAGTTGGTGAGGAGCTGGGCTCCGGCGTCGCCGGACTTCTCGGGGTGGAACTGGGTCGCCCAGAGGGCGCCGTTCTCGACGGCCGCGACGAACGGCTCGCCGTGGGTGGCCCAGGTGACCTTGGGGGCGCGCATGTTGGGGTTGCCGACCTCGAGGCTCCACTCGCGCACCGCGTAGGAGTGCACGAAGTAGAACCGGGCGTCGGCGTCGAGGCCCGCGAACTGCTCGCTGCCCTCGGGCGCGTCCACCGTGTTCCAGCCCATGTGCGGTACGACGGGGGCGTTCAACGGCTCGACCGTACCGGGCCACTCGTCGAGGCCCTCGCTCTCCACGCCGTGCTCGATGCCGCGGGCGAAGAGGATCTGCATGCCGACGCAGATGCCCATGACGGGGCGGCCGCCGGAGAGCCTGCGGCCGACGATCCAGTCGCCGCGGGCCTCCTTGAGGCCGTCCATGCAGGCGGAGAAGGCGCCGACGCCGGGGACGAGGAGTCCGTCGGCGTTCATCGCCTTGTCGTAGTCGCGGGTGATCTCGACGTCGGCGCCGACCCGGGCGAGCGCGCGCTCGGCGGAGCGGACGTTGCCGAAGCCGTAGTCGAAGACGACGACCTTCTTGGGGCTGCCGGTCACGCTCATGACCACACGTCCAGCCGCAGCACGCCGGCGGAGATGCACATCGCGGCGCCGAGGGCGACGAGCACGACGAGGCCCTTGGGCATCTGCTGCTTCACGAAGGAGTAGATGCCGCCGAGCAGGAAGAGCCCGATGACGATGAGGATGGTGGAGAGGCCGTTCACGGTTAGAGCGCGCCCTTCGTGGAGGGGAGGATTCCGGCGGCGCGCGGGTCGCGCTCCGAGGCGTAGCGCAGGGCGCGGGCGAAGGCCTTGAACTGGCACTCCACGATGTGGTGGGCGTTGCGCCCGTACGGGACGTGGATGTGCAGCGCGATCTGGGCCTGCGCGACGAACGACTCGAAGATGTGCCGGGTCATCGTCGTGTCGTACGACCCGATCATCGGCGCCATGTTCTCGGGCTCGGTGTGCACGAGGTACGGACGGCCGGAGAGGTCGACGGTCACCTGGGCGAGCGACTCGTCCAGCGGGACGGTGCAGTTGCCGAAGCGGTAGATGCCGACCTTGTCGCCGAGGGCCTGCTTGAAGGCGGCGCCGAGGGCGAGGGCGGTGTCCTCGATGGTGTGGTGCGAGTCGATGTGCAGATCGCCGTCGGTCTTGACGGTGAGGTCGAACAGACCGTGCCGGCCGAGCTGGTCGAGCATGTGGTCGTAGAAGCCGACCCCGGTCGACACGTCGACCTTCCCGGTGCCGTCGAGGTCGATCTCGACGACGACGGAGGTCTCCTTGGTGGTGCGCTCAACGCGGCCTACGCGGCTCATCGCTTCTGCTCCTTCATCAGTTCACGGACCGCGTCGAGGAACGCGTCGTTCTCTTCGGGGGTGCCCGCGGTGACCCGCAGCCAGCCCGGTACGCCGTTGTCCCGGACCAGGACGCCCCGGTCGAGGATCCGCTGCCAGGCCGCGTGCGAGTCGGCGAACGTGCCGAACTGCACGAAGTTGGCGTCGGACTCGGTGACCTCGTAGCCGAGGGCACGCAGTTCGGTGACGAGCCGGTCGCGCTCCACCTTGAGCTGCTCGACGTACCCGAGAAGGGTGTCGGTGTGCTCCAGGGCGGCGAGCGCGGTGGCCTGGGTGACGGCGGAGAGGTGGTACGGCAGGCGGACCAGCTGGACGGCGTCGACCACCGCCGGGTGCGCGGCGAGGTAGCCGAGGCGCAGCCCGGCGGCGCCGAAGGCCTTGGACATGGTCCGGGAGACCACCAGGTTCGGCCGGCCCTCGATGAGGGGCAGCAGCGAGTCGCGGTGGCTGAACTCCACGTACGCCTCGTCGACGACCACCATGGAGGGCTTGGCCGCCTGCGCCGCCTCGTACAGGGCGAGGACGGTCTCGGCGTCGACGGCGGTACCGGTGGGGTTGTTGGGCGAGGTGATGAAGACGACGTCCGGGCGGTGCTCGGCGATCGCCTTCTCCGCCGCGACCAGGTCGATCGTGAAGTCGTCGGCGCGCGGGCCCGAGATCCAGCCGGTGCCGGTGCCGCGGGCGATCAGGGCGTGCATCGAGTACGAGGGCTCGAAGCCGATCGCGGTACGGCCCGGGCCGCCGAAGGTCTGCAGCAACTGCTGGAGGACCTCGTTGGAGCCGTTGGCCGCCCAGACGTTCTCGACGGAGACCGGGTGCTTCCCGGTGCGGGAGAGGTAGCGGGCGAGCTCGGTGCGCAGCTCGATCGCGTCCCGGTCGGGGTAGCGGTTGAGGCTCCGGGCGGCGTCGGCGACGCGCTCCGCGATCCGGGCGACGAGCACCTCGGGCAGCGGGTAGGGGTTCTCGTTGGTGTTCAGCTGGACGGGGACGTCGAGCTGGGGCGCGCCGTACGGGGACTTGCCGCGCAGCTCGTCCCGGACGGGCAGCTCGTCCCAGGGGGATCGGTCGGGGTCGCGGATCTCGGTCACTGCTGGGGCACCTTCCACCCGAACCGGGCCTTGATCGCGGCGCCGTGGGCCGGGAGGTCCTCGGCCTCGGCGAGGGTCACCACGTGGTGGGCGACCTCGGCGAGCGCGTCCCGCGTGTAGTCCACGATGTGCACGCCGCGCAGGAAGGACTGCACGGAGAGGCCCGAGGAGTGGCAGGCGCAGCCGCCGGTGGGCAGGACGTGGTTGGAGCCGGCGCAGTAGTCGCCGAGCGAGACCGGGGCCCAGGCGCCGACGAAGATCGCGCCCGCGTTGCGGACCCGGTCGGCGACGGCGGCGGCGTCGGCGGTCTGGATCTCCAGGTGCTCGGCGCCGTACGCGTCGACGACCTTGAGGCCGTCGGCGAGGTCGCGGACGAGGACGATCGCGGACTGGCGGCCGGCCAGGGCCGGGGCGATCCGGTCGTCGACGTGCTTGGAGGCGGCGACCTGGGTCTTCAGCTCGGCCTCGGTGGCGGCGGCCAGCTCCTCCGAGTCGGTGACGAGGACGGAGGCGGCCATCGGGTCGTGCTCGGCCTGGCTGATGAGGTCGGCGGCGACGTGCACGGGGTCGGCGGTGGAGTCCGCGAGGATCGCGATCTCCGTCGGGCCGGCCTCGGCGTCGATGCCGATACGGCCCTTGAGGAGGCGCTTGGCGGCGGCCACGTAGATGTTGCCGGGGCCGGTCACCAGGTTGACGGGGGCGCAGCCGGGCTCGTCTGCGCTGCCTTCGGTGCCGTACGCGAACATGGCGATGGCCTGGGCGCCGCCGGCGGCGTACACCTCGTCGACGCCGAGCAGGGCGCAGGCGGCGAGGATCGTCGGGTGCGGCAGTCCGCCGAACTCCTTCTGCGGGGGCGAGGCGACGGCCAGGCCCTCGACGCCGGCCTCCTGGGCCGGGACGACGTTCATCACGACGGAGGACGGGTAGACGGCGCGGCCGCCCGGCACGTACAGGCCGACGCGCTCGACCGGGATCCACTTCTCGGTGACCGTGCCGCCGGGGACGACCTGGGTGGTGTGCGTGGTGCGGCGCTGCTCGCGGTGGACGAGGCGGGTGCGCCGGATGGACTCCTCGAGGGCGGCCCGGACGGCCGGGTCGAGCTCTTCGAGGGCGCGGCTGATCGCCTCGGCGGGCACGCGGAGGCTCGGGACCCGCACGTGGTCGAATTTCTCGCCATAGTCGATCACTGCCGCCGCGCCATGATGCCGGACGTCCTCGCAGATCGGCCGCACCGTTTCCAGGGCGGCTTCCACGTCGAACTCGGCACGGGGCAGCAGGTCGCGCAGGGCGGCACCCTCGGGGAGGGCTTCGTCGCGCAGATCGATTCGAGAGATCACGGGTCAATTCTCGCAGACGGCACCACGGCTCCGGACGCCTGTATCACTGGCTGATACACGCGCTGATACCCGCCACAGTGGCGTCTTGTCGCCACACCTGACCGTTAGCGTTCAGCCCGTCACACAGCGGGAAGAACGGCTGTGCGAATCCATCAACGGCATGGACGGATTCACGGGGAAAGCGAGGGGGCGGCGTGACCGAGCCGCACGAGGACGGGATGCCCGACGGGCTGACGGGCCCGGAGCGGGCCGTGTGGCGGGCGTTCCGGATCGGCAGGACCTGCGATCTGACGGACGGGATCGCCGAGCGGGACGACCCGTTCGGGGCGCGGGAGTGGGGCCCGGAGCGGAGCGTCCGCGCCGACGTGGTGGCCCTGCTGCTGCTCGACGGGCCGCAGGCCCGGTCGGGACGGGTGGCCGCGCTGAAGCTGCGCGGGGTGCGGATCACCGGCGTGCTGAATCTGGCGGGCGGGACGATAGGGCCGTACGTGGAGCTGCACGGCTGCCGCTTCGACGGCGAGGTCGTGCTCCCCGAGGCCCAGTTCGGCACCTTGCGGATGGTCGCCTGCGCCATCCCGCGGCTGGAGGCGGCGCGGCTGCACACGACGGGCGATCTGCATCTCCCGCGCTGCCGGGTGGGGCGCGGCATCCGGCTCACGGACGCGCAGATCGGCACGGACCTGCTCATCAACCAGATCCAGGTGTGGCCGGACCGGCGCGGGCGGGCCATCACCGCCGACGGGATGGTGGTGGCCCAGGACCTCCAGGCCGAGCTGATCGAGACGCACGGCGAGCTGAGCCTGCGCGGGGCGAAGGTCGGCGTCTCGCTCAGCCTGCGGGGCAGCGTGCTGCGCGGGGCGCAGCAGCGCCGGGCGCTCAACGCCCCGCAGCTCACGGTGGAGCGCTCGCTCTACCTGAACGCGGCGTGGGTGTACGAGGACCCGGAGACCTCGGGGAACGCGGAGACGTCAGGGAACTCCGGGAACTACGGGAACACGGGCCAGTCGATGGCCACCCCGCCGTACGGCGTGACGCCCGCCCACGGCGCCCGGCGCAAGCCCGTGGAGTGCCACGGCGGCGTCCGGCTCGACGACGGCCGGTTCGGCGACGCGGTGGACCTGAACCACGCCCGCTTCCTGCTGAACGGCTCGCGCCGTGAGGAGGTGTCGCTGCGCCGGATCGTCACCCCGGAGCTGCGGTTCAACGGGGAGCGCCCGGAGGAGGGGCGCGTGGTGCTCAACGGCGCCAGGATCGTCACGCTGATCGACCTCTCCACCAGCTGGCCGGGGCCCGGCGGTCTGGCGATGGGCGGGTTCGTCTACGAGAACCTCGTGCCGTACGGACACTTCCCGCTGGCCCGGCGCCTGGAGTGGGTGGCGGCGGCCACCCCGGAGTACGCCCCCGAGCCGTACGAACGCCTGGCGACGGTCCTGCGCAACAGCGGGGAGGACGCGGACGCGCGCGAGGTGCTGCTCGCCAAGCAGCGGCGCCGGCGGGAGACGCTGCCCCTGGCGGGGAAGCTGTGGGGGTTCGTCCAGGACTGGACGGTGGCGTACGGCTACCGGCCCGGCCGGGCGGCGCTGTGGATGGCGATCCTGTGGGCGGCGGGCACGGTGGCCTTCTCGCGGTACCCCCCGATACCGCTCAAGAAGGACGAGGCTCCGGAGTGGAACGGGACGCTGTACGCGCTGGACCTGCTGCTGCCCGTGATCAACCTCGGGCAGGAAGGCTACTGGCGTCTGGAGGGCGTCTGGCAGTGGGCGGCGGCGGCGCTGATACTGCTCGGCTGGATCCTGGCGACGACGGTGGCGGCGGGCGCGACGCGTCTCCTGCGCCGCGGCTGACCGGGCGGGCCGGGTGGGCCGGGCGGGCCGGGCGGGCCGCGGGCCGCGGGCCGCGACGAGACGGGGCGGCGGGACGCGCGAGGAGGCGGGCCGCGGGACGCGAGGAGGCGGCGATGTGAGGGGGCCCGGTGAGGTGGGGGTGAAAGGGCTGGGCAGATGGGCGCGAAACAGCACGACCCGGTGGGAAAATACGTCGCACCATGTCCTTCCTCCGCGCCCTGATCGGCGCCGTCCGTTCGGCCCGGCACACCCCGCGGCTCGCCGCCGTGCTCGTGCCGGACGACGACGTGCTGCTCGACGCCCCGGACGCACGGCTCGCCCCCGCCCTGGTCGCCGCCGCCCTGGCCGACCCGGAACCCGCGGCGAAGCTGCTCGCCACCACCCGGGACGCCGCCGAGTGGGAGGACCGCGACCGGTACGTCACCCGGCTCGCCACCTTCGCGTACAACAGGGGCGACTGGCTGGCCCACTGGCTCTCCGCCGCACCCCGCGACCCCGACGCCCTCCTCGTCTCGGCCCAGCTCGCCGTCCGCCGGGCCTGGGAGTCCCCCGCCCGGGCCGAACGGCTGCGCGAGCTCGACCCGCTGATCCGCACGATCACCGAGGAGGCGCCCGACGATCCGGTGCCGTGGCGGCTGGCCCTGGACCACGCGCGCGGGGTGCATGCCGGGCACGCCGTCTTCGAGACATTGTGGGAGCAGGCCGTGCGCCGCTCCCCACACCACTACGGCAGCCATGTCGCGGCGCTCAAGTACCTCTCCGCGCAGTGGTACGGCTCACATCGGGCCGCCTTCGACTTCGCCGAGCAGGCCGCCGACGACGCCGCGCCGGATTCGCTCGTGCGGGCACTCCCGGTCCGCGCGGCCTACGACCGGCTCCGGGCGCTGCCCAGGCCGGACCGTTCCGCGGCCGCGACGCGGCTCGACCGGGCGGCCGACCGGGCCCTCGTGCTGTCGGCCGCCTTCCCGGCGGGCGACCCGTGGCCCGCCGAGGTCCGCAATCTGCTCGCGTACGTGCTGGTGGAGCGGGCGCGGTGGGACGAGGCACTGGACGAGTTCCGCCGGATCGGCCCCCACGCGACCTCCTTCCCGTGGGGTGCGCCACGGGGCGCCGTACAGGAGGATCCGCTGCGCCGGTTCCTGGCCGTCCGGGACGCCGTACGGGCCGAGTCGGCCGGCCGGACGCCCCTGTGGAGGCCCGGAGACGGACGGGCCGGACGGGGCGGGCGCGGCGGCCATTAGGCTTGGCCGCTGTGACCACCGCTCGCCTGCCTCTCTTCCCGCTCAACGCGGTGCTGTTCCCTGGCCTCGTGCTGCCGCTGAACGTCTTCGAGGAGCGTTATCGCGCCATGATGCGGGAGTTGCTCACGATCGACGACACGGAGCCGCGCCGCTTCGCCGTCGTCGCCATCCGGGACGGGCGCGAGGTCGCGCCGACCGCTCCCGGGATGCCGGACCCGACGGCGCTGCCGGAGAAGGGCCCCGCGGCCGGCTTCGGCGCGGACCCCATCCAGGCCTTCCACCGGGTCGGCTGTATCGCCGACGCGGCGAGCATCCGCGAGCGCACCAACGGCAGCTTCGAGGTCATGGCGACCGGGACGACCCGGGTGAAGCTCCTCTCGGTCGACGCGAGCGGGCCGTTCCTGGTCGCCGAGGTCGAGGAGATCCCGGAAGAACGGGGCGAGGACGCGGGCACCCTCTCCGAGGGGGTGCTGCGGGCCTTCCGGAACTACCAGAAGCGGCTGGCGGGGGCGCGGGAGCGGTCGCTGACGACGAGCGAGCTGCCGGACGACCCGTCGGTGGTGTCGTATCTGGTCGCGGCGGCGGCGGTGCTCGACACCCCGTCGAAGCAGCGGCTGCTCCAGGCCCCGGACACGGCGACGCGGCTGCGCGAGGAGCTGGCGTTGCTGCGCGCGGAGACGGCGGTGCTGCGGCATCTGCCCTCGCTGCCGGCGGTCGACCTGACGCAGGGTCCGACGAACCCGAACTGAGCCGACCTCGGTCACGATCCCAGGAAGAGCGCGTGGCGAAGAAGCAGAAGAAGAACAGCGGGGGCACCCCGGCGACGGTCGCGCTGACCACGGCCGGGACCCCGTTCACCCTGCACGCGTACGAGCACGACCCGGCCTCCCCCTCGTACGGCGAGGAGGCGGCGGAGGCACTCGGCGTCTCCCCCGACCGGGTCTTCAAGACGCTGGTGGCGGACGTCGACGGCGAGCTGACGGTCGCGGTGGTCCCGGTCGCGGGGCAGCTGGACCTGAAGGCGCTGGCCTCGGCGGTCGGCGGGAAGCGCGCGGCGATGGCGGACCCGGCGGCGGCGGAGCGCACGACGGGGTACGTCCGGGGCGGCATCTCGCCCCTGGGCCAACGCAAGCGCCTGCGTACGGTCCTCGACGCCTCGGCCTCGGACCACGCGACGATCTGCATCTCGGCGGGCCGCCGCGGCCTGGAGGTCGAGCTCTCCCCCGCGGACCTGGCCGCCCTCACCTCGGCGGTCGTGGCGCCGATCGGCCGCGGCTGACCCGGGGGCGGCTCCGGCCGCGCCCGGGGCTCAGAGCGACTTCTGCTCGCGCTGCGGCTGCGGCGCCGGCTGCAACGGCCCCCAGTACTCCGGTTCCGGGTCGCGGGGGCCGAACAGGGCCGTGAGCGCCAGGTGGGCGATCATCGCGGCGAGCGGCCAGGCCAGCATCGCCGCGGCCGCCATGTCGAGTTCGAGGGGTGCCTCGAAGACGACGTTGGGACCGACCGACTTCGCGTGGGCGACCACGTCCCGCGCCGGGCCGAAGTACGTCCCCACGCCCCAGGCGAGCAGCGATCCGAGGACGCCGCCGAGCGCCAGGCCGAGCACCAGCGGCACCCCGCCCTCGCGGCGCAGCAGGAAGACGACGAGCGCGGCGACCGCCCCGAAGGCCAGGGCGAGGAGCACGAACGTCCCGTCCGCGCCGATCGCCGACTCGCCCTCGGAGTCGCGGAGGTAGACCCCCTTGCCGTCCGAGATCAGCAGGACGCGCGGCGCCAGCCACAGCCACAGCACTCCGAGCAGCGCACCCGCGACCGCCGAGACGGCGGTCACGACGACACCCCGCAGGACCTCGGCCGCCGTGATCGGGTCCCCGGCGGGGTCGAGCGGCGGAGGCGGCGGGGGCCAGTCGGGGTCGTGCGGAGGCTGGTGAGGCGGAGTCAGGGGTGCGGTCACCCCGCCATCGTGCCAGGTGTGTCTGTGGCCCGCCTCAGCGGACGGCCGCCCGCCGGTAGGCCCAGGTGGCGACCGCCAGGGACACCACGCCGACCGCCCCGCAGATGGCGAGGTCGAGGCCGACGGCCACCCAGTCCGGGTGCGGGTCGAAGGTACGGGCCAGGGCCTCCACGCCGTACGTCGACGGCAGCAGGTCCCGCGCCCAGCCGATCGGCTCCGGCAGCCGCTCGGCCGGGAGCACGCCGAGGAGCAGCGCCGCCGACATGCCGAGCTGGCCGAGCAGCGTGGCGAGCTCCTGCCGGGGAGCGAGGAGTCCGAGCGCGGCGCCGAGGCCGGCGAGGGCGGCCCCGGCGAGCGGGACGACGGCGCCGAGGATCCACAGCTGGCCGAGGGGCAGCCCGAAGAGCACGGACCCGGCGACGGCCGTGACGACGGTCCCGGGCACGGTGAAG
The DNA here is from genome assembly GCF_042717315.1 of Streptomyces sp. NPDC058650. NCBI lineage: Bacteria > Bacillati > Actinomycetota > Actinomycetes > Kitasatosporales > Streptomycetaceae > Streptomyces > Streptomyces sp. NPDC058650. The sequence continues at coordinate 295,083 of NZ_JBHXRL010000006.1, forward strand.
GAGGCGTACGCGCCGGCCGCGCCGAGCACGACGGCCGCCGGCGGCACGGGCAGGGTGGCGTAGTGGTCGAGGCCGCCGCTCGCCCGCAGCTGCCCGAAGTACTGGGCGAGCAGGTTGAGCGCGACGAAGGCGACGACGAGGACGGTGGAACCGGCCACGACGGCCCGCGCCTCGGAGCCGCCGTCGACGACCCCGCGCATCAGGACCATGATCCCGATCGACTGGAAGGTGGCCACGAAGAGCAGCGGGATGCGGGCCACACGGGCGCGCGAGAGCTGCGCGCGGTAGACGGCGGCCATCGCGGGCAGCAGCCGGGCGCGCGGGGCGAGGGGCGCCGCTCCGTCCTCCGCGTCGTGCGACCGGACGGGGAGCGCGCCGGTCGGCAGGGCCTCGGTGGGCACGGTGCTCACGGCGTACAGCTCCTGACGGTCACGTACGGAACGAGGGGGCCCGGGGACACGAGGGGGCCCGGGGATACAAGGGGGCCCGGGGACACGAGGGGACCGCGGGGCCCCGGGGAAGGAGGAACGCGGCTCACGCCTTCACCAGTCCCTCGGTCGCGCCGCCCAGCGCCAGGTACACGTCCTCCAGGCTGGGCGTGGCCACGGTGAAGTCGTCGAGCGCGGCGAAGGCGGGTCCGCCGGTCACCGTGGCGACGGCCGCGCGGGCCGCGTCGGGGGCGAGCCGGAGGATCCAGCGCCGTCCCGTCTCCTGGGCGAGTTCGCGCAGGGCGGCGACCTCGGGCAGCTGGAGCGGCGGTGCCTCGCGCCACACCAGCTCGACGCGGACCTCGTCCGCGACGCGTTCCTTGAGTCCGGCCGGGGTGTCGCAGGCGATGACCCGGCCGCGGTCGAGGACGGCGACGCGGTCGAGGACGGTCTCGGCCTCGATGACGTTGTGGGTGACGAGCAGCACGGTGGTGCCGTGCTCGGCGCGCCGCCGGTCGACGGCGGCCCAGACGGCCCGCCGGGCGACGGGGTCCATGCCGGTGGTGGGTTCGTCGAGGACGAGGACGGACCGTCGGCCGACCAGTGCGGTGGCGAGGCAGGCGAGCCGCCGCTGGCCGCCGGAGAGCTTCTTGAGGGGCCGGCCGGCGAGCGCGGTGAGGCCGAGCTCCTCCAGGACGGCGTCGCGCTCGGCGCGCGCGTCGTGGGCGCCGAGCCCGCGCAGGCGTGCGGTGGTGTCGGCGGCGAGGGCGACGGTCAGCTCGTCGAGGGCGGTGGACTCCTGGCCGAGGTAGGCGAGGAGCCGGGCCGCCCGCTCGGGGTGGCGTACGAGGTCGTGGCCGAGGAGCTCGACGGAGCCGGAGTCGGGGCGCATGAGCCCGGTCAGCTGGCGGACCAGGGTGGACTTGCCCGCTCCGTTGGGTCCGAGCAGGCCGAAGATCTCGCCGCCGCGCACGTCGAGGCTGATCCCGTCGGTGGCGCGCACCTCGGGTGTCGCGGGCGCACCGCGCCTGCCGCGCGTGGCGGGGTACGTCTTGACCAGATCCCGCACCACGCACACCGTACTCACGGGGGAAGAGCCTACGGGGTCGCCGGGCCGGCTCCGGGCGCGGGGGCGTGTTCGGCGGCGGCACGGACGTCGATCTCGCGCCAGAAGCCGGCCCGGATGGCGTACCGGTCGTGCTCGTCGATCTGGTCGTCCTTGTGGGCGAGGAGACCGAACCGTGCGGCGTAGCGGAGGAGTTCGCCGTCGATGCGGTGCGGGATGCGCGGGTAGAGGGTGGAGAGCTTCTGGACGTGGCTCTGTTCGGGGAGCCGCTCCATCCAGCGGCGGGCGAACACCTGCCCGACCTCGAACGGATCGCCGCCGACGGTGGTGATGTCCTCCTCGCGGTCCGCCCAGCGCTGCTCGGCGCTGGTGAGCAGGGCGAGGGTGGGCAGGGACGCGGTCTCCGCCGGCTCGCCGAGGGAGGAGGTGGCCGGGCGGTCGATCCACCCCCGGTCGGAGGACCAGCGGAGCGCGCTCGCGCCCTGCGGCACCGGGGCGAGCGGCCCGCCCGAGCCGTTGGGGCCGCGCAGGCCCGCCAGGTCCTTGGGCGTGGGGACTCCTTTGCCCGCGGCGGCGCCGGGGCCACCGTGGGCGTGCCCGTTGGAAGCGGCGGGCGCCTCGGCGGAGTCCGGTCCCCTCCCGTTCCGCGCCGAGGCCGCCGCGGCCTCGGCGGCCCGTTCGGCGGAGGCCGCGAGGGCGGCCTCGGGCAGCGGGGCCGAGAGAATGGCGGCGATCTCGGGGCGTGGGGCGGGCGGGGGCGCGCAGATGCCGGTGAGGTCCCTGGCGCGGACGGCCCGGGTGATCCAGGTCCGGTCGAGGACCCGCCGCTCGTCGGCCTCGGCCACCAGGTCCTCGGACTGGTTGTAGTCGCCGTCGGCGGCCTGGACGGCCCACAGGTGGACGGCGACGCCGTGCTCCTTGGCGGACATGAGGCCGGGCAGCAGGTCGCCGTCGCCGGTGACGAGCACGATGTCGGAACAGGCCCTGTTGCGGGCGAGCTCGGTCAGCTCGGTGTGCATGGCCGCGTCGACGCCCTTCTGCGCCCAGCGCCCGTCGCTCCTGGTCAGGGCGCCGAGCCGGACGGTGACCCGGGGCATCACGCGCAGTCTGCGGTGCTCGGGCTGGGGCACTCGGTCGGGTGCGCCGTCGAACCAGTAGATCCGCAGGAGGGGCAGCGCGGTCTCGTCCTCGGCGCGTTCTCGCAGCTGTTGGATGAGCGCGGCGTGGTCGACGGCGATCCTGGAGCGGGCCGGTTCCCCGGCGAGGAGACTGGCGGCGGCGCCCAGCAGGTAGCCGGCGTCCACCAGGACGACGCAGCGGTCCACGTGTTCCACCCTCTTTCGGGAACCTCGGGGTCGGACTCGGGGGTCGGAAGGTGCTCCGTATCTTCTTCGTTCTCTTCGAGTCTGCCCGACGGCCGGGAGCTTGACGGTCGGAACTGGATCATCGGCGTGGCGGATATCACGTTCACCCGGCCGTTACGTTCCGTAATGATCCAAAATGCGGCCGATTCGCCCGTGTGTGAGTCTGACAGCGGCCCTGGCCCCTAGGTCCCTTTGAGGAGGCATCATCCCCATGGCCAAGAACCGCAAGCAGGACCGTATGCAGCAGAAGTCGTCGGCAGCGGAACGCGGCACCCAGCAGGCGCAGCAGTCCGCGATGGAGTCGCAGGCCGACCAGCGCGCCAGCCAGGTGACCCCGGGTGACATGGCCCGCAAGGGCCGCCAGAAGCGCTTCGGTCACAACTGACACGCAGGTACCGGAAGGGGCGCGCCCGTGACGACGGGCGCGCCCCTTCCGGTGTGATGGGCCGTACGGAGGCCGACCCTAGCCGGCCAGGCAGGACGGGCCGAGCAGCACCTTCAGGTCGCCGAAGAGGGCCGGGTCGGCCGTCACCCGGTGCCGGTCGAGGCGGAGCACGGTCGTGGTCCGGGGCCCCTGGAGCTTGATCCGCACCTCGGTGTTGCCCTTGTGGTGCTTGAGGATCTCGCCGAGCCTGCTGACCATCGGCGGGGTCACCTTCACCGTCGGGATGGTGAGGATCACCGGCGCGTTGGTCCCGGCGTTCGACAGGTCGGGGACCATCAGCTCCATGGCGACCAGCCGGGGCACGTCCTCGCGCTTGTCGAGCCGTCCCTTGACGAAGACGACCGTGTCCTCGACGAGCTGGGTGGAGACCAGCTGGTACGTGGCCGGGAAGAACATGCACTCGATGGAGCCGGCCAGGTCCTCGACGGTGGCGATCGCCCAGGCGTTGCCCTGCTTGGTCATCTTGCGCTGGAGGCCCGAGATGATGCCGCCGATGGTGACGACCGCGCCGTCGCTGTGCTCACCGCCGGTGAGCTGCGAGATCGCCGCGTCGGTCTTGTCGGACAGGACGTGCTCGATGCCGAAGAGCGGATGGTCGGAGACGTAGAGGCCGAGCATCTCGCGCTCCTGGGCGAGCAGGTACGACTTCTCCCACTCGACGTCGGAGAACTCGACGTCCAGACCGAAGCCGGGCTCGTCGCTCGTCTCCTCGCCCATGCCGCCGAAGAGGTCGAACTGTCCCTCGGCCTCCTTGCGCTTGACCGCCACCACGTTGTCGATCATCGGTTCGTGGTGGGCGACCATGCCCTTGCGGGTGTGGCCCATCTCGTCGAAGGCGCCGGCCTTGATCAGCGATTCGATGGTCCGCTTGTTGCAGACGACGGCCTCGACCTTGTCGAGGAAGTCGGGGAAGGTGCTGTACTTCCCCTTCGCCTTGCGCGACTTGATGATCGACTCGACGACGTTGGTGCCGACGTTCCGCACGGCGGAGAGGCCGAAGAGGATCACGTCGTCGCCCTGGGCGGCGAAGTTCGACTCGGACTCGTTCACGTTCGGCGGGAGCACCTTGATGCCCATGCGGCGGCACTCGTTGAGGTAGACGGCGGACTTGTCCTTGTCGTCCTTGACCGAGGTGAGCAGACCGGCCATGTACTCGGCGGGGTAGTTCGCCTTGAGGTAGGCGGTCCAGTAGGAGACGAGGCCGTACGCGGCGGAGTGCGCCTTGTTGAAGGCGTAGCCGGCGAAGGGGACCAGGACGTCCCAGAGGGCCTGGATCGCCTTGTCGCTGTAGCCGTTCTTCTTCGCGCCCTCCTGGAAGATGACGAAGTTCTTCGCCAGCTCCTCGGGCTTCTTCTTGCCCATCACGCGGCGCAGGATGTCGGCCTCGCCGAGCGAGTACCCGGCGATGATCTGGGCGGCCTTCTGTACCTGCTCCTGGTAGACGATCAGGCCGTAGGTGACCGCGAGCACCTCTTCGAGCGGCTTCTCCAGCTCGGGGTGGATCGGGGTGATCTCCTGCTGCTTGTTCTTGCGCAGGGCGTAGTTCGTGTGCGAGTTCATGCCCATCGGGCCCGGCCGGTACAAGGCCGAGACGGCGGAGATGTCTTCGAAGTTGTCGGGCTTCATCAGCCGCAGCAGCGAGCGCATGGGGCCGCCGTCGAACTGGAAGACACCGAGCGTGTCACCGCGGCAGAGCAGTTCGTACGTCTTGGGGTCGTCCAGCGGGAGGGCGAGCAGGTCGAGCTCGATGCCCTTGTTGGCCTTCACCATCTTGACGGCGTCGTCCATGATCGTGAGGTTCCTGAGGCCCAGGAAGTCCATCTTGATCAGGCCGAGCGACTCGCACTGGGGGTAGTCCCACTGCGTGATGGTCACGCCGTCCGTGTGCCGCACCCAGATCGGGGCGTGGTCGACGATCGGCTCGCTGGACATGATCACGCCGGCCGCGTGCACGCCCATCTGCCGGACCAGGCCCTCGACGCCCCGGGCGGTGTCGATGACCTTCTTGACGTCCGGCTCGTTCTCGTACATCGCGCGGATCTCGCCGGCCTCGCCGTACCGCGGGTGCGAGGGATCGGTGATGCCGTTGAGGTCGATGCCCTTGCCGAGGACGTCGGCGGGCATCGCCTTGGTGAGCCGGTCGCCCATGGCGTAGGGGTAGCCGAGGACGCGCGCGGAGTCCTTGATGGCGTTCTTCGCCTTGATCTTGCCGTACGTGCCGATCATGGCGACCTTGTCGGAGCCGTACTTCTCCGTCACGTACCGGATCACCTCGACGCGCCGACGCTCGTCGAAGTCGATGTCGACATCGGGCATGGAGACGCGCTCGGGGTTGAGGAAGCGCTCGAAGATCAGTCCGTGCGGGATCGGGTCGAGGTCGGTGATGCCCATGGCGTACGCGACGATCGAGCCGGCCGCGGAGCCTCGGCCGGGGCCCACGGCGATGCCCTGCTTCTTCGCCCACATGATGAAGTCGGCGACGACGAGGAAGTAGCCGGGGAAGCCCATCGAGATGATCGTGTCCATCTCGTACTCGACCTGCTTCATGCGGTCCTCGGGGATGCCCCCGGGGAAGCGGCGGTGCATGCCCCGCATGGTCTCCTCACGGAACCAGGTCGTGTCGGTGTACCCCTCCGGGATGTCGAACTTCGGCATGAGGTTCTTCTCGACGAACATGCCGTCGGTGCTGATCTGCTCGGCGACCAGGAGGGTGTTGCGGCAGCCCTCCTGCCAGGCGTCCGACGAGTCGATGGCGTACATCTCGTCCGTGGACTTGAGGTAGTAGCCGGTGCCGTCGAAGCGGAAGCGGTCCGGGTCGGAGAGGTTCTTGCCGGTCTGGATGCACAGCAGGGCGTCGTGCGCGGTCGACTCGTGCGCGTACGTGTAGTGCGAGTCGTTGGTGACGAGCGGCGGGATGCCGAGCTTCTTGCCGACCTCCAGGAGTCCGTCGCGGACCCGGCGCTCGATCTCGATGCCGTGGTCCATCAGCTCCAGGAAGTACCGGTCCTTGCCGAAGATGTCCTGGTACTCGGAGGCGGCCTTCAGGGCCTCGTCGAACTGACCGAGACGGAGCCGGGTCTGCAGCTCGCCGGAGGGGCAGCCGGTGGAGGCGATGAGCCCCTCCGACCACTTGGAGATGGTCTCCTTGTCCATCCGGGGCCACTTCTGCAGCCAGCCCTCGGCGTACGCGTCGGAGGAGAGCTTGAAGAGGTTGTGCAGTCCGGTGGCGTTGGCCGCCCAGATCGTCTTGTGGGTGTAACCGCCGGAACCGGAGACGTCGTCCCGCTTCTGGTGCGGCTGGCCCCACTGGATCTTGCGCTTGTTGCGCCGGGACTCGGGGGCGACGTAGGCCTCGATGCCGATGATCGGCGTCACCCCGGCCTTCTTCGCGGAGTGGAAGAAGTCGTACGCCCCGTGCAGGTTGCCGTGATCGGACATGGCGATATGGGTCATGCCCATCTCGTTGCACGCGTTGAACATGTCCTTGAGCCGCGCGGCACCGTCCAGCAGCGAGTACTGGGTATGGACGTGGAGGTGCGTGAAAGGCGGCTTGGTCACGGCGGGAGGCCTCCGAAAAACACTGAGCGACAGGCTGCGGACAGTCTGGGGGGACAGCGTGGAAGTCTACGTCTCCGCGCTGACAGACGTCGGGCACTCGAAGCCAGGGTCACCCGTTGAGAGACAGAGAACACCCTCCCCTCACGAGCTGGGGGGACCCCGATTTCTCATGACCAGTCCGGCTGTACGTCCGGTACCAGGAGGCACCTCGAATGTCGGTCCCCCAGCCCACCGTCGCGGAGCGCGGTGAGCACATCCTCGCCGTCTTCGAGACCGCCTTCGGCGAGCTCCTCGCCGCCGACCCCGCGGCCTTCCGCGTCAAGTTCCGGAAGATGGCCGGCTCCGCATTCGCCTTCTACCGGGGAACGGCCTGCCTCTTCTACGCGGACCTGGAGAAGGAGTCCCAGGGCGGCCCCTACCTGGACGACCGCACCGGCCGGGTCTGGATCCACGGCGATCTGCACGCCGAGAACTTCGGCACGTACATGGACGCCAACGGCCGGCTGGTCTTCAACGTCAACGACTTCGACGAGGCCTGTGTGGGGCCCTTCACCTGGGACCTGAAGCGGCTCGCCGCCTCGCTCGCCCTGGTCGGCTACGCGAAGGCGCTCAGTGACGAGCAGATCACCCAGGGGGTCAGGATCTGCGCCGCCGCCTACCGCGAGCGGATCCACGCCCTCGCGACCGGCGCCGGCGAGGGCGAGGTGCCGCCCTTCACCCTGGAGACCGCCGACGGCGCGCTGCTCGGCGCCCTGCGCGTCGCCCGGGCGCAGACCCGCTTCGGGCTGCTCGACTCGATGACGGAGATCCGCGACTTCGAGCGCCGCTTCGCGGCCGGCGGGGGCGCGATCGACCTGGACGCGGCCACCCGGTACAAGGTCCTGGCCGCCTTCGACGGCTACCTGGAGACCCTGCCGGAGGCCAGCCTGGTCCGCCCCGACTCGTACCGGGTCAAGGACGTCGTCGGCCGGCGCGGGATCGGCATCGGCTCGGCCGGCCTCCCCTCGTACAACATCCTCCTGGAGGGCCACAGCGACGCCCTGGAGAACGACGTCGTGATCTACATGAAGCAGGCGCAGACCCCGGCGGTCTCCCGCCACGTCACGGACCCGGCGGTACGGAAGTACTTCCGGCACGAGGGCCACCGCACCGTGATCTCGCAGCGGGCGCTCCAGGCGCACGCCGACCCCTGGCTCGGCTGGGCGGAGCTCGACGGCGCCGGGCAGCTGGTCGCCGAGGTCTCGCCGTACGCGGTGGACCTGGACTGGTCGGACATCGACGACCTCGACGAGATCGCGGCGACCGTCGCGGACCTGGGCCGGGCGACGGCGACCATGCACGCGGCGGCGGACGAGTCCAGCGGGCAGTCCCTGGTGCCGTTCTCGACGGAGCGGGCCATCGACGCGGCCATCGCCGCCGACGAGGAGGGCTTCGCCGATCTCCTCGTGGACTTCGCGCACGCGTACGGGGCCCGGGCGCGGGCCGACCACCAGATCTTCGTGGACCTCTTCCGCAACGGCCGGATCCCCGGGCTGTAGCCGGAAGAGGCCGGTGGGGCGGTTCACAGCCTTCCTTTAGGGACCTCTTACGGCACGGCATGGGACACTCCACGACGATGGACATGGCAGGGACGCAGCTGAGAGCGCTGCGGGCGGCGTTCTTCACGGCACTGGTCGTGACGCTGTCCGTGGCGTCCCACGTGCTGCTCTCCGGCGTGCCGCTGCCGCTGGGGACGGTCGTCCCGGTCGCGGCCGGCGTCTTCGCCGTCGCGTACGCGCTGGCCGGCCGTGAGCGCGGCTTCGGACCCATCGCCGGGCTCCTCGTCCCGCTGGAGCTGGCGGCCGACACCCTCTTCACCACCGGTCAGGCGGTCTGTTACGGCGCCGCCGGGGGCCCGGTCGCCGGTTCGCTGCGCGCGGTCGGCGTGGACGTCTTCTGCGGCGGCGCGGTGGGCGCGCCGCTGCCCGGCGTGGCCGCCCCCGAGAGCGGGACCGCGGCGGCCCTGCTCGACTCCCCCGACCCGGCGCTGCCGTGGCTGCTGCTCCTGGCGCACGTCGGCGTCGGGCTCGCGGCGGCGTGCTGGCTGCGCGGCGGGGAGCGGGCGCTCGCCCGGCTGCTCGGCTCGGTGTCGGCCTTCGCGTTCCGGCCGCTCCTGCTCATGGCGGCCTTCTTCGTCGGCGGCGGTACGGCTCCGCGCCGGGCCGCCCGGCCCACGGTTCGGCCCCGGTCCTCCCGTATCCGTCTCCTCGTGCACTCCGTAGGGCGGCGGGGGCCGCCGTTCCCGGGCTTCGCTCTCGTCTGAGCGACGTCGGCACGGCGGTTCCCCCTTGTCTTATTCACACCCCTCACGGAGATCACGATCATGAGTGCACGCAACAGCCAGTCCAACAAGGCCGCCGCCCGCGAGCGGCTGCGCGTCGAGCGCGAGCGCCAGGCGAAGAAGGACCGGGCGCGCCGGCAGCTCGTCGTCGGCGTCTCGGCCGTGGCCGTCCTGGCCGCCGCCGGCGGCATCGGCTACGCGGTCGTGCAGGCCAACAAGCCCACCCAGTGGGAGGCGGCGGCGGACGCGAAGACCGTGACGGCCCCGAAGAACACCTCGGGCACGAACGGCACGACGGTCGTCATCGGCAAGCCGTCCGCGAAGAAGACCCTGGAGCTGTACGAGGACTCGCGCTGCCCCGTCTGCGCGACCTTCGAGCAGGGCGTGGGCTCCAGGATCGAGAAGGACGTCGAGTCCGGCAAGTACAAGATCAAGTACGTCGGCGCCACCTTCATCGACGACGGCGTCCCGGGCGAGGGTTCGAAGAACGCCCTCTCGGCCCTGGGCGCGGCCCTGAACGTGAGCCCCGAGGCCTTCCTGACGTACAAGGCAGCGCTGTACTCGGAGAAGTTCCACCCGGAGGAGAACCAGGACAAGTTCGCCAAGGACTCGTACCTCCTGGAGGTCGCGGACACGGTCCCGGCCCTCAAGAGCAACGCCGAGTTCAAGAAGAACGTCGAGAACGGCACCTTCGACGCCTGGGCGATGAAGATGTCCAAGGCGTTCGACGCGAGCGGTGTGACGGGTACGCCGACGCTGAAGATGGACGGCAAGCCGGTCACGGCGGAGGGCTCCGACAGCCCGCCGATGACGGCCGATCAGTTCGCCACGGCGATCGACGCGGCCCTCAAGGGCTGACGTCCACGCCCCGGCTCACGAGCCGGCCCGACCCGGCCCCGGACCTCTGAGGTCCGGGGCCGGGTCGGTTGCGCGACACGACGCACGGGCGACAAGTCGACGAACTTCCGGAATTCGCCTGCCCAACGGGCCTACCCGTCAGTAATCTGACTGGCCGTGACCAGTCAGTTCATATCTCCTGCCCCCAGCCGTCGCACGGTCGTCAAGGCCGCCGCCGTCACCGCTGTCGCCGCGCCCGCCCTCCTGGGCGCCGCCTCCCCCGCCCTCGCGGGCTCCGGGGCCCCCGCTTTCCTCCACGGTGTCGCCTCCGGCGACCCGCTGCCCGACGGCGTCCTCCTCTGGACGCGCGTCACCCCTTCCGCCGAGGCCGTGCCCGGATCCGGGCTCGGCCCGGACGTCACGGTCGACTGGGAGCTCGCCGAGGACCGCGGCTTCACCCGGATCGCCGCCGCCGGTTCGACCACGGCGAGCGCGTCCGCCGACCACACCGTGAAGGCCGACGTGCGGGGCCTGCGCCCGGCGACCGCCTACTGGTTCCGCTTCACCGCGGGCGACGCCGTGTCGCCGGCCGCCCGCACCCGGACCGCGCCGGCCGTCGACGCCGCCGCCCCCGGGGTCCGCTTCGGCGTGGTCTCCTGCGCGAACTGGGAGTCCGGCCACTTCTCCGCGTACCGCCACCTCGCCGGCCGCGCCGACCTGGACGCCGTCCTCCATCTCGGCGACTACGTCTACGAGTACGCGAGCGGCGCCTACCCGGAGGCGAAGGACACCGTCCGCACGCACGAGCCGCGCCACGAGATCGTCTCGCTCGCCGACTACCGCACCCGGCACGGGCACTACAAGACGGACCCCGACCTCCAGGCGCTGCACGCCGCCCACCCGGTGATCGCCATCTGGGACGACCACGAGTTGGCCAACGACGCCTGGACGGGCGGGGCCGAGAACCACACCCCGGGCGCCGAGGGAGAGTGGGCGGCCCGGGTGGCCGCCGCCAAGCAGGCGTACTTCGAGTGGATGCCCGTCCGCGCCTCCACGGAGGGCACGGTCTTCCGGCGGCTGCGCTTCGGCAGGCTGGCCGATCTACACCTGCTCGACCTGCGCACCTTCCGCTCCGCCCCGGCGAAGACCGGCAGCGGCACGGTCGACGACCCGGAGCGGACGATCACCGGCCGCGCCCAACTGGACTGGCTGAAGGCCGGTCTCGCCGGCTCGGACGCGACCTGGCAACTCGTAGGCACCTCGGTGATGATGTCGCCGATCGCCTTCGGCGCCCTGCCCGCCCACCTCCTGGAGCCGCTCGCCGAGCTGATGGGCCTGCCGAAGGAGGGGCTCGCGGTCAACGTCGACCAGTGGGACGGGTTCACCGACGACCGCCGGGAACTGATCGCGCACCTGACCTCCCGGGCGATCCGGAACACGGTCTTCCTGACCGGCGACATCCACATGGCCTGGGCCAACGACGTACCGGTGAAGGCGGCGACGTACCCGCTGTCGGCCTCGGCCGCCACCGAGTTCGTCGTCACCTCGGTGACCTCGGACAACCTGGACGACATGCTGAACGTGGCCCCGGGGACGCTCTCGGTCGTGGCCGCCGGCGCCGTGAAGGCCGCCAACCGCCATGTGAAGTGGGTGGACATGGACCACCACGGCTACGGCGTGCTCGACGTGACCTCCGAGCGCTCGCAGATGGACTACTACACGGTCTCCGACAAGACGGACCCGGCCGCGACGACCGCCTGGGCGCGCTCGTACCGGACGAAGAACGGAACCCAACATGTCGAGCGGGTGTACCAGCCGGTTCGCTGACGAGGTCTTAACGGCGATTTTCAGCCATGATCTCTTCTGTTAACGGGAGATCACATCGCTACGGCGGGTGGCCAGTTTTGGAGATCGAATCCGGACACACCACCCGCCTCCGTCACCCCACTCGTTACGTCGACGTCTCAAACTCCGGAATCGGCGCAAGAATTTCTTCCCGATGGACCGAATTGCCCCATGAATGATTGGGCTTGATCACTCCTCAACAGTGGCTGACATGGACGCGTAATCTCCGGGCCGTGGCGAGGAAGTTCCTCCCCACGGCCCCCCACGAGGAGTCACCGTGCGTGCTCTTGCCCGTATATCCCCGCGTATGTCACGTCGCATTCTCGGTACGGCCGTCATGGCCGGAACCCTGGCCATTGCCCCGCTGTCCGCCCCCGTCGCCACCGGCGCGGCCACCGCCACCCTGGCCGGTGCCTCCGCCGAGGAATGCGTCGACGGCCACGACGACGCCGGCGTCTCCAGCGCCCGCAAGGCGCGCGGCGCCGACAGCCACGCCGCCGAGCCCAACGAGGTCACGGCCGCCAAGGCGAAGGCCATGGACGACGACCTGAAGAAGAAGCTGGCCGCTGCCGCCGCCGAGGGGCGCCTCAGCGCCTCCGCGGAGGCCGCCGCGGTGGTCAACATCCCCGTCTACTTCCACGTCATCCACAGCGGCACGACGGGCAAGCTCTCCGCCACCGCCATCAACAACCAGCTGAACGTCCTGAACGCGGCCTACGCCGGCCAGGGCACCGGCAACGTGAACACCAACTTCCAGTTCACGCTGGCCAGTACCGACTACACGGACAACGCGTCCTGGTACAACCTCGCCTCCGGCTCCACCGCCGAGAAGACGATGAAGCAGACCCTCCGCAAGGGCGGCGCCGGCGCGCTGAACTTCTACACCGCCAACCTGAGCGGCGGCCTCCTCGGCTGGGCGACCTTCCCGTCCTCGTACGCCTCGAACCCGTCCATGGACGGTGTCGTCGTCCTGGACTCCTCGCTGCCGGGCGGCTCCGCGGCCAACTACAACGAGGGCGACACCGCGACCCACGAGGTCGGCCACTGGATGGGCCTCTACCACACGTTCCAGGGCGGCTGCAACGGCGCCGGTGACTCCGTCGCCGACACCCCGGCCGAGAAGAGCCCGGCGTACGAGTGCCCGACCGGCCGTGACTCCTGCGCCTCCAAGGCCGGTGTGGACCCGATCCACAACTTCATGGACTACACGTACGACGCCTGCATGTACCAGTTCACTTCCGGCCAGGTGACCCGGATGAACCAGTTCTGGACCTCGTACCGCGCGGGCTGAACCACCCCGTAACGGACCGAGGGCGCGGCGGGAGCAGACTCCCGCCGCGCCCTCGGGCGTCCGTACCGATAACCCCTACAGGCTGTCCAGGAAGGACATCGCCACCGACCAGGTCCGCTCGGCCGCCTCCGCGTCCCAGTCGGGCAGCTCCGGGTCCGTGTAGACGTGCCCCGCGCCCCGGTAGCGGTAGATCTCCACGTCCGCCCCGGCCTTGCGCATCTGGAGGTACCAGGCGGACAGCCAGTCGTCCGTCTCGAAGGGGTCGGGCTCCGCCACGTGCAGCTGTACGGGGAGCTCGTCCACCGACACGTTGGGTGCCAGGTCCGAGGTGCCGTGGAGCAGCAGCAGCCCGCGCGCCTTCTCGTCGCCGAGGGCCAGGGTCTGCGCGACCGAGGCGCCGAAGGAGAAGCCCGCGTAGACCAGACCGCGCTCGGAGTACGGGGCGGCGGCCAGGATCGCGCGCTTCAGCAGCTCGTCCTTGCCGATCGCGTCCCGCTTCGCCATGCCCTCCTCCACCGACTCGGTGGTCCAGCCGTCGAAGAGGTCCGGCACCCACACCCGGTGCCCGGCGGCCCGCAGCCGCTCGGCCGCGTCCTCGACGGCCGGGCGCAGTCCGTGGACCGAGTGGAAAAGCATGATGTCCATGCGGGCCATCCTGCCACCCGCCACCGACAGTCACCGAAAGCCCCGACGCGGCCCGGACCGGCTCGGCGCCGCCGTCAGGGCCACGACCACGGCCATGGCCACGCCCACGCCCCACGCCCGCGCCCCACGGCCACCGCCACCCGCCACCCGCCACCGTCAGCGCATGCTGCGCACGTCCAGCTGCCGCAGCACCCGGTCCACCACCTCCGGGTCGGCCCCCGGCTCGCTGCGCGCCGCGAGGACCTCGTGCCGGGCGGCGGACATCAGCTCCCGCTGGATCCGCTGCACCGCCTTGAGCCGTTCCGTCCGCGCGGCGAAGGCGGCCCTCCGCTCCTCGTCGACCATGTCCGGGCTGATCCGGGCGCCGATGTCGTACGCGCCGCGCAGCAGTCGTTCCTGGACGTCCTCGGGCAGCTCCTCGACCTCCTCGATCTCCTTGAGCCTGCGCTTGGCGGCCTTCGCCGCGCGGACCGCGAGGTCGCGCTCCAGGACGCGCTCGGCGTCCGTGTCGGCCCGCACCCCCAGCCGCTTGACCAGCCACGGCAGGGTGAGCCCCTGGAAGACGAGGGTGGCGATGATCACACAGAAGGCGATGAAGATGATCTCGTCGCGGCCGGGGAAGGGCGAGCCGTCGTCGGTTTCGAGGGGGATGGCGAGGGCGAGGGCCACCGAGGCCACGCCGCGCATCCCCGACCACCACATGACGATGGTCTCCCGCCAGCTCGTCGGGATCTCCTCGTCGACGTCCCGGCCGGTGTGCATGCGCTTCGCCAGCCAGGTCGCGGGCAGCAGCCACAGCAGCCGGACCCCGACGACCACCCCGACCACGGCGGCGCCCCAGCCGAGCATCTCCCAGCCGCGCCCTTCGGCTACTCCGAAGACATGGATGAGCTCCAGGCCGATGAGGCCGAAGGCGACGCCGGTGACGAGGGTGTCGACGATCTGCCAGAAGGTCTGTCCGGCGAGCCGGCCCATGACGTCGTCGGCGTCGACGGCGTGCTCGGCGAGGAAGAGCGCGGTGACCAGGACGGCGAGGACGCCGGAGCCGTGCAGCTCCTCGGCGAGGACGTAGCTCACGAAGGGCACGAGGAGGGTCAGCCCGGTCTGGAGGGTGACGTCCCCGAGGAAGCCGATCAGCTTGTTCGTGAGCCACCCGAGACCCATGCCCACGACGACGGCGACCACGGCCGAGAGCACGAGCTCGCCGACCGCCTCGGGCCAGGAGAAGGAGCCGCTGACGACGGCGCCGATGGCCACGTGGTAGAGCACGATGGCGGTGACGTCGTTGAAGAGCCCCTCGCCCTCCAGGATCGAGACCAGTCGGCGGGGCAGGCCGAGCGAGCCGGCGACGGCGGTGGCCGCGACCGGGTCGGGCGGGGCGACGAGCGCGCCGAGCGCGAGGGCGGCGGCCAGCGGAAGGCCGGGCACGAGCGTGTCGGCGACGGCTCCGACGGCGGCCGTGGTCACGAAGACGAGGGCGACGGCGAGCAGGAAGATGGGCCGCTTGTTGGCCCAGAACTGCCGCCAGGACGTCCGCTGCACGGAGGCGTACAGCAGGGGCGGCAGCACCAGCGGGAGGATCAGCTCCGGCGGGACCTCGACGTTCGGTACGAACGGCAGGACGGCCAGCACGATCCCGAAGAGGGTCATCAGGACGGGCGCGGGCAGTCCGAGCCGCTCACCGAGGGGGACGGTGAGCAGGGCGCCGAGGAGCAGCAAGAACAACAGGGCCAATTGATCCACGGGCCCACCCTGCCATGAACGTCCGCTTTGCCCGCGATGGCCCCCTCAGGCGGCAGTCAGGAAATATGCCCAGCCGATCCCCCGCCGGGCCCCCGCTGATCCCCGCCGGACCCCCGCCTAGAGAACCCTGCGCATCGCCCGGTGCGGGATGCCCGCGTCCGGGAACTCCGGCCCGTACGCCTCGTAGCCGAGCCGCTCGTAGAAGCCCAGCGCGTGCGTCTGGGCGTGCAGGTCGACGGCGGCGAGGCCGCGCTCGCGCGCCGCGTCCTCGATGCCCCGCACGAGCGCCGCGCCGACCCCGAGCCCGCGGGCCGCCTTGGCGACCGCGAGCCGGCCGAGCGAGCCCACCGAGGCGTCGCCGCCGGTCTTGCCGAGGGCGTCCGCCCCGTGCAGGAGCCGTCCGGTGCCCAGCGGCAGCCCGTCCTCGCGCACGGCGAGGACGTGGACAGCGGTCTCGTCGTACGTGTCGTACTCCAGCTCCTGCGGAACGCCCTGCTCCTCGACGAACACCTCGCGGCGGACCGTGAAGCAGGCCTCCCGGTCGTCACCGACCGCCTCGCGGACGGTGTACGCGTCGGTCACTGGCTTTCCGAGGCGATCCGGTCGAGGGCCTTCTGGAGGTCCTCGGGGTAGGTGCTGGCGAACTCGACCCACGAGCCGTCGCCCGGGTGCTCGAAGCCGAGGCGGACGGCGTGCAGCCACTGCCGCGTGAGGCCGAGGCGCTTGGCGAGCGTCGGGTCGGCGCCGTAGGTGAGGTCGCCGACGCAGGGGTGGCGGTGGGCGGACATGTGCACCCGGATCTGGTGGGTGCGGCCCGTCTCCAGCTTGATGTCGAGCAGCGAGGCCGACCGGTACGCCTCGATGAGGTCGTAGTGGGTGACGGAGGGCTTGCCCTCGGCGGTGATCGCCCACTTGTAGTCGTGGTTCGGGTGCCGGCCGATCGGCGCGTCGATGGTGCCGCTCATCGGGTCGGGGTGGCCCTGGACGAGCGCGTGGTAGCGCTTGTCGACCACGCGCTCCTTGAACTGGCGCTTGAGCGAGGTGTACGCGTACTCGGACTTGGCGACCACCATCAGACCGGAGGTGCCGACGTCGAGGCGGTGCACGATGCCCTGGCGCTCGGCGGCGCCGGAGGTGGAGATGCGGTACCCGGCGGCGGCGAGGCCGCCGATGACCGTGGTGCCGGTCCAGCCGGGGCTGGGGTGCGCGGCGACGCCGACCGGCTTCATGATCACGACGATGTCGTCGTCGTCATGGACGATCTCCATGCCCTCGACGGGCTCGGCGACGATCTGGACGGGCGCGGGCGCGCCCGGCATCTCGACCTCGAGCCACGCGCCGCCGCTCACCCGCTCGGACTTGCCGACGACGGAGCCGTCGACCTGGACCTTCCCTGCGGCGGCCAGCTCGGCCGCCTTCGTACGGGAGAACCCGAACATACGGGCGATGGCGGCGTCGACGCGCTCGCCCTCCAGGCCATCGGGAACGGGCAGCGTGCGGATCTCGGGACTCGTACTCACCCGTCGAGTATGCCTTGCGCGGAAGGTGCTCCGCCCCGGCTCAGTCCTTGTGGACGGTGCCGTCGGGGTCGATGCCCCGGAATGACAGGAACACGATGAGGATGCCGCCGCAGACGATCGCCGAGTCGGCGAGGTTGAAGACGGCGAAGTGCGCGGGGGCGATGAAGTCCACGACCGCGCCCTCGAAGACGCCGGGCGAGCGGAAGATCCGGTCCGTGAGGTTGCCGAGCGCGCCGCCGAGCAGCAGACCGAGGGCGATGGCCCAGGGCAGGCTGTAGAGCTTCCGCGCCAGCCGGACGATCACGATGATCACGACGGCCGCGATGCAGGTGAAGACGATCGTGAAGGCCTCGCCCATGCCGAAGGCGGCGCCCGGGTTCCGGATGGCGTCGAGGCGGAGCAGATCGCCGATCAGCGGGATCGCCTCGCGGCCCTCCAGCTTGGCGACCACCAGCATCTTGCTGCCCAGGTCGAGCAGGTAGGCCACGACGGCCACCACGAGCAGCGCGACGATCCTGCGCCTGCCCTTCGGCCGCTCCCCGGGAGCGGCCGTGCCGTCGTCGGAGGCGGCCGACTCGTCGGCCCCTGCTGAATCCGGCGTACCGATGATGCGCTCCGCCTCTGCCACGTGAGTGAGTCCCTCGACCTCGATGCCTGACCGTGCCCCGAGGGTACGGCACAGGCGTACGAGACCGTCAGCCGCGCCGCTCCTGCCGCTGCTTGTCCTCGACGCAGAGCGTGGCCCGGGGGAAGGCCTGCATCCGCGCCTTGCCGATCGGCTTCCCGCACACCTCGCAGAGGCCGTACGTGCCCGCGTCGAGCCGCTCCAGGGCGTGCTCGCTCTGCTCCAGCATCTCCCGGGCGTTGGCGGCGAGCGCGAGCTCGTGTTCGCGGGTGATGTTCTTGGTGCCGGTGTCGGCCTGGTCGTCGCCCGCGCCGTCGCCCGAGTCCCGCATCAGGCCGGTGAGCTCCTCCTTCGAGTGGACGAGCTCGCTGCGCAACCGCAGGACCTCCGCCTGGAGCGAGCTGCGGGCCTCGTCGACCTCCTCCGGCGTCCAGGGGTCCTCGCCGGGGCGCACCGCGAGCTCGCCGGTACGGGCCGGGGGAACCGCGGCCTCGTCTTCCACGGTCGTCACGCCACCCGCGGTCTTCTTCGCTGCCACCGTCCTGGCTCCTGTCTGCTTCTTCGCGGCGGTCGCCTTCCTGGCGGCCGTCTTCCTCGCCGCGGCCTTCTTGGCCGGGGCGTGCGCGGCGGGGGTCTCCTCGGCGGCCTCCGCGGCCGGGGCCGCCGTCTTGTGGGCAGGGGCCGCCGCGTCCGCCTTCTTCGCCGTGGCCTTCTTGCCGACCGCCTTCTTGGCGGCCGGCTTGCCGGCGGCCGCCTTGCCCGCGGCCGTCGACTTCTTCCCGGCCACGTCCTTGCCGTCCAGGGCCGCCGCACCGGTGGAAACGGCGGTCGAGGACTTCTTCGCGGCGGTCTTCTTCGCCACCATGTCGCGGCCCCTTCACATTTTGTGATCTTGCTCGCGAATCGTGCTGGGACGATAAATCGGCCCAAGGCCCGCGGCAACGGGGGCACGCCGCCGTTCCCACCCGCCCCCGCTCCCCGCGGGGCGGGCCTGCCTCCGTTGTGCCCAGCTCCCCGCCGGGTTATCCGCCCCGCGACTCCCCCACATGGCCGTAACCGAACTCCGCCCCTCTTCGTATGGCCATTCGGGTGGCCGTCCGGGGCTCGGGAAATCGGGTCGGCCTCCCCCCGCCGCGGCCCGTACACTGGCCACAGCGAAAGGCTTGGATGGGGACGAGTAGCGTCGTACGCAGCCATGAGCGACCCGGGGACGGTGAGAGCCCGGGGGCGAGCCCGATGTGAAGCATCACCCCGGAGCCGTCGGAAGAAAGCCGCACGAGAGCGCGGTGACTAGACCCGGCGTCGCGACCCCAATGAGGGGGCTCAGGGCACGTGCCCGCCCGGAGCCAAGGAGGGTGGTACCGCGGGAGCAGCGCTCTCGTCCCTCCGACGGAACGACGACAGTCCGCCGGAGGAATCTCGATGACACCGCCGCAGTACCGCCAGGTGCCCGCCCAGGTCGACCTGCCCGCGCTGGAGCACGACGTGCTCGACTTCTGGCGCGACAGCAAGGTCTTCGCGAAGACCCTTGAGCAGTCCGAGGGACGCCCCGAGTGGGTGTTCTACGAGGGCCCGCCGACCGCGAACGGCATGCCCGGCGCGCACCACATCGAGGCCCGCGTCTTCAAGGACGTCTTCCCCCGCTTCCGGACCATGCGCGGCTACCACGTGGCCCGCAAGGCCGGCTGGGACTGCCACGGCCTGCCGGTCGAGCTCGCCGTCGAGAAGGAGCTCGGCTTCGCCGGCAAGAAGGACATCGAGGCGTACGGCATCGCCGAGTTCAACGCCAAGTGCCGCGAGTCGGTGACCCGCCACACCGATGCCTTCGCCGAGCTGACGACCCGCATGGGCTACTGGGTCGACCTGGACGACGCGTACCGGACCATGGACCCCTCGTACATCGAGTCGGTCTGGTGGTCGCTGAAGCAGATCTTCGACAAGGACCTGCTGGTCCAGGACCACCGGGTCGCCCCCTGGTGCCCGCGCTGCGGCACCGGCCTCTCCGACCACGAGCTGGCGCAGGGCTACGAGACGGTCGTCGACCCGTCCGTCTACGTCCGCTTCCCGCTGACCTCCGGCCCGCTGGCCGGCAAGGCGGCGCTCCTCGTCTGGACGACGACCCCCTGGACCCTGGTGTCGAACACGGCGGTCGCCGCGCACCCCGAGGTCACCTACGTGGTCGCGACCGACGGCGACGAGCGGGTCGTCGTCGCGCAGCCGCTGCTCGAGAAGGCGCTCGGCGAGGGCTGGGTCACCACGGGCGAGTCCTTCACAGGCACGGAGATGGAGCGCTGGACCTACCAGCGCCCGTTCGAGCTCGTCGAGTTCCCCGAGCCGGCGCACTACGTCGTCAACGCCGAGTACGTGACGACCGAGGACGGTACGGGTCTGGTCCACCAGTCCCCCGCCTTCGGTGAGGACGACCTCAAGGTCTGCAAGGCGTACGGCCTGCCGGTCGTGAACCCGGTCCGTCCCGACGGCACCTTCGAGGAGAACGTGCCGCTGGTCGGCGGCGTCTTCTTCAAGAAGGCCGACGAGGCGCTCACCGCCGACCTGGACGCGCGCGGTCTGCTCTTCCGCCACATCCCGTACGAGCACAGCTACCCGCACTGCTGGCGCTGCCACACGGCCCTGCTCTACTACGCGCAGCCGTCCTGGTACATCCGTACGACCGCGGTCAAGGACCGCATGCTCGAAGAGAACGAGAAGACGAACTGGTTCCCGGACTCGGTCAAGCACGGCCGCTTCGGCGACTGGCTCACCAACAACGTCGACTGGGCGCTCTCCCGGAACCGCTACTGGGGCACCCCGCTGCCGATCTGGCGCTGCGAGGACGACCACCTCACCTGTGTCGGCTCCCGCGCCGAGCTCGGCGAGCTGACGGGCACCGACCAGTCGGAGCTCGACCCGCACCGCCCGTACATCGACGCGGTCACCTTCCCCTGCCCGAGCTGCTCGAAGACGGCGACCCGTGTGCCGGAGGTCATCGACGCCTGGTACGACTCGGGCTCGATGCCGTTCGCGCAGTACGGCTACCCGTACGAGAACAAGGAACTGTTCGAGTCCCGCTACCCGGCGCAGTTCATCTCCGAGGCGATCGACCAGACGCGCGGCTGGTTCTACACGCTCATGGCCGTCGGCACCCTGGTCTTCGACAAGTCGTCCTACGAGAACGTGGTCTGCCTGGGCCACATCCTCGCCGAGGACGGCCGGAAGATGTCCAAGCACCTGGGCAACATCCTCCAGCCGATCCCGCTGATGGACCAGCACGGCGCCGACGCGGTCCGCTGGTTCATGGCGGCCGGCGGCTCGCCGTGGGCGGCCCGCCGCGTGGGCCACGGCACGATCCAGGAGGTCGTCCGCAAGACCCTCCTGACGTACTGGAACACGGTCGCCTTCCAGGCGCTGTACGCCCGTACGTCCGGCTGGGCGCCGAGCGCCGCGGACCCGGCCCCGGCCGACCGCTCCGTCCTCGACCGCTGGCTCCTCTCCGAGCTGAACGCACTCGTGGCCGAGGTCACCGAGGCGATGGAGTCGTACGACACCCAGCGCACCGGCAAGCTGATCTCGTCCTTCGTCGACGACCTCTCGAACTGGTACGTGCGCCGCTCGCGCCGCCGCTTCTGGCAGGGCGACGCGTCCGCGCTCCGCACCCTGCACGACGTGATCGAGACGGTCACGCGCCTGATGGCGCCGCTGACGCCGTTCATCACGGAGCGGGTCTGGCAGGACCTGGTGGTCCCGGTCACCCCGGACGCCCCGGAATCCGTCCACCTGGCCACCTGGCCGGCGGCGGACACCGACCTGATCGACAAGACCCTCTCCGAGCAGATGCTCCTGGTCCGCCGGCTGGTGGAGCTGGGCCGGGCGACGCGCGCGGAGTCGGGCGTGAAGACCCGTCAGCCGCTCTCGCGCGCGCTGGTGGCGGCGACGGGCTTCGCCGCCCTCTCCCCCGCCCTCCAGGCCCAGATCACGGAGGAGCTGAACGTCTCCTCCCTGGCCTCCCTCTCGGAGGTCGGCGGCTCGCTCGTCGACACGACGGCCAAGGCCAACTTCCGGGCCCTGGGCAAGCGTTTCGGCAAGGGCGTCCAGGACGTGGCGAAGGCGGTGGCCGCGGCCGACGCGGCGGCCCTCTCGCTGGCGCTCCGCTCCGGTGAGGCGACGCTCACGGTGAACGGCGAGGAGATCACCGTCACCCCCGAAGAGGTCATCATCACGGAGACCCCGCGGGAAGGCTGGTCGGTCGCCTCGGACTCGGGCGCGACGGTCGCCCTGGACCTGGAGATCACCCCGGAGCTCCGGAAGGCCGGCCTCGCCCGCGACGCGATCCGCCTGATCCAGGAGGCCCGCAAGAACAGCGGCCTGGACGTCGCGGACCGGATCGCCCTGCGCTGGACGTCCACCTCCCCGGAGACGACGGAGGCCCTCACGGCCCACGCCGCCCTCATCTCGGACGAGGTCCTCGCGACGGACCACGCCGAAGGCGAGGCGGACGCCACCTACGGCACCCCGTTCACGGACGAATCCCTCGCCCTGACGTTCCGCCTCCGCAAGGCGTAACGCACCCGCGGAAAGGCCCGGCACCCACGGGGTGCCGGGCCTTTCCGTTCTCCCACCCCGCGCCTTCCCCAAACCCTGCCGGGGGCGGGCGGGGAGCGCAGCCTCCCCCGGGAGCCGAGCCGGTGCGGGGCGGGGCGGTACCGCCGTGTCTCGTGAGCCAAGGCGGTGGGGCCCGGGGCAGCCGCCCCGGTCTCGTTCTCGGGGCCCAGGGCGGAGCCCGGGTCCCTCCCTCGGGGTCCGGGGCAGAGCCCCGGCTTCGGGGAGGGGCGGGGTGGGGGAAGGCCTGTCGCGGGCGCCCCCGATCACCCGCACCGCCCAACCCGCCACGCCCAGGGTCCCGCCCGGGTACGGCAAAGGGCCGGGACCCGGTGTTACCCGGGGCCCGGCCCTCGCAGCCTGCCGACGGCTACGCGCTCATCGCGCGACCGCCCGCCGTCAGTTGTCGTCCTCGTCGATCAGGAAGCCCCGCATCGGCGCCGGCGCCTGCTGCATCGGCTGGGGAGCCTGCGGCCGGACCGGAGCCATCGGCTGCGTCATCGCCGGGGACATCTGCTGCTGGCCGCCGTAGGAGGGGGCGCCACCCATGGACGGCGCACCGCCCATCGCGCCGTTGCCGTAGGACGGGGCGCTCGCGCCGGCCGAGGCCATCGAGGGCGCCGGCGGCAGCGAAGCCGTCGCCGGGGTCCGCGGCGGAGCCAGCGAGTCGTCGGCCTGGGTCTCCAGCTGACGCAGCTGCGACTCCAGGTACGACTTCAGGCGCGTGCGGTACTCGCGCTCGAAGCCGCGCAGGTCCTCGACCTTGCGCTCCAGCGTGGCGCGGGCGGACTCCAGGGAGCCCATCGCGACGCGGTGCTTCTCCTGGGCGTCCCGCTCAAGAGCGTCCGCCTTGGCGCGGGCGTCCCGCTCCAGGCCCTCCGCGCGCGAGCGCGCCTCGCCGACGATCTTGTTCGCCTCGGAGCGGGCCTCGGCGATCGCCTGGTCGGCGGTCTGCTGGGCCAGCGAGAGGACGCGCGCGGCGCTGTCGCCGCCCGGGGCCTGCGCCTGCACGGGCTGCTGCTGCTGCATCTGCTGCTGCTGCGGGTGACCCATCGGGCCGCCCTGCATCGGGCCGGGACCCATCGGTCCGCCCTGCATGGGGCCACCCTGCATCGGGCCGGGACCCATGGGCCCACCCTGCATGGGGCCGCCCTGCATGGGGCCGGCGGGAAGCTGCGGGGCACCGGAAGGCAGCTGCGGCGGGCCCATCTGCGGCTGCTGCTGCTGGACCGGCGGTCCGGATATGGCCGCGGGCACGGGCGCGCCGGGACCGACGGGACGATCCTGCGGCTCCGGGGGCTTGCGCATACCCTGCTGCTGCTGCTGCTGGTTCTGCGCGGCGGCACGGGTCGCGGCGGCCAGCTTGGCGCGCAGGTCCTCGTTCTCGCGGAGCAGGCGGGTCAGCTCGGCCTCGACCTCGTCGAGGAAGGCATCGACCTCGTCCTCGTCATAGCCTTCTCGAAGGCGGACGGTCGTGAACTGCTTGTTCCGCACGTCCTCGGGGGTCAGCGGCATCTCTTCTTCACCTCTACGTAGTCGTCGGCAGTCGGCAAGACCGTATCGTCCACAGTTCTCTCCACTGTCACCTCGCGAAGCTGCTCACGATGGAGATCAGGATGTAAACGATGATCATCAGAACGAAGAAGGACAGGTCGAGTGCCACGCCCCCGAGACGCAGCGGCGGGATGAGTCGCCGCAGAAGCTTGAGCGGTGGATCGGTGACAGTGTAAGTGGCCTCCAGAACGACCACCATCGCCTTACCGGGTTGCCATGAACGCGCGAACTGGAAGACGTAGTCCATGACCAGCCGGACGATCAGGAGGACGAGGAAGCACATCAGCACGATGTAGACCACCTGTAGTGCGACGCCCATCCCGCGTTTCCCTCTCCCCTGGCTTACGTGCTCTCACTTGTTCCGGCCGCGTCGCGACCGGTCCGTCCGGTTCCGTTGTTCTCAGCTCTGGTTGAAGAATCCGCCCTCTGCGATCCGGGCCTTGTCCTCCGCCGTGACATCGACGTTAGCAGGCGACAACAGGAACACCTTCTGCGTCACGCGCTCAATGCTGCCATGGAGCCCGAAGACGAGTCCGGCGGCAAAGTCGACAAGTCGCTTCGCATCCGTGTCGTCCATCTCCGTGAGATTCATGATCACCGGGGTGCCCTCACGGAAGTGTTCCCCGATGGTACGGGCCTCGTTGTAGGTCCGGGGGTGCAACGTGGTGATGCGGTAGGGCTCCCGCTCGGACACGACCTTGGGCATGATCACCGGTGCGTTCTTCTCCAGGCTCGGGCGTTCGGGTGTGATGGATGCCACGGGGGCAATTCGGGCCGGACGTCCGCTTTCGGCGAGTACCGGGACAGAATGAGCGATCGGTTCCCGGGGCGCCGGGGGCTGCACCACGCGCACCGGTTCCTCGCGCTCCATCTGTCGCGGAGGGGTGTGGCGCCGTTCGCGCTCGGGCTCCGGCTCCAGCTCGGGTTCGAAGTCGTCGTCGGGGTCGAAACCCCGGCCGTCGTACCCATCGTCCTCCACGAGGCCGAGGTAGACCGCCATCTTGCGCATCGCGCCGGCCATTCTCTGAGTCCTCCGCTCTGTGGTGGATCGGCCTCGTCACCAAGTGCCGGCGATCCACGAGCCACCCCGCCGTTCTGCGGAATGACCATATTTTCTGCTGTGGTCCGACTTGCTTCGCGACGTTACCCGAGCTTCGGGCGGACACCGAGTACCGCCGTACCGACGCGTACGTGTGTCGCCCCGGCAGCGACGGCCTCCTCGAGGTCCGCACTCATCCCTGCTGACACCATGTTCGCAGTCGGACGGGTCGCGCGCAGGGCAGTCGACAAATCCATCAACCGGTCGAAGGCGGCGCGTTGTCTGCCCGCGTACGGGCCGGAGAGCGGGGCGACGGTCATCAGGCCGTCGAGCCGCAGTCCGGGAGCGGCGTCCACCGCGGCGGCCAACTCCTCGACAGCTTCCGGTGAGACGCCGCCACGGGCGCCGCGCTCCCCGGACTCGGCGTCGAGCGCGACCTGGAGCAGGCAGCCGAGTTCCCGCCCCTCCTTCTCCGCGGCCGCGGAGAGAGAGGAAACGAGCTTCAATCGGTCGACAGACTGCACCACATCGGCATAACCCACCACGGAACGGACCTTGTTGGTCTGCAGTTGGCCCACGAAGTGCCAGGTCAGATCAAGGTCGGCGCACGCGGCGGCCTTGGGGGCGGCGTCCTGGTCCCGGTTCTCGGCGACGTGCCGCACGCCCAGTTCGTGCAGCATGCGCACATCGCTCGCGGGGTAGGTCTTGGTGACCACGATGAGGGTCACCTCCTCCCGCGCGCGCCCGGCGGCGGCGCAGGCGGCTGCGATGCGCTCCTCCACCCGGGCCAGATTCTCGGCGAGTTGCGACTTCCGGTCCGTCATGTCTCTTCCTGGGTCAACCAGACATATCCCGCGAGTCGCCCGGTGGTGCGGTCGCGGCGGTACGAGTAGTGGTCGCCGGATTCCCGGGTGCAGACCGCACTGGCCTGCCGGTCCGTGACGCCGAGCCGTTCGAGCTGGGCGAGCACCCCGGCGGTGACGTCGACGGCCGGGGTGCCCCAGCTCGTCTCGGCCCAGGCGGCGGGCTCGGTCTCCGCGACCTCGGCGCGCATCGCCTCCGGCACCTCGTAGCACCGCCCGCACACGGCGGGGCCGGTGCGGGCGACGATCCGGGCGGGGTCGGCGCCGAGGCCGATCATGGCTTCGACGGCGGCGGGGACGACCCCGGCGACCATTCCGGGCCGCCCGGCGTGGGCGGCGGACACGATCCCGGCGACGGGGTCGGCGAGCAGGACCGGGACGCAGTCGGCGGTGAGGACGGCGAGGGCGAGTCCGCGGGCCGCGGTCACCAGGCCGTCGACCGCCGGGACGGCCTCCTCGGTCCACGGGCCCGCGACCTCGGCGACATCCGCGCCGTGCACCTGGTTCATCCAGACGACCCGTGCCGGGTCGAGCCCGAGGGCGCCGGCGGCCAGCGCCCTGTTGGTCCGGACGGCCCCGGGGTCGTCCCCGACCGCGCCGCCGAGGTTGAGCTCCTCGTACGGAACGGCGCTCACCCCGCCCCACCTGTCGGTGAAGGCGAAGTGCGCGCCGTTCGCGTCGAAGTACTTCCCTATCACTTCAGGAAGTCCGGGACGTCCAGCTCTTCGGCCTGGGAGTCCGCGTACGGACGGGCCGGCGGGACGACCGGCGGGGCCGGCGTCAGCGGGGTCTCGTTGACGGCCGGGGCCGGCTCGACCGGGACGGAGACCGGCTCTTCGCGGGGGGCCACCGTGCCCAGGCCGCCCATGGGGCGGGAGGGCTCGCTGACGCGGGGCGCCGGAGCCGGCTCCTCGCGCTTGGCCGCGACCGAGCCGATGATGTTGTCCCGGCGGGCCGGCGGCTGGCCGCCGTCGAAGCCGGCCGCGATGACCGTGACCCGGACCTCGTCGCCGAGGGCGTCGTCGATGACGGCGCCGAAGATGATGTTGGCCTCGGGGTGGGCGGCCTCGCTGACCAGCTGCGCGGCCTCGTTGATCTCGAAGAGACCGAGGTCGCTGCCGCCGGAGATGGAGAGCAGCACGCCACGGGCGCCGTCGATGGAGGCCTCCAGGAGCGGCGAGGAGATCGCCATCTCCGCGGCGGCCACCGCGCGGTCGTCGCCACGGGCGGAGCCGATGCCCATGAGGGCGGATCCGGCCTCGGACATGACCGACTTGACGTCGGCGAAGTCGAGGTTGATCAGACCCGGGGTGGTGATGAGGTCCGTGATGCCCTGGACGCCGCTCAGCAGCACCTGGTCGGCCGACTTGAACGCGTCGAGCACGGAGACCTGACGGTCCGAGATCGAGAGCAGTCGGTCGTTCGGGATGACGATGAGGGTGTCGACCTCTTCGCGGAGCTCGGCGATGCCGTCCTCCGCCTGGTTGGCGCGACGCCGGCCCTCGAAGGTGAAGGGTCGGGTGACCACACCGATCGTCAGGGCGCCCAGCGAGCGCGCGATGTTGGCGACGACGGGTGCGCCGCCGGTGCCGGTGCCGCCGCCTTCGCCGGCGGTGACGAAGACCATGTCGGCCCCCTTGAGGACCTCCTCGATCTCCTCACGGTGGTCCTCTGCCGCCTTGCGACCGACGGCCGGGTTCGCCCCGGCGCCCAGGCCGCGGGTGAGTTCACGACCGACGTCGAGCTTGACGTCGGCGTCGCTCATCAACAGCGCTTGCGCGTCGGTGTTGATCGCGATGAACTCGACGCCCTTGAGGCCGACCTCGATCATTCGGTTGATGGCATTGACACCACCGCCGCCGACACCGATGACCTTGATGACTGCGAGGTAGTTCTGCGGTGCTGCCACGTCGAAGGCCTCTCGCCTCGAGTTACGTGTCGCCTGCTACGCGGTGGTTGGTCGCGCTGCGACGACGGATGCCGATTGGGGCGGTCCGGAACGCCGACCCGAACCCTAACGTTGAAGTTTAGGGTTACCAGTGTCTCTGTTCGCTGGACTCTTCCGAACAGGACACTAAGTCGACAAGCGGCGCACGTTCAACGAACACGCCGAACCTCCCGTTTTTCTTTTCACCCTATGTGATCACCCGGAGCGCTGGCCAACCAGGGTGCTGGCCAGCGGCGATGTCCGTCAACTCCCGGACGACGCGGGTGCCGTGGGGGCACTTACATCGAAGTGCCCCGCTTTGGGCGACGCCTTCATGAGAGCGGTGAGCACCCTGGCTTTCACCGGGCCGTGCTCGGCGCTCCCCCAGAAGACGGTGCGCCCCCTGGTCAGTTCCAGAGTGACGGAGTCGTACGAGGTGATGCGGACGACACGAGCGTTCCGGGCGATTTCCTCCGGGAGTTCACCCCGGACGCGGACCGCCTCGCCCAACAGCCGGTCCGCGTCGAAACGGCGCAGGCTGGGCGAGGAGGCGGTGTCGAGGACGAGCCGGGGAATGCCCCGGGGGGCGGTGTCGACGGTGGCGAACCGGACGCCGGTCGCGTCCACTTCGATGAACTTCGTGCCCTTTTCCAGCAGGAGTACGGGCTTCCGTTCCGTCACTTTCAGACCGATTCCGTGCGGCCAGGACCGTACGACGTCGACCGACGCGATGCGCGGGAGCTCCTGCCGGAGCCGCGCCTCGATCGCCTCGGTGTCGACGGAGACGAGCGGGGCACCCGTCGGAACGGCGGCGACCGCCTCGACCTCACGCGGGGTCAGAACCCCGGTGCCGGAAGTCTTCACACGTTCCACACGAAACCAGGTCGATCCGTAGAGCGCCCAGATCACGCCGGCCGTGAGCACGACGACGCCGAGCACGACGAGGAGCACCCGGGGGGCGGGCACCCGGAATCGCTGATTCCGGGCGCCCGTGCGGGACGGCCGCTCCGACGACCCCTTCGGCTGCTTCGCGCCGCTCTTCTCGGCGGTCGTCGATCCGGCTGCCACGCTTCCGCCTTTCGCCGCCGCTACGCCTGTCGGCGGGCGGCGATCGCCTCGTACACCATGCCGACGAGCAGGTCGTCGGCGTCCCGGCGGCCGAACTCGGCGGCGGCGCGGGACATCTCGTACAACCGGTGCGGATCGGCCAGTACGGGCAGGACGTTGCCCTGCACCCACTGCGGCGACAGCTCCGCGTCGTCGACGAGGAGCCCGCCGCCGGCCTTGACCACCGGCTGGGCGTTGAGCCGCTGTTCGCCGTTGCCGATGGGCAGCGGGACGTACGCGGCCGGCAGCCCGACGGCGGAGAGCTCGGCGACGGTCATCGCGCCCGCGCGGCAGAGCATCATGTCGGCCGCGGCGTACGCGAGATCCATTCGGTCCACGTACGGTACCGGCACGTACGGCGGCATACCGGGCATGTTGTCGACGCGCGGCATTTCGTTCTTCGGGCCGACCGCGTGCAGGATCTGGATGCCCGAGCGCTGGAGCACCGGGGCGATCTGCTGGACGACCTCGTTGAGCCGCCGGGCGCCCTGCGAGCCGCCCGAGACGAGCAGCGTCGGCAGGTTCGGGTCGAGCCCGAAGGCGGCGCGCGCCTCGGGACGCACCCGCGCCCGGTCGAGGGTCGCGATGGAGTGCCGCAGCGGGATGCCGATGTAGCGGGCGTTGCGGAGCTTGCTGTCCGGGGTGGCGACGGCGACCCCGGCCGCGTACCGCGAGCCGATCTTGTTGGCCAGGCCGGGCCGGGCGTTGGCCTCGTGGACCACGATCGGCACCCCGAGCCGCTTGGCCGCGAGATAGCCGGGCAGCGCCACGTAGCCGCCGAAGCCGACCACGCAGTCGGCCTTCGTGCGCTCCAGGATCTGCTCGGCGGCCTTGATCGTGCCGCGGAGCCGCCCGGGGACCGTGATCAGCTCGGGGGTGGGCTTACGGGGCAGCGGTACGGCGGGGATGAGCGCCAACTCGTAGCCCCGCTCGGGCACGAGTCGGGTCTCCAGACCCTTTTCCGTGCCCAGCGCTGTGATCCCCACGCTGGGGTCCTGCCTGCGCAGGGCATCCGCGAGGGCCAGCGCGGGCTCGATGTGGCCGGCGGTCCCCCCGCCGGCGAGTACGACATGCACCGAAATTCACCGCTCTCCGGACGGGCGCTTCTTGACGCGCCGTCGCATCGACTTCCATCTCACCCCGGCCCGCTTACCCCAACCGGGGCGGCGCATGGCCAGGGCCGCTTTCGCGGCGGGTTCCTGTCGCGCGAAGGCGATGAGGAGCCCGACGGCGAACATGGTCGGCAGCAGGGCCGACCCCCCGTACGAGAACAGCGGGAGCGGGACTCCGGCGATCGGCAGCAAGCCGAGCACCGCACCGATGTTGATCACGGCCTGCGCCGTGATCCAGGTGGTCACGCCTCCCGCGGCGTACCTCACGAAGGGGTCCTCCGTGCGTCCGGCCACGCGGATACCCGCATAGCCTAGAGCCGCGAACAGGGCGACTACCGACAGCGTCCCCGCGAGACCCAGTTCCTCACCGGTGACCGCGAAGATGAAGTCGGTGTGAGCTTCGGGTAGTTGGCCCCATTTCTCCACACTGGCACCGAGCCCGGAACCGAACCATCCGCCCGAGGCCAGAGCATAGATTCCGTGCGCGGCCTGGAGACAGGGAGCTCCCTCGCCGCCGGGATCGGTCGCGCCGATGCAGTCGAAGCGCTTCATCCGGTTGTCACTCGTCTTGATCAGCAGCACACCGATCGCGCCGGCGACGGAGAGCACTCCGACGAAGAGCCGGGTGGGCGCGCCGGCCGTCCACAGCAGACCGAAGAGGATCGCGGCGAGGATGATCGAGGTGCCCATGTCGCCGCCGAGCATGATCAGTCCGAGCAGCATGAAGGCCACGGGGACCAGCGGGACGAGGATGTGCTTCCACTGGGACAGCAGCCGCATGTCCTGCTTGCGGGCGAGCAGGTCGGCCCCCCACAGGATCAGCGCCAGCTTGCCGAACTCGCTGGGCTGGAGCTGGAAGGGGCCGCCGAGCGAGATCCAGTTCTGGTTGCCGTTGACCGAGTGCCCTATCCCGGGGATCTGCACGAGCACCATCAGGAAGACCGCGCCGACCAGGATCGGGTAGGCGAGCGCCCGGTGCAGCTTCACCGGCATCCGGGAGGCGGCCAGGAGCAGTCCGGTGCCGAGGAGCGCGGCGAAGAACTGCTTCCGGAAGAAGTAGGAAGGCACCAGGTCGTAGCGGAGGGCCGTGATCATCGAGGCGGAGAAGACCATCACCAGGCCGAGCATGGTGATGAGCAGCGCCGCGCCGATGATCACGTAGTACGCGGTGAGGGGCCGGTCCCAGGCCTTCAGCGCCCGCTCGTGGAGCCGCCGTACGCCCCCGCCGCGGGTCCGCCGCGGGGTCGCTGGGGCCCGCCCTCCGCCGCGTACGGCGGAAGGCCGGCGTGTCCCGGCGATCTTGCTCGGCATGGTCGCTGCCCCCTCCGGTCGTGCCCGGTCCGGCCGGACCCTCCCACTGGTCGGGTCAGGCGTCCCCGGTGGCGGCGAGGGCGCGGACAGCGTCCGCGAAGGCCTCGCCCCGCTTGTTGTAGTTGGTGAACATGTCCATCGAGGCGCAGGCCGGGGCGAGGAGCACCGTGTCCCCCGGGCGGGCCAGCCGGGCCGCCTCCCGGACCGCCTCGGACATCGCCCCAGTGTCGGTCCGGTCGAGGTCGACCACCGGGACTTCCGGGGCGTGTCGCGCCAGGGCTTCGCGGATCAGCGCGCGGTCGGCGCCGATCAGGACGGCCCCGCGCAAGCGCTTCGCCGACTTCTGTACGAGCTCGTCGAAGGTCGCGCCCTTGGCGAGGCCGCCGGCGATCCAGACGATCGGGTCGTAGGCCGCCAACGAGGCTTCCGCGGCGTGCGTGTTGGTGGCCTTGGAGTCGTCGACGTACGTGACGCCCTCGATCTCCTCGACCAGTTCGATGCGGTGCGGGTCCGGCCGGAAGGCCTTCAGCCCGTCCCGTACGGCCGTCGCGTCGACGCCGAAGGCGCGGGCGAGGGCGGCCGCGGCGAGGGCGTTGGCGATGTTGTGCGGGGCCGGAGGCTGGACGTCGTCGACCTCGGCCAGCTCCTGGGCGTTCTTCTGCCGGTTCTCGACGAAGGCCCGGTCGACGAGGATGCCCTCGACGACGCCCAGTTCGGACGGGCCGGGGGTGCCGAGCGTGAAGCCGATGGCCCGGCAGCCCTCCTCGACGTCGGCCTCGACGACCAGGTCCTCGGTCGCCTTGTCGGCGACGTTGTAGACGCAGGCGACCTGGTTGCCCTCGTAGATCCGGCCCTTGTCGGCGGCGTACGCCTCCATCGAGCCGTGCCAGTCGAGGTGGTCGGGCGCCAGGTTGAGCACGGCGGCCGAGTGGACGCGGACGGACGGCGCCCAGTGGAGCTGGTAGCTGGAGAGCTCGACGGCGAGCACGTCGTACGGTTCCTCGCCGAGGACTGCGTCGAGGAGCGAGACCCCGATGTTGCCGACGGCGGCGGTCCGCAGACCGGCCGCCTCCAGGATCGAGGCGAGCATCCGCACGGTCGTGGTCTTGCCGTTGGTGCCGGTGACCGCGAGCCAGGGAGCCGGAGTTCTTCCCGACGGGGACTCACGCAGGCGCCAGGCCAGCTCGACGTCGCCCCAGACCTCCACGCCCGCCTCGGCGGCGGCCGCGAAGAGCGGCTTGTCGGGCCGCCAGCCGGGGGTGGTGACGATCAGCTCGGTGCCGGACGGCAGGGTGGCCCCGTCGCCGAGGCGGACGGTGATGCCCTCCGCCTCCAGGTCGGCGGCCTGCGCCCGGGAGCGCTCGTCGTCGCCGTCGTTGACGACGGTCACGACCGCGCCCAGGCCGTGCAGGACCCGGGCGGCCGGGATCCCGGAGACCCCGAGCCCCGCGACGGTGACCTTCTTGCCGTTCCAGTCGAGCTGTTCTGTCACTTCTCCGATGCCCATCCCGCGTAGAAGAGGCCCAGGCCCACGATCACGCACATGCCCTGGATGATCCAGAACCGGACGACGACCAGGACCTCCGACCACCCCTTGAGTTCGAAGTGGTGCTGGAGTGGGGCCATCCGGAAGACGCGCTTGCCGGTCATCTTGAACGAGCCGACCTGGATGACCACGGACATCGTGATCAGCACGAACAGGCCGCCGAGCAGGGCCAGCAGGAGCTCCGTACGGGAGCAGATGGCGAGACCGGCCAGTGCGCCGCCGAGGGCCAGCGAGCCGGTGTCGCCCATGAAGATCTTGGCGGGCGAGGTGTTCCACCACAGGAAGCCGAAGCAGGCGCCCATCAGCGCGGAGGCGACGACCGCGAGGTCGAGCGGGTCGCGCACCTCGAAGCAGGCGTTGGGGTTGGTCAGCGTCACCGCGTTGGCACAGGACTCCTGGAACTGCCAGAGCCCGATGAAGGTGTACGCGCCGAAGACCATCACCGAGGCGCCGGTGGCCAGACCGTCCAGACCGTCCGTCAGGTTCACCCCGTTGGACATGGCCAGGATCATGAAGAGCGCCCAGACCACGAACAGCACCGGGCCGATGGTCCAGCCGAAGTCCGTGATGAAGGAGAGCTTCTCGGAGGCGGGCGTGAGCCCGCGCAGGTCCGCGAACTGCAGCGACAGCACGGCGAAGGCGATGCCGACGATCAGCTGGCCGGCCATCTTCGCCTTGGCCCGCAGGCCCAGCGAACGCTGCTTGACGATCTTGATGTAGTCGTCGAGGAAGCCGACCAGGCCCATGCCGGCCATGAGGAACAGCACCAGGATGCCCGAGTACGTCGGGTCCTCGCCGGTGATGACCTTGGCCAGGGCGTACGCGATGAGCGTGGCCAGGATGAAGGAGATACCGCCCATGGTGGGCGTGCCCTTCTTCCCGGCGTGGCCGCGCGGGCCGTCGTCCCGGATGAACTGCCCGTACCCCTTGCGGGCAAGGAGCTTGATCAGCAGCGGGGTGCCGATCAGGGTCAGGAAGAGGCCGATGGCCCCCGCGAAGAGGATCTGCCTCATCGTCCGGCGACCTCGCCCTCGGTGTCGAGGAGGGCCAGCGCGACCCGTTCGAGACCGACCGACCTGGAAGCCTTCACAAGGACGACGTCCCCCGGGCGCAGCTCACTGCGCAACAGGTCGACAGCCGCCTGCGCGTCGGACACGTGCACCGACTCCTCACCCCACGAACCCTCGTTATATGCGCCCAGTCGCAGCCAGGACGCTTCCCTGTCCCCGACCGCGACGAGCTTGCTGACGTTGAGCCGGACGGCGAGCCGTC
The DNA here is from genome assembly GCF_042717315.1 of Streptomyces sp. NPDC058650. Taxonomy (NCBI): domain Bacteria; kingdom Bacillati; phylum Actinomycetota; class Actinomycetes; order Kitasatosporales; family Streptomycetaceae; genus Streptomyces; species Streptomyces sp. NPDC058650. The sequence continues at coordinate 329,097 of NZ_JBHXRL010000006.1, forward strand.
CGACCGCGTCGTGCTCGACGAGCGATGCGTCACCGAGCTCGGCCATCTTGCCGAGCACCGCCCACGTACGAGCCCCTCGGGCCTGTGCGGCCCGGCCCATGGACGCGAGCGCGCGCAGGGCGGCTCGCATGGACTCGGGGTTCGCGTTGTAGGCGTCGTTGACGATCGTCACGCCGTCCGGACGCTCGGTGACCTCCATGCGCCAGCGCGACAGGGTGCCGGCCTCGGAGAGCGCGGTGGCGATCTCTTCGACAGGCATGCCCAGCTCGTGCGCGACGGCGGCCGCTGCGAGCGCGTTCGACACGTGGTGCTCACCGTACAGGCGCAAGGTCACGTCGCTGCACCCGGTGGGTGTGTGAAGCCTGAAAGAAGGCTGTCCGTTCTCTGTGAGGAGGACGTTCTCGGCCCGTACGGCCGCTTCGTCCGCTTCGCCGAAGAGGATCACGCGCGCCTTGGTACGGCTCGCCATCGCGCGGACGAGCGGGTCGTCGGCGTTGAGGACCGCCACTCCGCCCTCCTCGGCGGACGGCAGCGCCTCGACGAGCTCGCCCTTGGCCTCGGCGATCTGCTCCCGGCCGCCGAACTCGCCGATGTGGGCGGTGCCCACGTTGAGGACGAGGCCGATACGGGGCGGGGTGAGGCCGGTGAGGTAGCGGATGTGCCCGATGCCGCGGGCGCCCATCTCCAGGACCAGGTGCCGGGTCTCGTCGCCCGCGCGGAGCGCCGTGAGCGGCAGGCCGATCTCGTTGTTCAGCGAGCCGGGTGTCCACACGGTGGGCGCGTGCCGGTCGAGGACCTGGGCGATCAGGTCCTTCGTGGAGGTCTTTCCGGCCGAGCCGGTGAGGGCGACGACGTCGGTGCCGAGCCGCTCGACGACCGCGCGGGCGAGGGCCCCCAGCGCGGTCTGCACGTCGTCCACGACGATCGCGGGGACGCCGACGGGACGGGCGGCGAGCACGGCCGCCGCACCCGCCTCGACGGCGCGCTCCGCGTAGTCGTGGCCGTCGACGCGCTCACCGGCGAACGCGACGAAGAGGCTGCCGGGCCGCACCTCGCGGGAGTCGATGACGACGGGCCCGGCGACCAGGGCGGCCGGATCCGGTATGTCGTGCTTCTGCCCGCCGACGATTGCGGCGATCTCGGCGAGGGAGAGGGCGATCACTGCTTCATCCCTGACTGTTCTGGTGGCTGGCTGTGTCCTTGCCGCCCCCCAGGGCGACCCGGCCGTTCTGTTCGAGGATCGCCGCGCGCAGGACCTGGCGGTCGTCGAAGGGGCGTACGACCCCGGCGATCTCCTGGCCCTGCTCGTGGCCCTTGCCCGCGACCAGGACGGTGTCGCCCGGCTGCGCGCGGGCCACGGCGGCGGCGATGGCGGCGGCGCGGTCGGCGAGGACGATGACCTCGCCGCGCTCCTCCGCGGGAACCTCGGCGGCGCCCGCGAGCATGGCGGAGAGGATCACGAGCGGATCCTCGGAGCGGGGGTTGTCGGAGGTCAGGACGGCGGTGTCGGAGAGCCGGGCCGTGGCGGCGCCCATCGGGCCGCGCTTGGTGGTGTCCCGGTCGCCGCCGCAGCCGATGACCACGTGCAGCTTGCCCTCGGTGACCTCGCGCAGCGAGCGCAGGACCGATTCGACGGCGTCCGTCTTGTGGGCGTAGTCGACGACCGCGAGGTACGGCTGGCCGGCCTCGACCCGCTCCAGGCGGCCCGGTACGCCGGGGACGGCGGCGATGCCGTCGGCGGCGCTCTTCGCTTCGAGGCCCGCGGTGGCGAGGGTGGCGATCGCGGCGAGGGTGTTGGCGACGTTGAACGGGCCGGGCAGCGGGGCGGTGGCGGAGATCCGCTCGCCCTGCGGGCCGACGGCGGTGAACGTCGAGTCGTGGGAGCCGAGGACGAGGTCCTCGGCGCGCCAGTCGGCGTCGGCGCGGCCCTCGGCGGAGAAGGTGACGACCGGGACGGTCGCCTCCTTCGCGAGCCTGCGGCCGTACGCGTCGTCGAGGTTCACGACGCCGATCCTGCTGCGCTCGGGCGTGAAGAGCGCGGCCTTGGCCCGGAAGTAGTCCTCCATGTCGGAGTGGAACTCCATGTGCTCCGGGCTGAGGTTGTTGAAGACGGCGACGTCGAAGACGCAGCCGTCGACCCGGCCGAGCACGAGGGCGTGGCTGGAGACCTCCATGGCGACCGCCTCGACGCCCCGCTCGCGCATGACGGCGAAGAGCGCCTGGAGGTCGGTGGCCTCGGGGGTGGTCCGTTCCGACTTGATGCGCTCGTCGCCGATACGCATCTCGACGGTGCCGACGAGACCGGTGGACCGTCCGGCACCGCGCAGGCCGCCCTCGACGAGGTAGGCCGTGGTGGTCTTGCCGGACGTGCCGGTGATGCCGATCTGGAGGAGGCCGGCACCGGGCCGTCCGTAGATCTCGGCGGCGAGCTCGCCCATCCGGCCGCGCGGGTTCTCGACGACGAGGACCGGCAGGCCGGTCGCGGCGGCGCGCTCGGCGCCCGCCGGGTCGGTGAGGACCGCGGCGGCTCCGAGTCCGGCGGCCTGGGCGACGAAGTCGGCGCCGTGCGCGCGGGCTCCGGGCAGGGCCGCGTACACGTCCCCGGGGCGTACGGCCCGGGAGTCGTGCGTGATGCCCGTGATGGCGACGGGACCGGGGCCGGCGCCGGTGGTGTCGACGCCCAGCTGTGCGGCCAGGTCGCCCAGGGGTGTCGGGCGGGCCTGCTCCGGTCGGGGCGGGGTGGTTCGGTACTGATCAGCGTGTGGCACGGCGGTGAGCGTACCGGGCGCACCCTGTGCGGGGCCAAAAGAGCCCGGGGCGTCGCCGCAGTTCGATTTCCGGTTCCCGGAATGGGGGGTGATCGTTGTCACTGGTGCTCCCGGAGGGTCACGGGGTGCGGTCGGAGAAGACCGGCAGTCGGGCGGGCGCGCTGCCCGTGGGGGCGACGTGGAGGGTCTTGAGGGCGAACTCCATGACCTTCTTGTAGATGGGTCCGCAGATCTGGCCGCCGAAGTAGCTGCCCTTGGTGGGGTTCTGGATGGCGCAGTAGACGGTGATCTGCGGGTCGTCGGCGGGGGCGAAGCCGGCGAAGGAGGCGGTGTACCCCTTGTAGCGGCCGAGTTCGGGGTCGACGCGGTTGGCGGTGCCGGTCTTGCCCGCGACGCGGTAGCCGGGGATCGCGGCCTTGGTGCCGGTGCCCTCCCGGTCGTCGACGACGGACTCCAGCATCTGGGCGAGAATCTTGGCGGTCTTCTCGCTGACGACCCGGGACTCCTTGGGCGCGGGGGCGGCGGCGAAGCGCCCGTCGGGCCCCGTGGTGCCGCGTACGAGGGTCGGTTCGATCCGTACGCCTCCGTTCGCGATGGTCGAGTACACGGAGGCGGCCTGCATCGCGCTGACGGAGAGGCCCTGGCCGAAGGGGATCGTGTACTGCTGCGAGGTGGACCAGTCCTCGGGCTTGGCGAGGATGCCGGGGGTCTCGCCCGGGAAGTTCAGGCCGGTGGGGCTGCCCATCCCGAACTTGCGCAGATAGGCGTGGAGGACCCGGTTGGCCTCGGCCTGGGTGTCACCGAGGCGGCCGGTGGCGAGGATGGTGCCGATGTTGCTGGACTTGGCGAGGACACCGTTGAGGGTCAGGTACCAGGTCTTGTGGTCGATGTCGTCCTTGAAGAGCCGGTCGCCGCGGTGGAGCCGGTTGGGGACGGTGACGTGGGTGTCGGGGGTCGCCTTGCCCTCCTCCAGGACGGCGGCCATGGACATGACCTTGCTGGTGGAGCCGGGCTCGTAGGCGTCCTGGAGGGCGGCGTTGCCCATGGAGGCCGCGTTGGCGGCGGAGAGGTCGTTGGGGTCGAAGCCGGGGGCGTTGGCCATGGCGAGGACCTCGCCCGTCTTGGTGTTCTGCACGACGACGTACCCGCGGTCGGCCTTGGACTTCTTCACCTGCTCGGTGATGGCCTGCTGGGCGGCCCACTGGATGTCCCGGTCGATCGTGAGCTCGATGTCGGAGCCGGGGACGGCGGGGGTGCCCTGGGAGCCCGCGGTGGGCACCTGGCGGCCGCCGGACTCGGTGAAGCGGACCTTGCCGTCCTTGCCGGCGAGCTCCGGGTCGAGCATGGACTCCACGCCGCCGGCTCCCTTGCCCTCGGCGTTGACGTAGCCCAGTATCCCGGCGGCGAGCTCGCCGTTCGGGTACACGCGCTTGGTGCTGGGCTCGCTGAGGATGCCGCCGAGCAGATTGACGCCGGTGCCGCCCTTGGCGCGGGCCTTCTCCCCGTAGACCTTCCTGAGGTCCTTGATCTGGTTCCAGACCTGCGGGGTCTGCTTGCGCGCGAGCAGGGTGTAGCGGGACTTGGGGGTACGGAGCTTCTTCGCGAGCTCGGCGGGTTCCTTGCCCAGGATCGGGGCGAGGAGGGCCGCGGCCTGCTCGGGCGCGTCGGGGACCTTGGACTCCTCGGGCGTGAAGAGCTTGGGGTCGGCGGTGATGTCGTACGCGTCGACGCTGGCGGCGAGCGCGATGCCGTTGCGGTCGGTGATCTCGCCCCGCTCGGCGGAGAGCGTGTGGTCCTGGAAGCGGTACTTGTCGGCCTTGGCGGCGTACGCGCTGGCGTCGACGGCCTGGACCTGGAGCAGCCGGACCACGAAGACCAGCATGACGAGGGTCAGGCCGAGGGAGATCAGCCGGAGCCGGGGCCGGGGGCTGCCGAGCCGGATGGTGCGGGGCTGCTGCCGGGGCGCGGGCCGGGGCGCGGGGCGCTTCGCGGCCGGTCGCGGGGCGGGGCGTGAGGCGGCGGGCCGGGACGGGCGGGCTCCGGCGGAGGCGGGCCGGGGACGTGCGGGCCGGGCGGGTCCGGGGACGCGGCGGCGGGGGGGCTCCTTGGAGGGCACTGCTCGGTCACCTGCCGGAGGTAGTAGTGGAGGCGGGTGCGGGCACTGTCCGTACGGGGCTGGACCCGGTGGCGCCCGGACTGGTGGGACTTCCGCCGGTGGGAGTGGTGCCCGTGGAGCCTGGGCCGGTGTTCGCCTGGGCCGTGCCGGTGGGGTTTCCGCCAGTGGGGGACGTGGCCGTGTTCGGCTGCGGGTTCGAGGAGACGGGCGGGGTCGGCTTCGCGCTCGGGCTCGGCTTCGGGGCGACGGCGGTCGAGGGCTCGCCGAGCACCTTGCCGTCCGGGCCGAGGAAGGCGGGGCTGCCGCCCGGGACCATGCCCAGCTCGCGGGCCCGCCGCTCCAGGGCGTCGGGGGCCGCGTAGTCGTCGACGTCCCGCTGGAGCGCCTGCTCCTCGTCGGTGAGCTCGGTGGTCCTGTCCTTGAGCTCGCGCAGCTTGAAGGAGCCCTGGTTGAGGGCCGAGTTCAGCAGGAGCAGGGTGATGAGCCCGCCGCCGAGGAGCACGAAGACGAGCAGGACGAAGGGGGTGCGGGCGGCCGAGCTGGGCCCCGACGGCATGAGCCGTCCGAGCCGCGCGGCCCGCCCTTTGAGGGGCCCCTTCGCCGTGCTCACAGCACGTCCTCCCGGATGCGCTGCGCGCCGCGGAGCCGGGCGGGCGCGGCGCGCCGGTTCTCGGCGACCTCTTCCTCGGTGGGGAGTTCGGCGCCCCGGGTGAGCAGCTGGAGGCGCGGCTGGTACTTCTCCGGGACGATCGGGAGTCCTGGCGGGGCGGTGGTCGTGGCGCCGGCCGCGAAGACCTGCTTGACGATGCGGTCCTCCAGCGACTGGTAGGAGAGGACGACGACCCGGCCGCCGACGGCGAGGGCCTTCACGGCCGCCGGGATCGCCTTCTCGACGCTTTCGAGTTCACGGTTGACCTCGATGCGCAGGGCCTGGAAGGTCCGCTTGGCCGGGTTGCCGCCGGTGCGCTTGGCCGCCTGGGGCAGGGAGTCGCGGATGAGCTCGACGAGCCGGGCGCTGTTGGTGAAGGGCTCCTTCTCGCGCTCGCGCACGACCGCGGAGACGATGCGCTTGGCCTGCTTCTCCTCGCCGTACGCCCGCAGGATGCGGACCAGTTCGCCGGCCGGGTAGGTGTTGAGGACCTCCGCCGCGCTGATGCCGGTCGTCTGGTCCATGCGCATGTCGAGCGGGGCGTCCTGCGCGTAGGCGAAGCCGCGGTCGGCCTCGTCCAGCTGCATGGAGGAGACGCCCAGGTCGAAGAGGACGCCGTCCACCGTGGGGATGCCGAGCCGGTCGAGGACCTCGGGCAGCTCGTCGTACACGGCGTGGACGAGCGTGGCGCGCTCTCCGAAGGGGGCGAGGCGCTCGCCGGAGAGGCGCAGCGCCTCCTTGTCCCGGTCGAGGGCGACGAGCCGCACCTCGGGGAAGCGCCGGAGCAGTGCCTCGCTGTGGCCGCCGAGGCCCAGGGTGCAGTCGACGACGACCGCGCCGGGGCGCTCCAGTGCGGGGGCCAACATGTCCAGGCACCGCTGGAGCATCACCGGGACGTGTCGGTCGTTGCTCAATGCGCCCTCTCAGATCCGGCGCGGTGGTACGTACCGCCGGGCTCCCGCGCCCCGCACCGGCTGCCGCGCGAGCGGGAGGAGCGTCAGCGGGAGGGAGTCGAACCGTAGGTACCGCCGCACACACGGGGGAGAAACCGCGGAAATCGCTCGATGTCTCCGTGAACTTCGCGTCACTTTAGTCCACGTGACCCGCCGGTCAATCAACCGGCTGGCGCGTCGCACGGAGCCGGCGGACCCGTGGGACATTCCGGACGCCTCACTCGTTCGGAGCCTGCCTTCCCCACCTGTGGGTTAGCTCACAACAAGCCTCATTGACGTTCTTTGTCCCCTCTCACAGCAGGCCTGGCGGCCTTGTGCCCGTTAACGTCGGAACCATGTCGACATCCGCGCACCCCTCTGCCGACGCCGTACGCACCGCCGACACGGTCACCGACCGCCTCGTCGAGGCGAACGAGCGCTACGCCGCCGACTTCACCGACCCCGGAATGGACGCCCGGCCCGTGCTGCGCGTCGCCGTCGTCGCCTGTATGGACGCCCGCCTCGACCTGCACGCGGCCCTGGGTCTCCAACTCGGCGACTGCCACACCATCCGCAACGCGGGCGGCGTGGTCACCGACGACGTGATCCGGTCCCTCACGATCAGCCAGCGGGCGCTCGGTACGCGCAGCGTCATGCTGGTCCACCACACGGGCTGCGGTCTCGAATCGCTCACCGAGGACTTCCGGCACGAGCTGGAGGACGAGGTCGGCCAGCGGCCGGCGTGGGCGGTCGAGGCCTTCCGTGACGTGGACCAGGACGTCCGGCAGTCGATGCAGCGGGTGCGGACCTCCCCGTTCCTGCTGCACAACGACGACGTCCGGGGCTTCGTCTTCGACGTGACGACCGGTCTTCTGCGCGAGATCGACCCGGCTTAGTCGTCTCCGTACGGCAACAGTCGACCCGGCACGCCGGGGCAAACCCCGGCATTCCCCCCGCACTTGTCCACAGGCGAGTGACACGACACGCCCACGGCAACAAGAATGCTCGGGTGACACCCCCCGAAACATGTCCCCGGGGGCAGGTGTCCGTGTTCCGGAAGGCCGAGGAGGGCCGGGTGACGACCTATGACGATCGAGCGAGCCTCACTGATCTGACCACGACCGCGGAGCGTGTCCGCAGGTCGGTGGAGAGTGTGATCGAGGGCAAGCCCGAGGTCGTACGGCTTTCTCTGACCGTGCTGCTCGCCGAGGGGCACCTCCTCATCGAGGATGTCCCCGGCGTCGGCAAGACCATGCTCGCCAAGACCCTGGCGCGGTCCATCGACTGCTCGGTGCGCCGCATCCAGTTCACCCCCGACCTGCTGCCCTCGGACATCACGGGCGTGTCGATCTTCGACCAGCAGCGACGGGAGTTCGAGTTCAAGCCGGGCGCGATCTTCGCGCAGATCGTGATCGGCGACGAGATCAACCGCGCGTCGCCGAAGACCCAGTCCGCGCTCCTGGAGTCCATGGAGGAGCGGCAGGTCACCGTCGACGGCCAGACGTACGAGCTGCCCGGCCCGTTCATGGTCGTCGCCACCCAGAACCCGGTGGAGATGGAGGGCACCTACCCGCTGCCCGAGGCCCAGCGCGACCGCTTCATGGCCCGGGTCTCCATCGGCTACCCGAGCGCCGAGGCCGAGCTCCGGATGCTCGACACGCACGGCTCGGTGTCCCCGCTGGACGACCTCCAGCCGGTCGCCCACGCCCACGACATCGTGAAGCTGATCGACGCGGTGCGCGCGGTGCACGTCGCCGACGCCGTCCGCCGGTACGCGGTCGACATCGTCGCCGCCACCCGCACCCACGCCGACCTGCGGCTCGGCGCCTCCCCCCGGGCCACGCTCCACCTGCTGCGGGCCGCCAAGGCGTCCGCCGCGCTCAGCGGCCGCGAGTACGTCCTGCCGGACGACCTCCAGGCCCTCGCCGCGCCCGTCCTCGCCCACCGGCTGATGCCGACGGCGCAGGCCCAGCTGAACCGGCGCACCGCCGAGCAGGTCGTCCAGGACATCCTCCAGCGCACCCCCGTCCCGGCCACGGCCCCGCCCGCCGGACCGCTCTACGGCCAGCAGCAGCCCGGCGCCCGGCGGCTGTGATGACGACCGCTGCCGTACCGGACGGGCAGCGGGGCGAAGACGACCGGGGCGGGCTGCGGGCCGCTTTCGGCGGTCTCACGACCCGCGGCCGGTCCTTCCTCGCCGCCGGGGTGGCCGCCGCCATCTGCGCGTACGTCCTCGGCCAGGCCGATCTGCTGCGCGTCGGGCTGCTCCTCGCCGCCCTGCCGCTGATCTGTGTCCTCGTGCTGCACCGCACGCGCTACCGGGTCGCGGCCTCCCGCCGCCTCACCCCGCAGCGGGTGGAGGCGGGCTCCGAGGCCCGGGTCCAGCTCCGGATGGAGAACGTCTCCAAGCTCCCCACCGGGCTGCTGATGCTCCAGGACCACGTGCCGTACATGCTGGGACCCCGCCCCCGCTTCGTCCTCGACCGGGTCGAGGCGGGCGGCCGGCGCGAGGTCTCCTACCGGGTCCGCTCCGACCTGCGCGGACGCTTCCCGCTGGGCCCGCTCCAGCTCCGGCTCAACGACCCCTTCGGGATGTGCGAGCTGACCCGTGCCTTCAGCGCGTACGACACGCTCACCGTCGTCCCGCGCACGGAGGCACTGCCCCCGGTGAAGCTCGCCGGCGAGGCCGCGGGGTACGGCGACGGGCAGCAGCGCTCCCTCGCGCTCGCCGGCGACGACGACGTCATCCCGCGCGCCTACCGGCACGGCGACGACCTGCGCCGGGTGCACTGGCGCTCCACCGCCCGGTACGGCGAGCTGATGGTCCGGCGCGAGGAGCAGCCGCAGCGGGCCCGCTGCACGGTGCTCCTCGACACCCGCCGGGTCGCCTACCAGGGCACCGGCCCCGACTCCGCCTTCGAGTGGGCGGTCTCCGGCGCCGCCTCCTCCCTGGTGCACATGCTGGAGCGCGGCTACGCGGTCCGGCTGCTCACCGACACCGGCAGCGCGGTGCCCGAGGGCTCCGACGGCTTCGTCGGCTCGACGCAGGACTCGGCCGACACGGCCGGTCTGATGATGGACACCCTCGCGATCGTCGACCACTCCGAAGGGGCCGGGCTCTCCCGCGCCTCCGACGTGCTGCGCGGCGGCAACGAAGGACTGCTCATCGCCTTCCTCGGCGACCTGGACGAGGAGCAGGCGGCCCTGACCGCCCGGATGCGCGGGCGGACCGGCGCGGCCGTCGCCTTCGTCCTGGACTCGGGCACCTGGCTGACGGGCGGGGCGGTCAGCGGGGCGGTCGAGAAGCGTGTACGGCAGCTGCGTGAGGCGGGCTGGACGGCACTGGCCGTGCCGCCCGGGGCGCGGATCGCCGACGTGTGGCAGCAGGCGACCGGAGCCCGTACGGAATCCGCCGCCGACACCTACGGAGGTTGGTCATGAGCGGCCGCGCACGGCTGACCCTCGCCTCCTGGGGCGCCACCCTGATGGCGGCCGGGGCGCTGCTCCCGCTGGTGAAGCCGGCGACCTGGATCTTCACGGCGGCCTTCGTCCTCGCTCTGGTGAGCGGCGTGGGCACGCTGGCCCGGCGGGTGCCGCTGGCCCGGCCACTGACCCTGCTGGCGCAGGCGGCCGTCGCGCTGCTCGCGCTGACCCTGTTCTTCGCCCGGGAGCAGGCGGTCCTCTGGCTGATCCCCGGCCCGCAGGCCATCGCGCACGCCGTCGACCTGTTCTCGGCGGGCGCCGAGGACGTCGGCCGGTACGCGATCCCGGCGCCGGACACCGAGGGCATCCGGCTCATGCTCGTCGGCGGTGTGGTCGCGATCGGGCTCCTGGTGGACGCCCTCGCGGTGACCTTCCGCAGGGCGGCCCCGGCCGGTCTTCCGCTGCTCGCGCTGTACTCGGTGGCCGCCGGTCTCTCGGGCGGCGGCGCGGGCTGGCTCTGGTTCCTCCTCGCGGCCTCCGGCTATCTGCTGCTGCTCCTCGCGGAGGGCCGCGACCGGCTCTCCCAGTGGGGGCGGGTCTTCGGCGGCGCCCAGCGTGCCGGCCGGCCGGGCTCGGCGGTCGCGAGCGGCGGCACCGCCTTCGCCCCGGCCCGCACCGGCCGCCGGATCGGCGCCGTCGCGATGGGCGTCGCCATGGTGGTGCCGCTCGCGCTGCCGGGTCTCTCCGGCGGCCTGTTCGGCGGCGGCAGCGGCGCGGGGAACGGGGGGTCGGGCACGGGCGGCACCATCTCCGCCGTGAACCCGCTGGTCTCCCTCCAGGACAATCTGCGCCAGCCCGAGGACCGGGAGGTCCTCCGCTACCGGACCAACGCCCTCGACAACAGTGGCCTGTACCTGCGCCTCGTCGCCCTCGACCAGTTCGACGGCGCCTCCTGGAAGTCCTCGGTCCGCCCGATCGAGGACGTGCCGAAGCAGTTGCCGTGGCCCGAGGGGCTCGGCCAGGACGTCAAGGTCAGCGAGGTGACCACCAACATCGTCGCCTCCGACGCGTACGAGCAGCGGTGGCTGCCCATGCCGTACCCGGCGGGCCGGGTCGACATCAGCGGGAAGTGGCGCTTCGAGCCGGCCGGCCGGATGCTCGTCGGCGACGACAAGCAGACCACCGCCGGCGCCCGCTACCAGGTCTCCAGCCTGGACGTGCAGCCCACGTCCGGGCAGCTGGCCGCGGCCGGGACCGCTCCGGAGAAGCTGCGCGCCGAGTACACGAAGGTCCCCGAGTCCCTCCCCGCCGATGTGCGGGCGAAGGCCCGGGAGGTCACCAAGGACGCGCGCAACGACTACGAGAAGGCGGTGAAGCTCCAGGACTGGTTCGCCGAGGACGGCGGCTTCCGCTACGACGTCGAGGTGAGCTCCGGGACCGGGGTGCAGGCGATCTCCCGCTTCCTGAAGGACAAGGAGGGCTTCTGCGTCCACTTCTCCTTCTCCATGGCGGCGATGGCCCGCTCGCTGGGCATCCCCGCGCGGGTGGCCGTCGGTTTCATGCCGGGCACGACGCAGACCGACGGCTCGGTCTCGGTGGGCATCCGGGACGCGCACGCCTGGCCCGAGCTGTACTTCGACGGGGCGGGCTGGATGCGGTTCGAGCCGACGCCGTCGCGGGGCTCCACCCCGGCGTACACCCGGCAGAACACGCCCTCGGGCACGGCCACCGGTCCCACGCGGCCCCAGCAGAGCGCCTCGGCCCAGCCGTCCGCCGCGCCGAGCGCCTCGGAGAGCTGCACGCCGCAGATGCGCCGGCTCGGTGACTGCGGTCCGGACACCGCCGTGGCCGGCGACGTCTCGGACGGTTCCGGTGCGGATCCGCTGAAGGTGGGGCTGCTGTCCCTGGGGGCGCTCGTGGTGCTCACGCTGCCGTTCGTTCCGGCGCTGTGGCGGACCCGTGTGCGGGCCCGGCGGCTCGGTCCGGGCGGCGGACGCGGCCCGGAGGACCTGGTGGCGCGGACGCTCGCGGTCTGGCGGGAGATCACCGACACGGCCTGGGATCACGGGGTCGAGCCGGACGAGTCGATGACGCCGAGGAAGACGGCGGCGCGCATGGTCCGACTGGGTGAGCTGAGGGGCGAACCGGCGGACGCCGTGCACCGCGTGGCCCGTGCGGTGGAGGAGGCGCTCTACGCGCCCCGGCCCGTGCCGGCCGCGGGTCTCGCCGAGGAGGCCGCCCGGATCAGGGCGGGTTTCCACGCGAGCGCGGACCGCTCCGCGCGCCTCCGCGCCACCCTGGCCCCGCGCTCGGCGGTCCGCCTCCGCTGGGAGGCGTCGGCCCGCTGGTCGGCCGCGACGGCGACGTGGTCGGTACGACGCCACACGCTGGTGTCGCGCGCGACGTCCCGGTTCCGCCGCACCCCCCGCGAAGCGGGCTGACGCCAGGGGGCGGGGTCGCCACCGGCGGCCCCGCCCCCCTGGCTCCCCACGTACGGACGGGGGTACGGCCGAGCCCCGCAGGGCGTCGCGCGTCTGCGCGGGCCCTGCGGGGCTCGGTCATGTAAGGGGTGCGGGGCTGCCGCTCAGGGGGCCGTCAGTGGCCGCCGCCCTGCTGTTCGTCGCGGCGGCGCTGCCACCGCTCTTCGATCCGATTCATGGTGGAGCGTCGCTGCCGGGTCTGGCGACCACCGGTCGTCGTCCCGCCACTGGCCTGCTGTTCACCTGGCTTGGGCGCCTTGCGCCATCCGGTGACCGCCAGGACCGCGCAGCCCAGCATGACGAGGAATCCCACCACGCTGATCCAGATCTGCTGTGCGACCATTCCGGCCATGAGGAGCGCGATACCCACCAGGAAGCCGGCGACTGCCTGGTAAACCCGTCGGCGGGTGTACGTGCGCAGCCCGCTTCCCTCGAGCGCTGTCGCGAACTTGGGATCTTCGGCGTACAGCGCTCGCTCCATCTGCTCGAGCATTCGCTGCTCGTGCTCCGAGAGCGGCACGGAGTCCTCCTAGTCGTCGGTCGCGGGGGCGACCGGTTTGCGGCCCTTTCAGGATAGGCAGGGAATCGCCCCCGTGAAACCCGCCCACAATGCCGAATAGCCAATCCGGGCCGCCATGCGGATCGGTTGCTGAGGCGTTGATTCCCCGGCGCCATCTCCGTCATGCCGGATGGTGTCCCCCGATCATACGGGGCCGAACCCCAGATCGGGCGGGCAGTGGCGTACTCCATCGACACCCGCTGCCCGCACCGCCGAACGGGTGCCGGTGGCCAGTCAGGCGCGCTTCTCGCCGAGAACGTGCAGCTGGGTGGCGATGGCGTGGAAGGAGGGCAGCTCCGCGGCGGCGGCCTCCAGCTTGAGCAGGGCCTCCGCGGCCCCCGGCTCGGTGTCCACGAGGACGCCCGGAACCAGGTCGGCGAAGACCCGGACGCCGTGCACGGCGCCGATCTCCAGTCCGGCCTCCGCCGTCAGCTCGGCGAGCTGCTCGGCGGTGAAGCGCCGGGGCACGGGGTCGCCCGCGCCCCAGCGGCCGTCGGGGTCGGTCAGCGCGTGCCGGGCCTCGGTGAAGTGTCCGGCGAGCGCGCGGGCCAGCACGGCGCCGCCGAGCCCGGCGGCGAGCAGGCTGAGGCTGCCGCCGGTGCGCAGCGCGGCGACCGCGTTCCGCACGCCCTCGGCGGGGTCGTCGACGTACTCCAGGACGCCGTGGCAGAGCACGACGTCGTACCCCTCGCGCTCGACCACGTCGAAGAGACCCCGGACGTCGCCCTGAACGCCGGTGACGCGGTCGGCGACCCCGGCCTCGGCGGCCCGTCGCTCCAGCGCGAAGAGCGCGTTGGGGCTGGGGTCGACGACGGTGACGCGGTGACCGAGGCGGGCCGCCGGTACGGCGAAGTTCCCGGAGCCGCCGCCCGTGTCGAGGACATCGAGGCTGTCCTTCCCGGTGGCCTTGGCCCGGCGGTCGAGGGCGTCCTTGAGAACGTCCCAGACGACGGCGGTACGCAGGGAGGCGCGCGACGGTCGCGACGACGTCTCTCGACCGAAGACAGGGGAAGGGTCCGGCACGGCTGTTGACTCCTCGGTGACGGGTACGGACGCTCCCCACCCTATGGCCTCGGGCCCGCGTTTCGGATCATCCGCCGCCCTCTCCGGCCCCCGGCTGGCGGGGCAGCACCGGCTGGAGGACGAGCAGCCGCTCAACCAGCCGCAGGAACAGGGCGGCGTCCCGGAGCAGGTCGTCGGCCTCGCGTCGGCTCGCCGCGCTCGTGATGCCCGCCTCGGCGCGGGCCCTGCGCTGGGCGCCGGAGGCGAAGAGGGCGCTCCACTCGGTCAGCTCGGGCGCGAGCTGCGGAAGCAGCTCCCAGGTGCTCCTTATGCGCTGCCGGTGGCGGGGCGCGGTCTCGGGCCTGCCCCGGGCGGCGAGCACGGCGGCCGCGGCCCGCAGGGCGGCGAGGTGGGCGGTGGCGTACCGCTCGTGGGGCCGGTCGAGCGTGGCGGCCTCGACCAGTCCGGTGCGGGCCTTGGCGAGCAGGTCGAGGGCGGCGGGCGGGGCGGTGGCGCGGCGCGGGACGGGGTGGACGTCGGAAGCGGGTCCGGACCGAGCGGGGGTGGCGTGGCCACCGGGGCGGGGGCGGGGCGCGGCTGCTGCGGAAGGGCTGGCCATGACGTGCCTCCTGTCGTCGCGTGACGGCTCTGTGGCCGTATGTGTCCATCGTGCAGGGCCCCACTGACAATCCGGCTGACCTGGGGTTTTGCCTGATCGACTACCCCGCGCTAACTTTTGCACTGACCAGTCAGTGCAAAAATGGGGAAGTGGGGGGTGGGCCCGTGGGAGCGGAGGCAGAGGAGCAGCCGCACGGCGCCGCCGTCGTCGCGGACGGCTTCGGACTGAAGGGACCGCGCGGCTGGGCCTTCCGGGAGGTCTCCTTCCGGGCCGGGCCGGGCGCGCTGGTGGCGATCGAGGGACCGTCCGGCTCCGGCCGTACGTGCCTGCTGCTCGCCCTCACCGGCCGCATGAAGGCCACGGAGGGACACGCCGAGGTCGGCGGGGTGCGGCTGCCCCGCAAGCTGGGCGCGGTGCGCCGGATCAGCGCGCTCGGCCAGGTACCCGGCGTGAGCGAGCTGGACCCCGCCTTCACGGTCGCCGAGCACCTGCGCGAGCGGGCCCTGCTCCAGCGCCGCTACGACGGCTCCGTACGGGCGCTCCTGCGGCGCCCCGCCGAGCGGGCGGCGCAGGCGCGGGCCCGGATCGACGAGGCCGTCGCGGCCTCCGGCCTCGACCTCGCCGCCCTGCCGAAGGGCGAGCGGACCTCCGTACGCGATCTGGAGCGGCTCGAAGCGCTGCGGCTCTCGATCGCCCTGGCCCTCATCGGCCGGCCCCGGCTGCTCGCCCTGGACGACACGGACCTCAAGCTCTCGGACGCCGACCGGGCCGAGGCCTGGGCACTGCTGCGCTCGGTGGCCGAGGCCGGGACGACCGTCCTCGCGGTCTGCGCGGAAGCCCCGGCGGACACCCAACGGATCACGACGATCGCCGACACGGCGGATCCCGAGGAACCGGAGAGGCCCGCGGAGCCGAAGGCAGACCCGGAAACGGAGCCGGAGGCAAAGCCGGAAGCCGGGCCGGAAACGGAGCCGGAGGCAGGGCCGGCAACGGAGCCGGAAGCCGGGCCGGCAACGGAAGCAGACGACACCGCAGACGACACCGAGGAGGGGGCGGCCGATGCGCTCGCCGAAACTGGCCGCTCTTGAGCTGAAGCGCTTCGGCAGGGGGAAGCTGCCGCGCGCCGCGCTCGTCGCGATCCTGCTGCTGCCGCTGCTCTACGGCGCCCTGTACCTGTACTCGTTCTGGGACCCGTACAGCAGGCTCGACAAGATCCCCGTCGCCCTCGTCAACGAGGACCGGGGCGCCACCGCCGACGGCAAGAAGATCAACGCCGGCGACGACATCGCCGAAGGGCTCCTGGAGAGCAACACCTTCGCGTGGCACCGGGTGAGCGACGCCGAGGCGCGCAAGGGCGTCGAGGACGGGACGTACTACCTGTCCCTGACCATGCCCGGCGACTTCAGCTCGCGGATCGCCTCCAGCTCCGGCGACTCCCCCGAGACCGGCGCCCTCCGGGTTCGGACGAACGACGCCAACAACTACATCGTCGGCCAGATCTCCCGCACGGTCTTCTCCGAGGTGCGCACGGCGGCCTCCACCAAGTCCTCGCGCACCTTCCTCGACAAGATCTTCATCTCCTTCTCCGACATCCACGAGGCCACCGCGAAGGCCGCCAAGGGCGCGGACGACCTCAAGGACGGTGTGGACAAGGCGAAGAAGGGCTCCAAGGACCTGGCCGACGGCCTCAAGGACGCGAAGCAGGGCAGCGGCGACCTGGCCGCCGGGCTGAAGAAGCTCGACAAGGGCGCCAAGGAACTGGAGAGCGGTTCCCGCAAGGTCGCCAAGGGCACGCAGGAGCTCGCCGACAAGGTGAACGGCACCGCCGACAAGGTCCGCCCGTACCTGGCGAACAACGGCACGTCGATCCGCGACAGCGCCCGCCTCGCCTCGGACTCCATCGCGGCCGCCCGCAACAACCTCGACGACCTGGTCCGGCGCGCCCCGGTGGTCCGCGCCGCCGCGCACAAGGCGGACGACGGCCTCGCCGCCCTCCACCGCGAGGAGTGCGAGACGAACCCGGAGCCCGACGCCCGGGTGTGCGGGGTGCTCAAGAAGGCCTCGGTCTCCGCCGACGACGTGGCCACCATCGCCGACGACGTGCACGTCCTGACCAAGGACAGCACCGGCGACCTCAAGACCCTGGACGCACGGCTCGTCACGCTCAAGAAGCAGGCCGACGAGCTGGCCGTCCGCGCCCCGCACCTCGACGAGGACGTCGAGGGCGCCATCAAGAAGATCAACGAGCTCAACGCGGGCGCCAAGAAGGTCGCCGAGGGCGCGGACCGACTGCACACCGGCATCGGCGGCGCCAAGACCGGGTCGGCGAACCTCGACACCGGTGTCGGCAAGCTCAAGAAGGGCGCGGGCGAGCTCGACGGCGGTCTGTTCAAGCTGGCCGACGGCTCCGGCGCACTGGCCGTCGGTCTGCACGACGGGGTCAAGCAGATCCCCGACTACGACGAGAAGGACCGCGACCGGCGTACGGAGGTCATGGCCGACCCGGTGCAGCTGGCCTCGCAGTCGATGCACAAGGCGCCCAACTACGGCACCGGCTTCGCCCCGTACTTCATC
This sequence comes from Streptomyces sp. NPDC058650, assembly GCF_042717315.1. Lineage (NCBI taxonomy): Bacteria > Bacillati > Actinomycetota > Actinomycetes > Kitasatosporales > Streptomycetaceae > Streptomyces > Streptomyces sp. NPDC058650. Next base: position 346,219 of record NZ_JBHXRL010000006.1, read on the forward strand.
CCGCTCTCCCTCTGGGTCGGCGCGATGGTCGCGTACATGATCATCCAGCCGCTGAACCGGCGCGCCCTCGCCGCCGGCGGCTCCGCCTGGCGGATCGCGCTGGCGGGCTGGCTCCCGGTGGCGGCGATCGGCGTCCTCCAGGTCGGGGCCCTCATGTCGGTCCTGCACTGGGGCCTCGGCCTCCAGATGGCCAGGGCCGCCGGCACGGTCGGCTTCCTCGCCCTGGTCACCTGCTGCTTCGCCGCGATCATCCAGTGGCTCAACGCCCGCTTCGGCGCGGCGGGCCGGATCCTCGTGCTCGCGGTGCTCATGCTCCAGCTGACCTCGGCGGGCGGCACGTACCCCGTCCAGACCAGCCCGGGCTTCTTCAACGCGATCCACCCCTTCCTGCCGATGACCTACGTGGTCGAGGCGCTGCGCCGGCTGATCACGGGCGGCGGGATCGAACCGGTCTGGCAGGCCTGCGCGGTGCTGACCGCGTTCACCCTGGGCGCCCTGGCCCTGACCGCCCTCTCCGCCCGCAAGCGTCAGGTCTGGACGCTCGACCGACTCCACCCCGAGCTGACCCTGTGAGACAGGGCCGGTGACACCCGCGACACCTGTGAGAATCGACCCCATGGACAGCAGCAGCACCCGACGCCAGGCCACCCGCGCGAAGCTTTACGAGGCGGCCGTCACCCTCATCGCGGAGCAGGGATTCTCCGCGACGACGGTCGACGAGATCGCCGAGCGGGCCGGCGTGGCCAAGGGCACGGTCTACTACAACTTCAAGAGCAAGTCCGAGCTCTTCGAGGAGCTGCTGCGGCACGGGGTCTCGCTGCTCACCGCCTCGCTGCGGGCGGCGGCGGAGGAGACCGACGAGCGGGGCGGGAGCCGGGTCGACGCGCTGGACGCGATGATCCGGGCGGGACTCGTCTTCATCGACCGCTACCCGGCCTTCACCCAGCTGTACGTGGCCGAGCTCTGGCGCACCAACCGGGCCTGGAACTCGACGCTCCTGGTGGTCCGTCAGGAGGCCGTCGCGGTGGTCGAGGGGGTGCTGCGGGAGGGTGTCGCGGCCGGTGAGCTGAGCGAGGACATCGACGTCCAGCTGACGGCGGCGGCGCTGGTCGGCATGGTGCTCGTGGCGGCGCTCGACTGGCAGGCCTTCCAGAGCGAGCGTTCGCTCGACGACGTGCACGCGGCGCTCTCGCGCCTGCTCCACGGCCGGGTCGGCGGCCGGTAGGCCCGCTCCGGCACCTCAGGGCACAGGACCGCGACACGCCCGAACCACCCTCCCCACCACGCGAAGAGGCCGGTGCGGCGAGGCTCGATCCCCCCGAGCCTCGCCGCACCGGCTTCCTTCTTCGCGTGCACCCCCGTGCACCCCCGTGGCACATCCCCCGTACCCCGGAGTCGGCAGGCGCGCGGCCCCGTTCCGCAGCCCCGTGCCGGCGGTACCGGAGCCGCGCCCCTTCCGTGGGCTCCACTCTCCCCTCTCGGCCGGTCCGCGCCCATCCGCGTACCTACTCATCTCGACCTCTAGGTACGGATACTCAGTCCTGGTTACGATCGCGGGCGTGTCGGTACTCCCCCTGGTGTTCACCAGCGGCTGGGCGAGCGGGATCAACGCGTACGCGGTGGTCCTGCTGTTCGGCGTCTTCGGCGCGACCGGGCTGACCGACGAGGTGCCCGAGTCCTTGCAGCGCACCGATGTCCTCGTCGTCGCGGGCGTGCTGTTCCTGTGCGAGGCGGTGGCGGACAAGATTCCGTACGTCGACTCGGCCTGGGACTCCGTCCACACCGTGATCCGGCCGATCGCGGGGGCCGTGATCGCGGCCCTCCTGGCCGGCCAGAACGGCTCGCTGCCGGAGCTCGCGGCGGGCGCGGTCGGCGGCTCGACGGCCCTCCTGAGCCACTTCGTCAAGGCCGGGACGAGGATGGCGGTCAACACCTCGCCGGAGCCGTTCTCCAACGTCGCGCTGAGCCTGGCGGAGGACCTCGGGGTGGCCGCGATCGTCACCTTCGCGATCTTCAACCCCGTGGCGGCGGCGAGCATCGCAGCCGTCCTGCTCGTCCTCGGCCTGGCCATACTGTTCTTCCTCGCCCAGCGGATCCGCCGCTTCCTGCGCCGCAGGTCCCAGCGTCGCGAGGAGCGTCACCTCATGGACGCCACCGCGGGGAGACGTACGCGGACGCCACCCCCACCTGACGAGTCCGACCACTTCTGAGCGGTGTCCGACCTGCCGGATAGGGTCGCTGACATGGCACGGATTGTGGTGATCGGCGCGGGACTCGGCGCCATGGCGACGGCGGCCCGACTGGCCGTGGCGGGCCACCGGGTGACGGTGTACGAGCGGACGGCGACGTACGGCGGGGCGGTCGGCCGCTTCGCCCGCGAGGGCTTCGCCTTCGACACCGGCCCGGGGCTGCTGCATCTGCCCGCCGTCTACCGGGACCTGTTCGTGAAGACGGGCAAGGAGCCCCTGGAGGAGTGCGTCGCGCTGACCCAGGTCGATCCGGCGAGCCGTCATGTCTTCGCCGACGGCACGCGCGTCGACCTGCCGAACGCCTCCCGGGCCGGCACGGTCGCCGCCCTGGACGCGGCGCTCGGCGCGGGCGCGGGCGAGCGCTGGGGCGAGTTCCTGGTGCGGGCCCGCGAGGCCTGGGACCGGACCCGGCGCCCGCTCCTGGAGGAGCCGCAGCCGGCGGACCCGACGCCGCTGGCCCGGGAGCCGTACCCGGCGCTCAAGGCGGGCCTGCTGCGCCGTCCGACGACGACGCTCGCCCAGGTCGGGGCGCGGGAGCTGGGCGACCCCCGGCTCGCCGCCCTGCTCGACGCGTACGCGTGGTCGTACGGTTTCGACCCGGCGACCGCCCCGGCGGCGGCCGTCGTCCTGCCGTACATGGAGCAGACGTTCGGCAGTTGGTACGTGGGCGGGGGCCTGCGGGCGCTCGCCGACGCGGTCCACGAGCGGTGCCGGAAGCGGCGGGTGGAGTTCGTCTTCGAGACACCGGTCGAGGACGTCCTGGAGAAGGACGGCCGGGCGGTCGGCGTCCGGCTGGCCGGGGGCGAGACGGTCGAGGCGGACCACGTGGTCTCCGGGGCGCCGGTGCCCGCGCTCTACCAGGAGCACGTCGTCGCGTCGGGCCGCGCCGACGACGACTGGCCGCACTACCAGACCAACGGGACGAGCCGGGTGACGGTCTGTCTGGCCCTGCGCGGCCCCCGGGAGGCGGCTGCGGTCCACCGCACGGTGGTGCACGCGGCCGGCGAGCGGCCGGCCGTGACGGTGCTGCGGCCGGACGACCCGGCGCTGCGGCCCGACGCGGAGCACGAGTCGGTGACGGTCACGGCGACGGTCCGCACGTCTCCGGAGCGGGACCCACAGGGCTGGGAGGCCTTCGCCGACCGGATGGTCGAGGCGGCCGGGGAGGCGGTGCCGGGGCTGCGGGAGCGGCTGTTGTGGCGGCACGTCCGCACGCCGGAGGACGTACGGCGGGACACCGGGTCCGCGGAGGTGCCGGGACCCGCGCTCGCCGGCGCGCGCGGGCTGCTGCTCCCGGCCGCCAACCGCTCCCCGCTGCCGGGGCTCTGGTTCGCGGGCGGCTGGTCCCACCCGGGCGGCGGACTCGCCCACGCGGGCATGTCGGGAGCGCTGGTGGCGGGCCTGATCGTGGAGGGCGCGGAGTTCCGCGGCTCGCGGTGACGGGCCCGCCGGAGTCCGCTCAGTAGCGGTACTGCTGCTGCTCGTCCGGGTGCTGCTCGTAGCCGTACGGGCTCTGCGGCTGCGGCGCCTGCTGCGGGGGCTGTTCGGTGTCGCGCTGCTGCGGGACCCAGACGCCGCCGGGCGGGGTGTCGTAGGTGTACGACGGGGCGTAGGGGTCGCCGTAGTACGAGGTGTACTGCTGGCCGTCCGTGCCCGGGCCGATGTACGGGTCGGAGTAGGCGGCGTACTGCTGCTGCGGGGCGGGCGCGCCGTAGTCGTAGGCCGGCTGCTGCTGCTCGTACGCCGGGGCGTACGGGTCGTAGGCGGGCTGCTGCGGCTGCTCGTACCCCGTGCCGTAACCCGCGCCCTGACCGGAGTCCTGGTGGCCGGAGTCCTGGTGGCCGGTGCCGTGGTGGCCGCCGTCCTGGTGGCCGGTGCCATAGATCCCGTACTGGCCGGTGTCGTCCGGCAGCGGCTGGGGTTCGTAGACCGCGGTGGTCTCGGCGGCGGTGGCGTCGTCATAACGCTCGCCGTCAGCCGGGGCGTAGGCGTCGACGGCGTCGTACGAGACCTCGGTGACCTCGAGCGTGGGCCCCGCCTGGGTCTGGGCGCCCGCCTTGCGGCGGCGGCTCGCCCCCGGGTTGCCGCCGATCGCCCAGCCGGTGGAGAAGCCGCGGCGGAAGGAGAGCGTCACATAGGTCTGGCCGACGGCGAAGGCGACCGCGCCGGCGATGATGACCGCCACCGAGGGCAGCAGCACGCCCAGGACGACGCCGAGGAATCCGGTGAAGGCGAGCAATCGCCATCGCAGCCGCGCTTTGTACTGGAGGAGCACCTCCCCCAGCAGCCACAACGCGACCACGCCGAATGCGATATAGAGGACCGTCCACCCCATGCCCCGCCGCCCCTCTCCACGGTCACCGCCGCGAGTCGGGGCGGGTACGACCGGTCACGACTGCTGGTGCAGTCCGAGATTCTCGTAGATCTCGAGCGTCGCGGTGGAGCTGTTCAGCGTGATGAAGTGCAGTCCGGGGACACCCTCGGAGAGCAGACGCGCGCAGAACTCCGTCGCGAACTCGATGCCAATGGAGCGTACAGCGGCCGGATCGTCCTTGACCGCGAGGATGCGGTCTTTCACATCCGCCGGGAAAGCGGCGTTGCTCAGCTGGGGCAGCCGGTCGAGGGTCTTCACATTCACAACGGGCATGACCTCGGGGATGATCGGGGTCTCGCAGCCGGCCTTCGCCACGCTGTCCCGCAGCCGCAGATAGTTCTCCGGGTCGAAGAACATCTGGGTGATCGCGTAGTCGGCGCCCGCGCGGCACTTGTCCACGAAGTGCCGGATGTCCGTGTCCCAGTCGGTGGAGCGGGGATGCATCTCGGGGAAGGCCGCGACGCCGACGCAGAAGTCTCCCGACTCCTTGATGAGCCGGACGAGGTCGGCGGCGTACCGGACGCCCTCCGGGTGCTCGATCCACTCCCCCAGCGGGTCGCCGGCCGGGTCGCCGCGCAGCGCGAGCATGTTGCGGATGCCGGCGTCGGCGTACTGGCCGAGGATGTTGCGCAGTTCGGCCACCGAGTGGTCGACGGCGGTGAGGTGCGCGACGGGGGTGAGCGTGGTGTCGGAGGCGACCTTCTGGGTGGCCTTGACCGTGCCGCCCCGGGTGGTGCCGCCGGCGCCGTAGGTCACGGAGACGAAGCTGGGGCCGACTGCCTCGACCCGGCGCATCGCGTTCCAGAGACCCTGCTCGCCCTTCGCGGTCCGCGGCGCGTAGAACTCGAAGGAGTACGACGTGCCGCCGGAGGCGAGGATCTCGCGGACCGTGCGTGCGCGGTCCGAGCGGATGGAAGCGGTACCTAGGGCCATACGGGCAGGTTAGACGGGGGACGCGGACCCGCGTAGACAGCGTCCGCGTTGTGGACAATTTTTCGGACATTCTTCCGGGACGCCGCTCAGGGCGCCCGGAGAACACCGCCAGGCCCCCGCGGGACCCGATCAGGCGCCGGCGCGCTCCCGGACGCGCTTGGCGAGGGCGGCGGTCGCGGCCGCCGGGTCCTCGGCCTCGGTGATCGCGCGGACGACGACGATCCGGCGGGCGCCCGCGTCCAGGACCTCGTCGAGGTTGGTCTCGTCGATGCCGCCGATGGCGAACCAGGGGCGGTTCTGAGCCAGACCCGCCGCGTACCGCACGAGGTCGAGCCCCGGCGCGTACCGCCCGGGCTTCGTGGGGGTGGGCCAGCAGGGCCCGGTGCAGAAGTAGTCCACGCCCGGTTCGACGGCGGCCGCGGCCGCCTCGGACTCGGCGTGGCAGGAGCGGCCGATCAGTACGTCGTCACCGCCGCCGAGGATCGCACGGGCCGCGGGCACGGGCAGGTCGCCCTGGCCGAGGTGGAGCACGTCGGAGGCGATGGCGTGGGCGACGTCGGCCCGGTCGTTCACCGCGAGGAGCTTGCCGTGGCGGCGGGCGGCCTCGGCGAAGACGGCGAGGTGCTCCAGCTCCTCGCCGGCCTCCATGCCCTTGTCGCGGAGCTGCACGATGTCCACGCCGGAGGAGAGCACGGCGTCGAGGAAGGCGGGCAGGTCACCCTGGCGCTTCCGGGCGTCGGTGCACAGGTAGAGCCGGGCGTCGGCGAGCCGCTCACGAGGCGTGGGCATGGGTGGGTTCCCCCCGTCGGTGTCGCCGGTGCCGCGGTGGCCGGCCCGTGAGGGGCCGGCCACCGCGTCACCCGCTGGTGGCGTCTTCGGTGCGTGCGCGCGTCAGAGGGCGAGCGCCTGGGCGCGGCGCTTCACCTCCGTGCCGCGATTCTCGTTGAGCGCCTGCGCGGGCGTGCCCGGCAGACTCTCGTCCGGAGTGAAGAGCCACTCCAGCATCTCCTCGTCGGTGAAGCCGTCGTCCCGCAGGACGGTCAGCAGCCCGACGAGGCCCTTGACGATCGCGTCGCCCTGGATGAAGGCGGCGGGGATCTGCAGGGCGTTGTTCTCTCCACGGCGCACGGCGATGAGCTGACCTTCCTTGATCAGCTGCCGCACGCGCGTCACCTCGACATCGAGCATCTCCGCGATGTCGGGCACGTAGAGCCAGGCGGGGACGAGCGCATCGATCTTTACGTCAATCTCGGTCACAGGACAAGCCTGCCATCCCGGACCGACAGCCGGTACCCGGGCCCTACCTCACTGCCGCCTTCAGAGGGACGGACGGGTCGGCGGCGCGCTCCGGATCGACGGGGGTGGCCGCCTCGATGAGCTTGCGGCCCTGGGCCAGGTCACGGGGGCGGCCGACGGCGAGGAGGGCCACCGGAACCCCGGCGCGCAGCCAGAGCACGGACCAGGTGTCGTCCGCCGGGTCGCCGCGCCACAGGAGCTCGTCGGCGTCCGCGTGGTGCCCGGCGTACTGGACGAACCGGCCGAACTGCTCGGACCAGAAGTACGGCACCGGGTCGTACGGGCCGGTGTCGGCGCCGGTGATCGTCGCGGCGACCGTGCGCGGGCCCTGGAGCGCGTTGTCCCAGTGGTGCACGAGGAGGCGCCGGCCGTAGCGGGCGGAGGGGTAGGAGGCGCAGTCGCCGACCGCGTACACGTCGGGCAGGGAGGTGCGCAGCCGCTCGTCGGCCGTGACGGCGCCGCTCGGGTCGAGGGCGATGCCGGAGCCGGCGAGCCAGCCGGTGGCGGGGCGGGCGCCGATGCCGACGACGACCGCGTCGGCGGGCAGCTCGCGGCCGTCGGCGAGGACGACCCGGCCGGGTTCGACCGTGTCCACGCGCGCGTGGGTGAGGAGTTCGGCGCCGTTCGCCCCGTACCAGCCGACCATGGGGGCGGTGACCTCGGCGGGCAGGGCCCCGGCGAGGGGGCGGTCGGCCGCCTCGACGACGGTGACGGCGCAGCCGGCCTCGCGCGCGGCGGTGGCGAACTCGGCGCCGATCCAGCCCGCGCCGACGACCACGACGGTGTGGCGGCGCTCCAGGACGGGGCCGAGGCGCACGGCGTCGTCGAGGGTGCGCAGCAGGTGGACCCCGGGGACGCCCTCGGCGCCGGGCAGGGTGACGGGGTGGGCTCCGGTGGCGACGACCAGGACGTCGTACGGGACGGGCCCGGCCTCGGTGTCGATCTCGTGGTCGGCGGCGCGCAGCCCGGTGACGTCGACGCCGAGGCGGAGTTCGACGTCGAGCGCCTCGAAGTCGACGTCGAAGGCGGAGTCCTCGGCCTTGCCGAGGAGGATCGCCTTGGAGAGCGGGGGCCGGTCGTAGGGCTGGTGGGGCTCGGCCCCGATGAGGGTCACGGGGCCGGTGAAGCCCTGTTCGCGCAGGGCGACGGCGGTCTGCACACCCGCCATCCCGGCTCCGACGATCACGACCTGCTGCTGGGACTGCTTCTGCTCGCTCACCCGACCACCTTACGCATCTGACGATCCGTCAGGAAGACGGTGGTTCGGGGAGGGGCCTGGGACCGCACCGGGGCTGCGGCTAGTCTGGCGGGCGTAAAGCACTCGCGGGAGCCCGGACGCACCGGGCTGAGAGGGAGGCTGGCCGGCCTCCGACCGTACGAACCTGATCCGGGTCATGCCGGCGAAGGGAGGGGCTGGACGCCCATGCGTTCTTCCGATGTCCTCGTGGTCGGGGGCGGCATCATCGGCCTGGTCACGGCCTGGCGGGCCGCACGGCGCGGGCTGCGCACCGCCGTGGTCGACCCGGATCCGGGCGGCGGCGCCGCGCGGGTCGCGGCCGGGATGCTCGCCGCCGTCACCGAACTCCACTACGGCGAGGAGACCCTGCTCGGGCTCAACCTCGCCTCCGCCGCGCGCTATCCCGCGTTCGTCGCCGACCTGGAGGAGTCCACCGGCCATGACGTGGGGTACCGCGCCTGCGGGACCCTCGCCGTCGCCCTCGACTCCGACGACCGGGCCCATCTGCGCGAACTCCACGCCCTCCAGACCCGCTGCGGCCTCACCTCGGAGTGGCTGAGCGGGCGCGAGTGCCGCCGTCTCGAACCGATGCTCGCCCCCGGGGTGCGCGGCGGGCTGCGCGTGGACGGCGACCACCAGGTCGACCCGCGCCGGCTGACCGCCGCGCTCCTCGTCGCCTGCGAGCGGGCCGGGGTGGTCTTCCACCGCGTCCTCGCGGAGCGCCTGACGGTCGTACGCGACCGGGCCCGCGGGGTCCTCCTCGCCGACGGCGAGGAGCTGAGCGCCGGCCAGGTCGTCCTGGCCGCGGGCAGCCTGAGCGGGCGGCTCGCGGGCGTGCCGGACGAGGTGCTGCCGCCGGTCCGCCCCGTGAAGGGCCAGGTCCTGCGGCTACGCGTGCCCGCCCCGTACGCCCCCTTCCTCTCCCGTACCGTCCGGGCCGTCGTCCGCGGCAGCCACGTCTACCTCGTGCCGCGCGAGAACGGCGAGCTCGTCGTCGGCGCCACCAGCGAGGAGCTCGGCTGGGACACCACGGTGACCGCGGGCGGGATGTACGAGCTGCTGCGCGACGCCCACGAGCTCGTCCCCGGCATCACCGAGCTCCCGCTCACCGAAACGCTGGCCGGACTGCGCCCGGCGTCCCCGGACAACGCGCCGCTGCTCGGCCCCAGCGCCCTGCCCGGCCTGCACCTGGCCACGGGCCACTACCGCAACGGGGTGCTGCTCACCCCCGTCACCGGCGACGTCATGGCGGAGGTGCTCACCACGGGCGCCCTCCCCGTCGAGGCCCGCGCCTTCACCCCCCGGCGGTTCTCCGTCGCCCCTCCCGTACGTCTGGAGCAACCCGCATGAACGTGCCCGTGAACGTGTCCGTGAACGGAGAACCCCGAGAGCTCACCGGCCCCGTCTCCCTCGACGCCCTCGTCGCGACCCTGAGCACGGCCCCGTCCGGGGTGGCCGCGGCCGTGAACGAGGCGGTCGTCCCGCGCAGCGAGTGGGCGGCGACGCTGCTCGGCGAGGGCGACCGGGTGGAGGTCCTGACCGCGGTGCAGGGAGGCTGAGCGCGATGTCCGACGACGTGTTCACCCTCGGCGGTACGGAGTTCTCCTCGCGCCTGATCATGGGCACCGGCGGCGCGCCGAGCCTCGACGTCCTGGAGCGCTCGCTGGTCGCCAGCGGCACCGAGCTGACCACCGTCGCGATGCGGCGGCTCGACCCGACGGTCCAGGGCTCGGTCCTCTCCGTCCTGGAGCGGCTCGGCATCCGGGTCCTGCCCAACACGGCGGGCTGCTTCACGGCGGGCGAGGCGGTCCTGACCGCCCGGCTCGCCCGGGAGGCGCTCGGCACCGACTGGATCAAACTGGAGGTCGTCGCCGACGAGCGGACGCTGCTGCCGGACGGGGTGGAGCTCCTCGACGCGGCGGAGACGCTGGTCGACGAGGGCTTCACCGTCCTGCCGTACACGAACGACGACCCGGTCCTCGCGCGGAAGCTGGAGGACGTGGGGTGTGCGGCGATCATGCCGCTCGGCTCCCCCATCGGCTCGGGACTCGGCATCCGCAACCCGCACAACTTCCAGCTGATCGCGGAGCGGGCAGGGGTGCCGGTGATCCTGGACGCCGGGGCGGGCACGGCCTCGGACGCGGCGCTCGCGATGGAGCTGGGGTGCGCGGCGGTGATGCTGGCCTCGGCGGTGACGCGGGCGCAGGAGCCGGTGCTGATGGCCTCGGCGATGCGGCACGCGGTGGAGGCGGGCCGGCTCGCGCACCGGGCGGGCCGCATCCCCCGCCGTCACTTCGCGGAGGCCTCGTCCCCCGTGGAGGGCCGCCCCCACCTGGACCCGGAACGCCCGGCGTTCCCGTAAGCGTCCTGCGGCGCTCGTCACAGCCGCGCTGCAGTACCGGGGCATCCGCACGGGGGCCGTGTCCACGGCTCGTAGACTCGACGCCGTGGACACGACCCTTCAGGACCCCCTCGTCGGGCGGCTGCTCGACGGCCGCTACCGCGTCGACGCGCGCATCGCCGTCGGCGGGATGGCCACGGTCTACCGGGCCGTCGACACCCGCCTCGACCGCGTCCTCGCGCTCAAGGTGATGCACCCCGCCCTCGCGACGGACGCCGCCTTCGTCGAGCGTTTCATCCGCGAGGCGAAGTCCGTCGCCCGGCTCGCCCACCCGAACGTCGTCGGCGTCTTCGACCAGGGCGCCGAGGGCGCGTACGTCTATCTGGCGATGGAGTACGTCGCCGGCTGCACCCTCCGCGACGTCCTGCGCGAGCGGGGCGCCCTCGCGCCCCGTGCCGCGCTCGACATCCTGGAGCCCGTCCTCGCCGCGCTGGGCGCCGCGCACCGGGCCGGGTTCGTGCACCGGGACATGAAGCCGGAGAACGTCCTGATAGGGGACGACGGCCGGGTCAAGGTGGCCGACTTCGGTCTCGTACGGGCCGTGGGCTCGGCGACCGCCACCACCGGCTCGGTCCTCGGCACGGTCTCGTACCTCGCGCCGGAGCAGATCGAGCACGGCACGGCCGACACCCGCGCCGACGTGTACGCCTGCGGTGTCGTGCTGTACGAGATGCTGACCGGCGGCAAGCCCCACGCCGGCGACACCCCCGCCCAGGTCCTCTACCAGCACCTCCACACGGACGTGCCCGCCCCCTCCGCCACCGTCCCCGGGCTCGCCTTCGAGCTGGACGAGCTGGTGGCGGCCGCCACCGTCCGCAACGCCGAGCTCCGCCCGCACGACGCCGTCGCGCTGCTCGCCCTGCTCCGGGAGGCCCGCGCCGCCCTCGACGACGAGCAGCTGGACGCCGAGCCGCCGCGGGCGCGCTCCGGGGCCCGGGACACCGCCGAGGACCGGACGAGCGTGATCGCCCGCGTCGTCCCGGCCGCGGAAGACCTCCAGCAGGTGCAGCACACGAACCGGCTGCCGGCCCCGGAGCCGCCCCCGGCCCCCACCGGCCGCGGGCGCGCGCCTCGCGGCCCGCTGATGATCGTCCTCGGCGTCCTGCTCGCGCTCGGTCTCGGCGGCGGTGTCTGGTACATCAATTCCGGCCAGTTCACCCGTGTCCCGGCCGTCCTCGGCCAGACCGAGGCCACCGCGACCCAGCGGCTCGAGGACACCGGCCTGGACGTCGGCACGACGAAACGTGCCTTCAGCGAGGTGTACGAGCGCGGCACGGTCATGGCCGTCGACCCCGCCCCCGGCGAGCGCGTCCGGGGCAACGCCACGGTCACCCTCACGCTCTCCCGCGGCCCCGAGATCGTGAAGGTGCCCAACCTCAGGAACAAGCCGCTCCCGGAGGCCAAGCGCCTGCTGAAGAAGGAGGGGCTGGCCCCCGGGGTGATCACCGAGGAGTTCAGCGACTCCGTCGCCCAGGGCGCCGTGATCGGCTCCGACCCCGAGCCCGGCACCGAGCGCCGCCCCGACTCGGCCGTCGCCCTGGTGGTCAGCAAGGGCTCCCCGATCGACATGCCCGACGTCACCGCCGAGACCGTGGCCGACGCCACGGCCACGCTCCAGGAGGCCGGCCTCACCGTGCGGGTCGCGCCGGAGCGGATCAACTCCCCGGAGGGCGCCGGCACGATCGCCGCCCAGTCCCTCGCCGAGGGCAGCCGGGCCGCCGAGGGCGACACCATCACCCTCACCGTCTCCAAGGGACCGAAGCTGGTCGAGGTCCCGGACGTCACGGGCGAATCCACCGACGACGCCCGTACGGCGCTTGAGGACGCGGGCTTCGAGGTGGAGGTCAAGAAGTCCTTCCCCTTCCTCGGCGACAAGGTCGCGAGCCAGTCCGTGGACGGCGGCACCACCGCCCCCGAGGGCTCCATCGTCACCATCACGATCAAGGGACTCTAGAAACTCATGCGCAACCCCGTCGGCGGTCACGTCCCCGTGGCCGGTGGCCTCGCCACGACCGGCCTCGCCTACGCCCGCGTGCTCGGCGCCGAGACCGTGCAGGTCTTCGTCGCCAACCCGCGCGGCTGGGCCACCCCGGTCGGCAATCCGGTTCAGGACGAGGCCTTCCGGGCGGAGTGCGAGGCCGAGTCGATCTCGGCCTGGGTCCACGCCCCGTACCTGATCAACTTCGGCTCCCACACCGAGGCCACCGTGGAGAAGTCGGTCGACTCGCTGCGGCACTCGCTGCGCCGGGGCCGCGAGATCGGCGCGAAGGGCGTCGTGGTGCACACCGGCTCGGCGACCGAGGGCCGCCCGCGCGAGGTGGCCCTCGCGCAGGTACGGGAGCGGATGCTGCCGCTCCTCGACGAGCTGACACACGAGGACGATCCGTACCTGCTCCTGGAGTCGACGGCCGGCCAGGGCTTCTCGCTCTGTTCGCGCGCGGAGGACTTCGGCCCGTACTTCGACGCCCTCGACCGCCACCCTAGGCTCGGCATCTGCCTCGACACCTGCCACATCTTCGCGGCGGGCCACGACCTCGCGGCGCCGGGCGGCGCGGTACGGACGCTCGACGAGCTGGTGGCGACCGTCGGCGAGGGCCGGCTGAAGCTGATCCACGCCAACGACTCGAAGGAGGCCGTGGGCGCCCACAAGGACCGCCACGCCAACATCGGCGCCGGTCACATCGGCGAGGACGCCTTCCGCGCGCTGCTGCGCCACCCGGAGACGGACGGGGTGCCGCTGATCATCGAGACCCCGGGCGGCACGGAGGGGCACGTGGCCGACGTGGAGCTCCTGAAGAAGCTCCGCGGTTGAGGTATACCCCAGGGGGGTATAGTTTTCTTGTGACGGCAGGAACCGCTACCCGACCTTGGGGGGCACCCATGCAGCACGACGCGCACGCCCATCACGACCACACCGCCCACGAGGACCACAGCGGGCACGAGCACCAGGGGCACCACCAGCCTCACGGCAAGGTCTCCTGGTCCATGGCCGCCAAAGCCACGCTGCACTGCCTCACCGGCTGCGCCATCGGCGAGGTGCTCGGCATGGTCATCGGCACGGCACTCGGCTGGGGCAACGTCCAGACGATGATCCTCGCGATCATCCTGGCCTTCTTCTTCGGCTACGCGCTGACCCTGCGCTCCATCCTCGCCGCCGGCGTCGACTTCCGGACGGCCTTCAAGGTCGCGCTCGCCGCCGACACCCTCTCGATCGCCGTCATGGAGATCATCGACAACGGCGTCCTGGCCCTCTGGCCGGGCGCCATGGACGCACACCTCGACGAGCCGTTCTTCTGGATCGTGCTCGCCATCGCGCTCGCCGCCGCGTTCGTGATCACCACGCCGGTGAACAAGTGGATGATCGGCCGCGGCAGGGGCCACGCGGTGGTCCACCAGTACCACCACTGAACGAACCGACGGTCCGGAGCGCTACAGCTCCGGGCCGTCACCCGGTCCCTCCTGGTACGAGTAGCGCTGCTCCGTCCACGGGTCACCGAGGTTGTGGTAGCCGCGCTCCTCCCAGAAGCCCCGGCGGTCGGCGGCCATGTACTCCACGCCCCGGATCCACTTGGGCCCCTTCCAGGCGTACAGGTGGGGGACCACGAGCCGCAGCGGGAAGCCGTGCTCGGCGGTGAGCAGCTCGCCCCCCTTGTGGGTGGCGAAGATCGTGCGGTCGGCGGCGAAGTCGGAGAGCCGCATGTTGGCGCTGTAGCCGTACTCGGCCCAGACCATCACATGCGTGACCTGCGGCGCGGGCGGAGCCAGTTCGAGGATGGTCCGGGCGGGCACTCCACCCCATTCGGCCCCGAGCATGCTGAATTTCGTCACGCAGTGCAGATCGGCCATGACCGTGGAGAACGGCAGGGCCGAGAACTCCTCATGGTTCCAGCACCGCTTGTCACCGTCCGCCGTCGCGCCGAAGACGCGGAACTCCCAGCGCTCCGGCTTGAACTTGGGGACGGGCCCGTAGTGAGTGACCGGCCAGCCGCGCTGCAGCCGCTGACCCGGCGGGAGGTCCGGCGAACGATCCGGCGCCCCCGCTTCCCCTTCCCGGCGTTCTCCGCTCTCCGGCTGACCCATGTCATCCATGGTGACAGACGGCGAGGGGTGGTCATGACCAGCCGACCTCCCACCCGTCCGGGATTCGGGCAACTCCCACTAAGCCTGCACTTACTGGACGCCCCCCATTCGGGGTGCGAGGATGCGGCCATCCTGCCCAGTGACGGCACAGACACGCAACGTGGAAGTGGAAGGAGCCTCTGCGATGCAGGGCGACCCCGAGGTCCTCGAGTTTCTCAACGAGCAGCTGACCGGCGAGCTGACGGCCATCAACCAGTACTGGCTGCACTATCGCATCCAGGACAACAAGGGGTGGACGAAGCTCGCCAAGTACACCCGCGAAGAGTCCATCGATGAGATGAAGCACGCGGACAAGATCACCGAGCGCATCCTGATGCTCGACGGTCTGCCGAACTACCAGCGGCTCTTCCATGTCCGGGTCGGCCAGACGATCACCGAGATGTTCCAGGCGGACCGCCAGGTCGAGGTGGAGGCGATCGACCGCCTCAAGCGCGGGATCGAGGTCATGCGCGCCAAGGGGGACATCACGTCCGCCAACCTCTTCGAGGAGATCCTCGCCGACGAGGAGCACCACATCGACTACCTGGACACGCAGCTGGAGCTGATCGAGTCCCTGGGCGAGGCGCTCTACATCTCGACCCTGATCGAGCAGCCGAGCTAGCTCCCTAGGCGGCTTCGCGGAGCTCCGTGACGGTCTCCGCCGTCAGGGCCGGCATGCCCTGGTCGACGAGGTCGCGGCGGGGGCAGTTGCCACGCCCGAGGATGGCCTGGATGCGGCGGACACAGGAACCGCAGTCCGTTCCGGCCTTGCAGGCCGAGGCGATCTGGCGCGGCGTACAGGCACCCGCGTCCGCATGCTGCTTGACCTGCTTCTCCGTGACACCGAAGCATGAGCAGACGTACACGCGGTTCACCTCCCGCCGAGATCGATAAGGCTAACCTAACCTTACCCGGCGGGCCTGAGCCTCAAAAGCCCTGGATACGACGATGGGGCGCGGATCACATGGATCCGCGCCCCATCGTCGTAGGTACCTACCGACTGATCACGTCACTGGTCGCGGTACATCTCCGCGACGAGGAACGCCAGGTCGAGCGACTGGCTGCGGTTGAGGCGCGGGTCGCAGGCCGTCTCGTAGCGCTGGTGCAGGTCGTCGACGAAGATCTCGTCGCCGCCGCCCACGCACTCGGTGACGTCGTCACCGGTGAGCTCGACGTGGATGCCGCCCGGGTGGGTGCCGAGTGCCTTGTGGACCTCGAAGAAGCCCTTGACCTCGTCGAGCACGTCGTCGAAACGGCGCGTCTTGTGCCCGGAGGCGGCCTCGAAGGTGTTGCCGTGCATCGGGTCGGTGACCCAGGCGACGACCGCGCCCGAGGCGGTGACCTTCTCGACGAGCTCGGGGAGCTTGTCGCGGACCTTGTCGGCGCCCATGCGGACGATGAAGGTGAGCCGGCCCGCCTCGCGCTCCGGGTCGAGCCGGTCGATGTACGTGAGCGCCTCGTCCACCGAGGTGGTCGGGCCCAGCTTGATGCCGATCGGGTTCGCGATCCGCGAGGCGAACTCGATGTGGGCGTGGTCGAGCTGGCGGGTGCGCTCACCGATCCAGACCATGTGGCCGGAGGTGTCGTACAGCTTGCCGGTGCGCGAGTCCGTACGGGTCAGGGCGCCCTCGTAGTCGAGCAGCAGCGCCTCGTGGGAGGCGTAGAACTCGACGGCCTTGAACTCGGCCGGGTCGGTGCCACAGGCCTTCATGAAGTTCAGCGCGTTGTCGATCTCCCGCGCCAGCTGCTCGTAGCGCTGGCCCGAGGGGGACGACTTCACGAAGTCCTGGTTCCAGGCGTGCACCTGGCGCAGGTCGGCGTAGCCACCGGTGGTGAAGGCGCGCACCAGGTTGAGCGTGGAGGCGGAGGCGTTGTACATCCGCTTCAGGCGCTCGGGGTCCGGGACGCGGGACTTCTCGTTGAAGTCGAAGCCGTTGACCGAGTCGCCCCGGTACGTCGGCAGGGTCACGCCGTCACGGGTCTCGGTGCCCTTGGAGCGGGGCTTCGAGTACTGGCCGGCGATACGACCGACCTTCACCACGGGCACGGAGGCCGCGTAGGTGAGGACGGCGCTCATCTGGAGCAGCGTCTTGAGCTTGGCCCTGATGTGGTCGGCGGACACGGCGTCGAAGGCCTCGGCGCAGTCGCCGCCCTGGAGCAGGAACGCCTCGCCACGGGCGACGGCTCCCATCCGGGCGCGCAGCTGGTCGCACTCGCCGGCGAAGACGAGCGGAGGATACGACTCGAGGTCCGCGATCACATCGCGCAGAGCCTCGGCATCGGGGTACTCGGGCTGCTGCGCCGCGGGCAGGTCTCGCCAGGTCGCCTTGGCGACGGCGTGGGTATCAGCGTTCACGGTCACGCGCACAACATTACGGGGTCCTTCGCCCGATCTCGTCCCCCTGCCCAGTGGCTGAGACGCGCGCCCGAAATGTCCGTCGGCGATCTTCACGCCTTCGGGTGGTGTTACCCTCTGGCCCGTTTCACAAGTTGATAGTCGAATCACAGGGGTGGGCGTGACCCAGGGGCACCGCAGGGACCGCAAGAAGAAACGACTCATGTACGGAGCGGCGGCAGCGGTCGTCGCCACCGCCACGATCGGCACCATCGCGGTCGCCTCGCCGAGCCTGCTCGGCGCGGCGGGCGACGCCAAGGTGCCTGCTGGGGACGTTTCCCTCCAGTCACAGTTCGCAAACGCGGCGCGCGAGTTCGATGTGCCGCAGAGCGTGCTGATGGCGGTGTCGTACAACCAGACCCGCTGGGAGTCGCACGACGGCGAGCCGAGCGTGACCGGCGCGTACAACGTCATGGGTCTGACGAAGGTCGACCCGGAGGACGTGCCCCAGCAGGTCACCGACGAGCAGATCGAGCACTTCAACGGCAGCGGCAAGGAGGAGTTCGAGAAGAACTTCGACCGCGAGAAGGTCCGCAGCATCCTGGAGAAGGCGCTCGTCGACACGGACGACCCCAAGCTCCACACCCTGGACAAGGCCGCCGAGCTGATCGACAGCTCCACCGAGGCCGTCCAGAACGACACCAACGCCTCCATCCGGGCCGGTGCCGCGCTGCTCGCCGACTACCAGAAGCAGGCGGGCGCCGAGCTGTCCGAGGAGCCGGGTGACTGGTACCCGGCCGTGGCCCGCTACGGCCAGTCCTCCGACCGGAAGGGCGCCGATCTCTTCGCGAAGCGCGTCTTCGAGTCGATCAAGACGGGTGAGCGGGAGCTCACCGTGGACGGCGAGCAGGTCGCCCTGCCGGCCGACCCCGCTGTCGAGCCGGTCAAGCCGGCGAACGTGCCGCTGGCGGCGAACTTCGCGAGCACGACGGCGGCCGCGCTCCCCGAGTGCCCGCAGAACCTGCAGTGCAACGTCAAGCTGACCGTGCCCAACTCCGCGGGGACGAAGAACTACACCGCGGGTGACCGCCCCAACCAGGGCGTCGACATCCGTCAGATCGTCATCCACGACACCGAGGGCCCCTACGACGGCTCGCTCAGGGTGCTCACCGACCCGACGGGCGGTGGTAGCGCGCACTACCTGATCAAGGCGTCGGACGGCCTGGTCACCCAGATGCTCGAGAACAAGAACCTGGCGTGGCATGCGGGCAACTGGACGCACAACATGCACGCCATCGGCGTGGAGCACGAGGGCTTCGCCATCAAGGAGGGCAGCTGGTACACGGAGCCCCAGTACCGGTCCTCCGCGGAGCTGGTGAAGTTCCTGGCGACCACGTACAAGGTGCCGCTGGACCGTGAGCACATCATCGGCCACGACGAGGTCGCGCTCCAGACCGACGGCGACCTCGACAAGCTGCACTGGGACGCCGGCCCGTACTGGGACTGGAACTACTACATGTCCCTGCTCGGCGTCCCGCAGGGCGACAAGGGCGCGGGGGGCCTGCTCAAGGCCGGCCAGGTGGTCCGCGTGGTGCCGCCGTTCACCACGGCGAACCAGCCGAAGCTGACGTACTCGGAGAAGGTCGACGGCGTCTGGTACACCCGGAACGCCTCGCCGCGGCCCTCGAACTTCGGCTACCTCTACACCGAGCCGTCGACCGCTTCGGCAACCCTCACGGACCCGTACTTCTCGTCCCTGTGGACGCACGGCTCGAACTACGGCAACAAGGTCCGCGCCGGCGGCCTCTACGTGGTCGCCGAGGCCCAGTACAACTGGACGGCGATCTGGTACGCGGGCAAGAAGGCCTGGTTCTACAACCCGGGCGGCCAGTACACCGCGCCCGTGAAGACCGCCACGACGGTCAAGGCCGCGTCGGGCTCGGCCAAGATCTACGGCCGCTCCTTCCCGGAGACCGCCGCCTACACGGCAGCGGGCCTCACCAAGCCGGGCGACGAGAACGACCCGCTGACGAAGTTCTCCCTCCCCGCCGGCCAGGCGTACGTGAAGGCCGGTCCGGCGGTGAAGGGCGACGACTGGTTCGGCTCCGCCCAGAAGAACGTCATCGGCAACACGATGTTCGTGCCGATCCGCTACCACCACAAGATCGTCTGGGTGAAGCAGAGCGAGATCACGGAGGCCACCGGCGCCACCCCCGTCGCCACGAACAACCGCTACAACGTCCTCGCCCGGGACGCCGCCGGTGTGCTCTGGCAGTACCAGGGCACCGGCAAGGGCGCGTTCCTGAACCGGTACCGGGTCGGCCCCGGCTGGGACGCGTACAACATGATCACCCCGATGACCGCGTTCCGTGCCGACGGCACCGGTGACGCCGTGGCCCGGGACAAGGACGGCGTGCTCTGGTACTACCGGGGCAGCGGCAACCCCTCCGCGCCGTTCGCGAGCCGCCTTCGGGTCGGCGCCGGCTGGAACGTCTACGACAAGCTCCTCGGCGCTCGCGACATGAACGCCGACGGCCGGCCGGACCTGATCGCCCGCGACAAGACCGGCGTGCTGTGGCTGTACACGAACACGGGCGCCTCCCCGAACCCCTTCGCGACCCGCGTCCGGGTCGGCGGCGGCTGGAACATCTACAACGAGCTGATCAGCACCGGTGACATGACCGGGGACGGCAAGCCCGACCTGATCGCCCGCGACAAGACCGGCGTGCTGTGGCTGTACAAGAACACGGGCGGCTCCCCGAACCCGTTCGCCACCCGTGGCCAGGTCGGCGGCGGCTGGAACGCCTACAACGTCATGGTCGGCCCGAGCGACCTCGACCTCGACGGCAAGGCTGACCTGATCGCCCGGGATGCCGCCGGCGACCTGTGGTTCTACAAGAACACGAACGGCTACCCGAACCCGTACGCCACCCGCGTCCGCGTCGGTGGCGGCTGGGGCATCTACAACCTGATCGTCTGATCGGGTCTGCACGACCACGGGGCCCGTTCCCCACCGTCCGCGGTGTGGGACGGGCCCCGTTCCCGTGTCCGGCTGGGTTACAGTGCTCGCATGTTCGCGCCGCAGATCCAGAACTGGTGGTGGACCGCTCATCCGGCGGCCCACTGATCGCGCGTACACCGACTGACACGCGAAGGCCGCCCGAGGGGCGGCCTTTTCTCGTACCCGGGCCGTTCCTCTCCGTACTCCCCTCGGAAGGAACGACACACCCCATGGACCTCTCCCGTCTGCTGGACGACTCCTGCCCGCCCTTCGCCCTGCTGCGCAGGCGCACTCCCGGCCGTGACCACGACACCGTCGAGGTGCTGATCGGCCGGGTCCACGAGGCGGAGCGCCTCGCCGAGCTGCCCGTGGGCCCGCTGCCGACGCTCGCGCTCGTGCCCTTCCGGCAGATCCGGGAGCGCGGCTTCGACGTGCGGGACGACGGCACCCCGCTCTCCGTGCTCGTCGCGGAGGAGACGTACGAGCTGCCGCTCGCGGAGGCGCTCGCGCAGCTGCCCGCGCACGACGTGAGCGTCGAGGGCGGCCGGTTCGACGTCTCCGACGAGGAGTACGCGGGGACCGTCCGCCGGGTCATCGACGAGGAGATCGGCTCGGGCGAGGGCGCGAACTTCGTCATCCGGCGCACCTACACCGGCGAGATCCCGGGCTTCGGCCGGGCCGACGCCCTCGCCCTGTTCCGGCGGCTCCTCGCGGGCGAGCGGGGCGCGTACTGGACGTTCGTCGTGCACACCGGCGACCGGACGCTCGTCGGGGCGAGCCCCGAGGTGCACGTGCGGATGACGGGCGGCACGGTCGTGATGAACCCGATCAGCGGCACGTACCGCTACCCGGCCGGCGCCGCCCCGACCCCCGAGGACCTGCTCCCCTTCCTCGCCGACCGCAAGGAGACCGAGGAGCTCTCCATGGTGGTGGACGAGGAGCTCAAGATGATGTGCACGGTCGGCGACATGGGCGGGGTCGTGATCGGCCCGCGGCTGAAGGAGATGGCCCATCTCGCGCACACCGAGTACGAGTTGCGGGGCCGTTCCACGCTGGACGTGCGGGAGGTGCTGCGGGAGACGATGTTCGCGGCGACCGTGACCGGGTCGCCGGTGCAGAACGCCTGCCGGGTGATCGAGCGTCACGAGACCGGCGGACGCGGCTACTACGCGGGGGCGCTCGCCCTGCTCGGTACGGACGAGAACGGGGCGCAGACGCTGGACTCGCCCATTCTGATCCGGACCGCGGACATCTCCCCGGACGGAAGGCTGCGCGTACCGGTCGGCGCGACGCTCGTCCGGCACTCGGACCCCGCCGGCGAGGTCGCCGAGACGCACGCGAAGGCCGCCGGGGTGCTGACCGCGCTCGGGGTGCGGGAGGGCCGTCCGGCGGCGGGCACGGCGGAGGCGCCCGCGCGCCTGGCCGACGATCCGCGCGTACGGGCCGCTCTGGACGCGCGGCGGGCCGATCTGGCGCCGTTCTGGCTGAAGATGCAGGTGCGGTCGGCGGAGCTGTCCGGGCATGCGCTGGTGATCGACGCCGAGGACACGTTCACGGCGATGCTCGCGCACGTCCTGCGCTCCTCGGGCCTTGAGGTGTCCGTCCTGCGCTACGACGAGCCGGGGCTGCGGGAACTGGCCCTCGCCCACGAGGGGCCGGTGGTGCTCGGCCCGGGCCCCGGTGACCCGGCGGAC
Organism: Streptomyces sp. NPDC058650; assembly: GCF_042717315.1. Lineage (NCBI taxonomy): Bacteria > Bacillati > Actinomycetota > Actinomycetes > Kitasatosporales > Streptomycetaceae > Streptomyces > Streptomyces sp. NPDC058650. Next base: position 367,858 of record NZ_JBHXRL010000006.1, read on the forward strand.
GCCGCCGACCCGAAGATGCGCTTCCTGCGCGGTCTGACGGCGGAGCTGGTGCGGGACCACCGGCACGGTCTGCTCGGGGTGTGCCTGGGGCACGAGCTGATCGCCGCGGAGCTGGGCCTGGAGATCGTCCGCAAGCGGACCCCGTTCCAGGGGGCCCAGTTGCGGATCGACCTCTTCGGGCAGGAGCGGACCGTCGGCTTCTACAACAGCTTCACGGCCCGCTGCGACGACCGGGCGGCGACGGAGCTCGCCCTGCACCGGATCGAGGTCAGCCGGGACCGGGAGACCGACGAGGTCCACGCGCTGCGCGGACCGGGCTTCGCCGGGGTGCAGTTCCACCCCGAGTCGGTGCTGACGATGGAGGGGGCCGCACTGACGGCCTCGCTGCTCGCGGGCGTACTGGTCTAGGAAGCCCTCGGCACCAGGACATTCTCGCTGCGCCGCCCGGCGGTGTAGTCGAGGACGTTCCGGACCGTGGTGTCGATGATCTGGCCGACGGCGTCGACCGTGTAGTACGCCTGGTGGGAGGTGACCACCACGTTCGGGAAGGTGACGAGACGGGCCAGGGTGTCGTCCTCGACGACCTCCAGGGACTTGTCGAGGAAGAAGAGCCCGGCCTCCGCCTCGTACACGTCCAGGCCGACACCGGTGAAGCGGCCGGTCCTGAGCTCGGCGACCAGGGCCTCGGTGTCGATGAGACCGCCGCGGCTGGAGTTCACCAGGATCACGTCGTCCTTCATCGCCCTGAGGGCGTCGGCGTCGATGAGGTGATGGGTGGACGGGAGCAGCGGCACGTGCAGGCTGATGAGGTCGGCCTCGGTGAAGAGCCGCTCCTTGTCCACGTACTCCATGCCCAGCGCGAGGCAGACCGGGTTCTCGGCGACGTCCCAGCCGAGCAGGTTCATGCCGAAGCCCTCGGCGATCCGGGTGAAGGCCTCGCCGATCTTGCCGGTGCCGAGGACGCCGACGGTACGGCCCCTCAGGTCACGGCCCATCAGTCCGTCGAGGCGGAAGTCGAAGTCGCGGGTCCGGTTGGAGGCGCGGACGATCCGGCGATTGACGGCCATCGCGAGCGTCCAGGCGAACTCGGCGACGGAGTACGGGGAGTAGTAGGAGACCCGGGCGACGGTGAGGCCGAGGCGCTCGGCTACCTCCAGGTCGATGTTGTTGAAGCCCGTGGAGCGCTGGGCGATCATCTGGGTGCCGCCGGCGGCGAGGGTCTGCAGGACCTTGTGGTCGAGAATGGCGTTGACGCTGGTGGAGACGATCTCGTACCCGGCGGCGATCGGCGCGGTGTCCTCGGTGAGGAACACGTCCAGACAGCGGACGTCGTGGTGCCCCTCGAACGCCTTCTCGATCAGGGGCTTCTCGTCCGCCTGCACGCCGAATGCCAGGATTTCCACGGATTTCCCCTAGAAGCGCTAGAAGCGGTGATGGGCCGGATATGCGCGGTCTTCGCGAATATACGGCCCATCAGGTCTCCGCGCCCGGTGCGGGGCACTCCTCGGGGCCACTCCTCGGAGCATGCCTCAGGCGTCGTCGAGCCCGCGCTCGATGGCGTACCGGACGAGCTCCACCCGGTTGTGGAGCTGGAGCTTGCCGAGCGTGTTCTGGACATGGTTCTGGACGGTGCGGTGCGAGATCACCAGGCGCTCGGCGATCTGCTTGTAGCTGAGCCCCTTGGCGACGAGCCGCAGGACCTCGGTCTCGCGCTCGGTCAACTGCGGGGCCTTCGGTTCGTCGGCGCCGGCCGCCGGGGCGGGCTCGGAGGCCAGCCTGCGGTACTCGCCGAGGACCAGACCGGCGAGGCCGGGGGTGAAGACGGGGTCGCCGACGGCCGTCCGCCGCACGGCGTCCGTCAGTTCCGCCGTACTGGCCGACTTGAGGAGGTAGCCGGTGGCACCGGACTTGACCGCCTCCAGGACGTCGGCGTGCTCGCCGCTCGCCGAGAGGACGAGGACCCGCAGCGCCGGGTGCGCGCCGACGAGCTCCTTGCAGACCTGGACGCCGGGCTTGACCGGCAGGTTCAGGTCCAGGACGAGGACGTCGGGGCCGGCCGCCGTGGCCCGGCGCACGGCCTGCTCACCGTCGCCCGCCGTGGCGACCACGTCGAAGCCCGCCTCCGCGAGGTCGCGGGCGACCGCGTCCCGCCACATCGGGTGGTCGTCGACGACCATCACCTTGATCCGCTGCCGGTCGGCCTGCTGCTCGCTCATCTTTCCTGTCCTGCCTTCCCCCGTGGAACCGTCAACTCGACTTCCGTGCCCTGCCCCGGGACCGAGATCAGCTCGGCCGAGCCGCCCAGGTCCCGCAGTCTGCCCCGGATGGAGAGGGCGACCCCCATCCGGCCCTCGCCCTCGGCCTGCGCGAGGCGGCCCTCCGGGATGCCGGGTCCGTCGTCCCGGACGGTGACGATCACCTCGTCCGTCCAGTCCTCGACCAGGATCCAGGCCTGGGCGTCCTCGCCCGCGTGCACCCGGACATTGTCCAGGGCGGCGCCGACGGCGGCGGCCAGCTCGCGGGCGGCGGGCGGCGGTAGGAGGACCGGCGCGCCCGGCTCGGAGAGGGTGACACGGGCCCCGGCGCGCGGCGCGAGCAGGAGGCGCAGGTCGACGGGGGTGTCCTCGTCGGGCTCGTCGTCCACCTCGACGACCCGGACCACGGCCCCCTCCGACTCGTCCTCCGAGACCAGGCTGGGCCGGGCGAGACCGCCCGCGACGAGCGTACGGAGCGCCACCTCCTGCTCCCCCGCCATCCGGCCGAGCTCGGCGGCCTCGCCGCCCAGCGCCGTGCCGCGCCGCTGCACCATCGCGAGCACCTGGAGGACGCTGTCGTGGATGTCCCGGGCCAGCCGCTCGCGCTCCCGCGTCGCGGCCTCGATCTCCAGGGCGCGGGCGAGGGTGCGCTCGGAGGCGCGGGCCACCTCGACGACGTACCCGATGGCGATGGAGGCCACCCAGACGAGCAGCACGTTGTGGAGGGTGTCCCGGCTGGGGTCGCCTCGCTCGACGATGTTGGCGACGGCGACCAGGGAGGAGGCGACTCCGGCCCAGCGCCAGCCGCCCTTGATCGCGAACGCGAGGACGGAGCCGGCGGTCCATATCGACGGCAGGGTGGGGCCGTCGACCGTCTGGGCGTGGGCGTCGGCGAGCGGGGTGAGCAGGATGCCGACGAGGGCGACGGTGAGGTCGGCGCCGAGGAAGCGCTTGGTGCAGCTGGCCGCGTTCGCCACCCTGGGGAGGGTCGCGAGGGTCCAGACGCACATCACCGCCAGATAGACGACGGCGATCCAGGGCCGCTCGTACCGCTCCCGCCCGAAGGCGAAGAGCAGGACCGCGTAGATCATCGTCAGGACGCGGTAGCCGGTCAGAGCCCGCCACAGCGGCTGCTCGACCGACATGCGCACGACACGCTCGCGCTTGGCCATCTCCCCCACCACCCCCGACACCCCTAGGGGGTGTCCTGCCCGGTCCGCGTACGCGCCGGTCCGGTCTGCATACGCGCCGGCCCGCTTACGCGCCGGACTCTTCCCGTGCCGCGATCTCGGCCTTGACGGCCTCCTTGGCCGCCTTCTCCGCGTCCGCGATCTGCCGCTTGGCGGCGGTCGCGTAGATGTCGACGTACTCCTGGCCGGACAGCTTCATGATCTCGTACATGACCTCGTCGGTCACCGAGCGGAGGATGAAGCGGTCCCCCTCCATGCCCTGGTAGCGGGTGAAGTCCAGCGGCTTGCCGATCCGGATACCCGGGCGCATCAGCTTGGGGACGACCTTGCCGGGCGGCTGGATCTTCTCCGTGTCGATCATGGCGACCGGGATCACGGGCGCGCCGGTGGCCAGGGCCACCCGGGCCAGACCGCCGGGCTTGCCCCGGTAGAGCCGGCCGTCGGGCGAACGGGTGCCCTCGGGGTAGATCCCGAAGAGCCCGCCCTTCTCGATGACGTCGATGCCGGCCTTGATCGCCGCCTCGCCGGCGCCGCGGGCACCCGAACGGTCGACCGGGAGCTGGCCGACGCCCTTGAAGAAGGCGGCGGTGAGCTTGCCCTTCACCCCCGGGGAGGTGAAGTACTCGGCCTTCGCGATGAACGTGACCTTGCGGTCGAGGACGGCGGGGAGGAAGAAGGAGTCGGAGAAGGAGAGGTGGTTGCTCGCCAGGATCGCGGGACCCTCGGCCGGAATGTTCTCCAAACCCTCGACCCAGGGCCGGAAGGCAAGCTTCAGGGACCCTCCGATGGAGAACTTCATTGCGCCGTAGATCAACTCGCCATGCCTTCCGTGTGCCGTGGCGACGACTTTATCCCGTACCTGCCCACGGCCCCCGCTACGGCCCTGGTCGGTGTCGGTCCGGTCGCGTACCGTGAAGGTCCTTCCCCATTTTCCGTCGCTTCGGCGCACCCGAAGTCGAACGAACAGGAGACCCCGGTGCCGGTCCTTCCCGGAGCCGAGCCGTACCGCCACGAAGGCGGAGAGGTCGGCGTCCTTCTCTGTCACGGATTCACCGGTTCCCCGCAGTCGATGCGCCCGTGGGCCGAGTATCTGGCCGGCCGCGGGCTCACCGTGTCACTGCCGCTGCTGCCGGGCCACGGCACCCGCTGGGAGGACCTCCAGCTCACCACCTGGCGCGACTGGTACGCGGAGGTGGACCGCGCCCTGCGCGAGCTCCTGGACCGGTGCGAGACCGTCTTCGTCATGGGCCTCTCCATGGGCGGGGCGCTCACGCTGCGGCTGGCCGCCCAGCACGGTGACGCGGTGCGCGGCATCGTCCTCGTCAACCCGGGCAACAAGGTGCACGGCCTGGCGGCGCACGCGCTGCCGGTCGCCCGGCACCTGGTCCGCACGACGAGCGGCATCGCGAGCGACATCGCCAAGGAGGGCGTGACGGAGGTCGGCTACGACCGGGTCCCGCTGCACGCCGCGCACTCGCTGCGCCAGTTCTTCCGCACGGTGGACGCGGAGCTCCCGCAGGTCACGCAGCCGCTGGTGCTGCTGCACAGCCCGCAGGACCACGTGGTGCCGCCGGCCGACTCGGCCCGCGTCCTGAGCCGCGTGTCCTCGACGGACGTCCGGGAGATCCTGCTGGAACAGAGCTACCACGTCGCGACGTTGGACCATGACGCGGAGCGGATCTTCGAGGAGAGCTGGGCGTTCGTCGAGCGCCTCGCCCCGAGTCCGGTCGACGGGAAGAGGAGCAGCAGCGGTGGCTGATCAGCAGGACGGCGGCGAGCGGGAGCCGCAGCCCATCGACGAGGAAGCGGCGTGGGCCGCGATCGTCGCCGGGTACGGGGACGAGCCCGCGGATCCCCCGGGGGCGCGGCCGTACCGGCCGATCGAGAACCTCGCGCTGCCCGAACCGGAGGACGAGCCGGCGGGGCCGGATGCCGAGAAGGGGCCGGGCCCGAGCACGAAGCCGGGGGGTACGGAGGCGGGGGCCCCTGCCGGATCCGCCGAGGCCGGCGCCGACACCGAGTCGGGAGCCGATTCGGGTCCCGAGGCGGGCACGTCCGGGACCGGGACCGGGACCGCGTCGGACGGCGAATCCGGTGCCGGCACGGGCGGCGAGCCCTCGGGCGATGCGGGCCGGAAGCCGGAGGCCGGAGCGGAGAAGCCCGCGCTGGGCAGCTCCGTCGTCTTCGCCCCCGGGGTGCGCCCGAGCGGCCCGCGGGACTACTCCCCGGCCGAGCCGGAGCAGGGCCCGGACGGCTCCGAGGAGGGACACTTCGTCCCGCCGGAGCCCCCGCCGCTGCCGGAGGCGGACGCGACGACCAAGTTCGCCTGGCTGGGCGTGGTCGGCGGTCCGGTGCTGATGCTGGTGGCCGTCCTGCTCCAGTGGGACATGACCTGGTGGCTGACGACGCTCTGCGTGGGCGGCTTCCTCGGCGGCTTCGCGACCCTGGTCGCGCGCATGAAGCACGACGACGATGACGACGACGGCTTCGGCGACCCGGGCCGCGGGGCGGTCGTCTAGACCCCCTGATCCCCTCGTCGCCGAAGGCGCCTCGCGGGCTTCGCACGGCCGCACGTCGCCGTCAGGTCACCGCAGGCACACGGACCGCCGCCAACACCGGCAGGTGGGCTACTCCCCTCGACGCCGCCCTCGCACCCCTCGGCGCCGAGGGCGCCTCGCGGGCTTCGCACGGCTGCGCCGGACTCCGTCCGCCGACCGCGCGGCCAGGGGCCCGCAGGCCGCACGTCGCCGTCAGGTCACCGCGGGCACACGGACCGCCGCCAACACCGGCAGGTGGTCCGTGGCCGTCTTCAGGTCCTTGGGGTCGAGGTGGGGTGGGACCCCGCAGCCGAGGAACTCGATGCCCGGGGTGGCCAGGATCGCGTCGATGCGCTGGTGCGGGTCGGCCGGGGTCGAGGTGTACTCACCGCCCCAGGGGCTGACCGCCCAGCCGTCCCGGAGCTCCGTCGCGAGCCGGGTGAAGGCGCGGCCGCCGGGCCGTTCGTTGAGGTCTCCGGCGACCAGGGCGTACGGGGTGCCCAGCGCGGCGACCCGGTCGAGGACCACCCCGGCCTGGGCGTACCGCTCGTCGTCCCGCAGGCTCAGGTGGCAGCTGATCAGCCCGACCCTGGCCCCGGCGAAGCGGACGACGGCGGTCGCGAGGCCCCGGCGGTGCAGGCCGGGGGTGAGCGGCAGCAGCACGTCCTCGGTGCGTTCCACGGTGGCCCGCAGGGAGCAGAGGAGCATCGGTCCCGCCGCGGTGGCGCCGCCGCTCAGCATGACGAGCTCGCTCTTGGCGGCGAGCCGGGCCGCGTGCTTGCGCCAGCGGAAGAAACGCGGGGCCTCCTGGACGAAGACGAGGTCCGGGGCGCAGGCGCGGATCACCCGGGCGAGGGCGTCCTCGTCGTCGCGCATCGAGCGGACGTTGTAGCTCAGGACCCGGAGGACGGCCGAACCGTCCGCTTCGGTGCGGGAGTTGGGCAGCTCGCTGATCGCCATGGCAGCCAACATACGACGACCGCCCGCCGCATCCGAGAGGACGCGACGGGCGTATGCCGTACGACTAGGGAGCGACGATGGCGGCAACCATCGGTTGAGCACCCCCGACGGCGATCAACCACCTCCGCGAGAGCGGCGCCGGTTGAGACGCACAAGGGGGTGTCAGCCCTGGCGGGCCAGGTCCGCCGCGCCGACCAGGCCGGCCTTGTTGCCGAGCTGGGCCGCGAGGACCTGCGCGTGCGGACGCCACTGGCCGCCGATCAGCCAGCGCCGGAAGGACTTCCGGATCGGGTCGAGGACGAGGTCGCCCTCGTCCGAGACGCCGCCGCCGACGATGAACGCCGAGGGGTCGAAGAGCGAGGCCAGGTCGGCGAGACCGGCGCCCGCCCAGCGGGCCAGCTCGCGGAAGGAGTCGACGGCGACCGGGTCGCCGGCCCGCGCCGCCTGGCTGACGTGCTTGCCCTCGATGCCCGCCGGGGTGCCGTCGCCGAGGCCCAGCAGGACCTTCGCGCGCTCCGGGGTGGCGTTGGCGCGCTGCTTGGCGTACCGGACGAGCGCCCGCCCGGAGGCGTACTGCTCCCAGCAGCCCTGGCTGCCGCAGCCGCACAGCAGGCCGTCCGGGACGACCCGGATGTGGCCGAACTCCGCGGCCACGCCGAAGCGCCCGCGGCGCAGCTTGTTGCCGATGATGATGCCGCCGCCGAGGCCGGTGCCGAGGGTGATGCAGATGACGTCCTCGTGGCCCTGGCCGGCGCCGAACTTGTACTCGCCCCAGGCCGCCGCGTTGGCGTCGTTCTCGACGACGACGGGGAGGCCGACCCGCTGCTCGACCTTGTCCTTCAGCGGCTCGTGCCGCCAGTCGATGTTCGGCGCGAAGAGGACGGTGGCGCGCTTGTCGTCGACGTAGCCGGCGGCACCGATGCCCACGGCCTCGATCACGTGGCCCTTGCCCGCCTCGGAGACGGCGGCGCTGATCGCGTCGACGATGCCCTCGGGGGTCGGCGGGGTGGGCACCTTGTGCGTGTCGAGGATGTTGCCCTCCTCGTCGACCACGCCGGCCGCGATCTTCGTGCCGCCGATGTCGACGCCGATGGTGAGTCCCATGTGTCCCTCAGTTTTCGGTCGAGCCCCGCTACGGCCCACCGTACCCGAGGGGAGGCGTCGTCCCGATCAGTCGAGGTCGATGTGCTGGCCCGTACCGGGGCCTTCGTCGTCGCGGCGCGGCTTCTCCTCACCGTCACCGTCACCGTCACCGCCGGTGCCGGTCTCGGCGTCGGCCTCGCGGCGCGGGTCGTCCTCGGCGACGGTCCCGCCGCGGGTCCAGCGGGTCTCGTGGCCCTCGACGGCGGAGCGGTAGGCGGCGAGGAGTTCGTTTCCGGCGGCGGCGAGGTGGTCGAAGACCTGCGGGTTGCGCTCGATGACGGGCTCGACGACGGCCTTCGCCTGGCTGACGACCTGCTTGACGGTCTCGCCGCTGATGCCGCCGAGTCCGCCGAGCAGCGGGCCCCCGAGCCCCCCGGCGACCTTGTCGGCGACGGCGTCGAAGAGCTTGCGGAGCTCCTCGGCCGCCGAGCCGGGCTCGGTGCCGCGCTCCGCACGGCGGCGGGCCTTCTCCGCCTCCAGGTCCTCGGCGCACGCCTTGGCCCAGGCATCCGAATCGCTCATGGCGTACTCCTCAGTGGCTGGTACTTCGACGGTACACGCCCTCAGGGGGTCCGTGGCCAGAGTCCCGGGTCCGGGGTGAAGCGCACCCTGAGGTCCCCTTCGACGAGCCCCGCGCCGGTCACGGTGCAGCGGCGCAGGACGGACGGCAGGGGCAGGTGGCGGCGGAACGGGCCGACGGTCAGGAGTAGTTCGTCGCCGCGGCGGACGAGGGCGAGCTCCTCCTTGACGGCGCCGGGCAGGGCGATGTGCCAGACGAGGACGCCGTCCTCTTCCCGCCGGTCCTCGACCTCTCGGCCGGGTACGGGGGCGAGGGGGGCGGCGTGCGGGACGGGCGCCAGGAGGGCGAGGCCCTCGGCGCCGCGCGGGTCGCGTCCGAGGTGCGGCAGCTCGTGCACGGCGCCCGCGGCGGTACGGAGCTCCTCCAGGTGCCGGTGCTGCCGGCCGGCCAGCCCGGCGAGCCAGGGGTCCTCGGAGGCGGCGGGGAGCAGCCGGTTGGCGACGACGGCGTCGAGGGCGAGGCCCTGGAGGGCGAGGCCGAGCCGGGCGGTGCGCAGGGCGCGGACGGCGGCGGGTCCGGGTTCGAGGACGAGGCGGACGCGGGTGGTGGGGGCGTCGGCGACGGCCTGGGCGGCGGCGAGCTCGGCCTCCCAGCGGCCGGTGGTCTCGTACAGCCACTGCGCGGGCATGGGGACGCCGGCGAGCTGGGCGAGCATCGGGCGCAGCGCGCGGGCGGCCTGCCGTTCGGGGGGCAGGAGGCGGCGCAGGTAGCGGCGGAGCTGCTCGGGCAGGGCGAGGAGGGCGAGGGCCTCGGGGAGCGGGGGCAGGTCGACGACGGCGAGGTCGTGCTCGCCGTGGGCGGCGTCGCGCAGGGCCCTCAGGAGGGCGAACTGGCGGCTGCCGGGGAGTTCGGTGAGCTCGGCGTCCTCGAAGGGCGCGGCGCCGAGGAGGTCGAGGGCGGCGCCTGAGCGGGCCTGGAGCGCGAGGAACTCGCGGCGGAAGTCCGCGGCGGGGTCGGGCCGCAGGACCCGCAGGCTCCCGCCGCCCGCCCGGGGCGGGTCCGGAAGCGGCCCCCCGAGCGGATCCGCCTCCTCGGAGACGAGCACGACCCGGCGCCCCGCCCGCGCCTCGGCGAGGGCGGTCGCGGCGGCGACGGTGGTGCGCCCGGCGCCGCCGAGGCCGGTGACAAGGATGATCCGCATGCGGAGGACGTTACCGCCGCCCTCCGGAGCGTCACACGCCGGATTCGACGCGCTTCTTCAGGCCCGCCAGGGCGCGGTCGATGATGACCTTCTCGGCCTTGCGCTTGATCATGCCGAGCATGGGGATCTTGACGTCGACGGTCAGCTGGTACGTGACCTCGGTGCGGGCGCCGCCGCCGAGCGCGGCGAGCCGGTAGGAGCCGTCGAGGGAGCGGAGCATCTGGGACTTGACCAGGGTCCAGCTGACCTCGTCGGCGCCGGTCCAGGTGTACGCCAGGGTGTGGTCGTCCTTGATGGCGCCGGCGTCGAGGAGCAGCCGGACCTTCTCGGCGCGACCGGAGGTGTCCGTCTCCAGGACCTCGGCCTCCTTCACCTCGCCCGTCCACTCCGGGTAGCGGGCGAAGTCGGCGATCACACCCATGACGTCGGCCGGCGCCGCCTCGATGGTGATGCTCGAGCTGGTGTGTTCGGCCATCGCGGTGGCTCCTCCACTGTGCGGTCCGGCGAGAACTAGAGGAAAACAGGGGCACAGACGTACAGATGTGCCGTCGGAAGGCTATCGCGCCGCGGGTCCGCGCCCGTCACCACTCCAGGGCGAAGGGCCTGCCGGTCGACGCGAAGTGGCCGACGTTGACGCACTCGGTCGCGGCGATCCGCATCCGCCGGGCGAGCGGCTGGTGGACGTGGCCGAAGAGGGCGTACCGGGGCCGGGTGCGCCGGATCGCGTCGAGCAGGGCGCGGCTGCCGCGCTCGAAGCGGCGGGCCACCGTGTCGTACGTCAGCTCCGGCACGTCCGGCGGGATGTGGGAGCAGAGGATGTCGACGTCCCCGAGGGCCTCGACCTTGGCGGCGTACTCCTCGTCCGAGATCTCGTACGGGGTGCGCATCGGGGTGCGCAGTCCGCCGCCGACGAAGCCGACGGTGAGGCCGCCGAGCTCGACGCGCTGCCCGTCGAGGACGGTCGTGCCCGGCCCGGCGAACTCGGGCCAGAGCCGGGGGATGTCGACGTTCCCGAAGGTGGCGTAGGTGGGGGTGGGGAAGGCGGCGAAGAGTTCGGCGTACTGGCGGCGGACGGCGGCCTCGATGGCGGTGTCGCGGTCGACGTCGAGCTCGGCCCAGAGGCGGCGGCCCAGGTCACGTGCCTCGTCGAAGCGGCGGGCGGTGCGCAGCTCCACGAGTCGGTCGGCGTTCTCGATGCCGAAGAGGTCGGGGAAGATCCCGCGGCCGTGGTCGGCGTAGTCGAGGAAGAGGACCAGGTCCCCCAGGCATATGAGGGCGTCGGCGCCCTCCCCCGCCGTGGCGAGGTCTTCGGCGTTGCCGTGCACGTCACTGACCACATGGACTCGCATGAGCTCACCTTAGGGGGTGTCACCTGCGGTTACTTCCGAGTCGGGAAACCTGTGGATTACTGTGCGCACAGCACCGTCATGCATGTGTGACGCACGGAACATCTGGCCGGGACCCCCTATCGGAACCATCTACTGATGGGTAACGTCCGGGCAGTCCAGTCGTGCTCATCCCCACTGAGCACCTGCCCGATCATGGACCACACCGGTGCATCACACAGAGCCGTGGCGCCGGCGCCCGATGAGGAGCAGCAGTCTTGCGCGAGTTCAGCCTTCCGGCCCTGTACGAGGTCCCCACGGACGGCAACCTGACGGATCTCATCCGCCGCAACGCCTCCCGGCACCCAGACGTCGCCGTGATGGGACGGAAGGTCGACGGGGTCTGGACGGACGTGACCGCGACGCAGTTCCTCGCGGAGGTCCGCGGGGCCGCCAAGGGGCTGATCGCCGCGGGCGTCGAGCCGGGCGACCGGGTCGCGCTGCTGTCCCGTACGCGTTACGAGTGGGTGCTGCTCGACTTCGCGATCTGGAGCGCGGGCGGCGTGACCGTGCCGGTCTACGAGACGAGCTCGCCGGAGCAGATCCAGTGGATCCTCGGCGACTCGGGCGCCTCGCTGGCGCTGGTGGAGAGCGCGGCCCACGAGGCGTCGGTGGAGTCCGTCCGGGCGGAGCTCCCCGAGCTCAAGGGCATCCGGCAGATCGACGCCGGCGCGGTCGCCCGGCTCACCGCCGACGGGGCGGACGTCTCCGACGAGCTGCTCGACGCGCGCATGTCGGCGGCGAACGCCGACGACCCGGCCACGATCGTCTACACCTCGGGCACGACCGGCCGCCCCAAGGGCTGTGTCCTGTCCCACCGGGCCTTCTTCGCCGAGTGCGGCAACATCGTGGAGCGGCTGAAGCCCCTCTTCCGTACCGGCGAGTGCTCGGTGCTGCTCTTCCTGCCGGCCGCGCACGTCTTCGGGCGGCTCGTCGAGGTCGCGTCCGTCATGGCGCCGATCCGGCTGGGCTGCGTCCCGGACATCAAGAACCTCACCGACGAGCTGGCCTCGTTCCGGCCGACGCTGATCCTGGGCGTGCCGCGGGTCTTCGAGAAGGTCTACAACTCGGCCCGGGCCAAGGCGCAGGCCGACGGCAAGGGCAAGATCTTCGACAAGGCCGCGCACACGGCGATCGCGTACAGCCGGGCGATCGGGACCCCCGAGGGCCCGTCCTTCGGCCTCAAGCTCAAGCACAAGGTCTTCGACAAGCTGGTCTACAGCAAGCTGCGGGCGGTCCTCGGCGGGCGCGGCGAGTACGCGATCTCGGGCGGCGCGCCGCTGGGCGAGCGGCTCGGCCACTTCTTCCGGGGCATCGGCTTCACGGTCCTGGAGGGGTACGGCCTGACGGAGTCGTGCGCGGCGACCGCGTTCAACCCGTGGGACCGGCAGAAGATCGGCACGGTCGGGCAGCCGCTGCCGGGCTCGGTGGTGCGGATCGCCGACGACGGCGAGGTGCTGCTGCACGGCGAGCACATCTTCTCGCGGTACTGGAACAACGAGGCGGCGACGGCCGAGGCGCTGGCGGACGGCTGGTTCCACACGGGTGACATCGGCACGCTCGACGAGGACGGCTACCTCGCGATCACGGGCCGCAAGAAGGAGATCCTGGTGACGGCGGGCGGCAAGAACGTCGCCCCGGCGGTCATCGAGGACCGCATCCGGGCGCACGCGCTGGTCGCGGAGTGCATGGTGGTCGGCGACGGACGCCCGTTCGTGGGCGCGCTCGTCACCCTGGACGAGGAGTTCGTCGGCCGCTGGGCCGCCGACCACGGCAAGCCGGCCGACTCGACGGCGGCCTCCCTGCGCGACGACGCGGAGCTCCTCGCAGAGGTCCAGCGGGCGATCGACGACGGCAACGCGGCGGTCTCCAAGGCGGAGTCGGTCCGCAAGTTCCGTGTCCTCCCGGCCCAGTTCACTGAGGAGGCGGGGCACATCACCCCGTCCCTGAAGCTGAAGCGGAACGTGGTGGCGAGGGAGTTCGCGGACGAGATCGAGGCGATCTACCAGGGCTGAGCCCGGTCGCGCGACGCAACGGAAAGGGGCCCGGGTGATGTCACCCGGGCCCCTTCCGTATGTCTCGGGGCGAGTCCGTCTCGGAGCGCGTACGTCTCGGAGCGCGTACGTCTCGGAGCGCGTACGTCTCAGAGCAGTTCGCGCAGCCGTTCCGCGAGGAGGTCCCAGCGCCACTTCTCCTCGACCCAGGCGCGGCCCCGCTCGCCCATGCGGGCGCGGAGTTCGGGGTCGAGGAGGAGGGTGGCGACGCGGTCGGCGGTCTCCGCGGCGGACTCGCCGCGGACGACCCAGCCGGTCTCGCCGTCGAGGACGGCGTCGGGGGCGCCGCCGGAGTCGCCGGCGACGACCGGGAGGCCGGTGGCCGAGGCCTCCAGGTAGACGATGCCGAGGCCCTCGACGTCGAGGCCGCCGCGGCGGGTGCGGCAGGGCATGGCGAAGACGTCGCCGGCCCCGTAGTGGGCGGGGAGTTCGGCCCAGGGGACGGCGCCGGTGAAGCGTACGGATCCGGCCACGCCGGTCTCGCCGGCGAGACGGCGCAGGTCCTTCTCGTACGGGCCGCCGCCGACGATCAGGAGGACCGCGTCCGGGACCCGGCGCAGGATCGCGGGCAGGGCCCGGATCAGGGTGTCCTGGCCCTTGCGCGGGACGAGCCGGGAGACGCAGACGACGACGGGCCGGTCGCTGAGCCCGAGGCGGGCGCGGACCTCGGCGCCGCCCGAGTCGGGGTGGAACGTCTTCTCGTCCACACCGGGCGGGAGCTGGACCATCCGCCCGGCGGCGGCGGGCGTGAGGGCCTCCGCGATCCGGGAGCGGGTGTACTCGCCGAGGTAGGTGATGGTGTCCGTGCCCTCGCCGATCCGCCGCAGCAGCTGCCGGGCGGCGGGCAGCTGGGCCCAGCCGGCCTCGTGCCCGTGGGTGGTGGCGACGAGCCGCTTCGCGCCCGCCCTGCGCAGCGCGGGGGCCATCAGACCGAGCGGCGCGGCGGCGCCGAACCACACGGACCGGCAGCCGTGTTCGCGCAGCAGCGCGGTGGCGCGGGCGGTGACCCGAGGTGTGGGCAACAGCATGGTGGTGCGATCGCGGACAACCGTGAAAGGCTGTTCGGCGTCAAACAGAGCGGTCGCTTCGACTCCGTCGCGGCTTCGCTTCCATGTGGAGGCGTAGACCACGATCTGTTCGGGGTCCAGGCGCAGCGCCATGTTGTGCAGGAACGCCTGGATTCCGCCGGGTCGCGGCGGGAAGTCGTTCGTTACGATCAGGGTCTTGTCCATCGTGGCCGACAGTACGCGATGGCACTCACCGCCCGGCACCACCACTCTCCGCGCGAGCGGACCGCGAGACGAGGACAGGACAGGCATGACGGGCGCAGTGAGGAACGGCTCGCGCATGGGCCTGCGGCTTCCGCTCGGCCTGTGGGGCCTGACCCGGATCATCCTCTTGCTGTGCACGTTCAAGGTCGTGGTCGTCCCCGGCCCGGACGCGACGTTCGAGGTCGAGCAGATCTACCAGGGCTGGTTCGAGGTCCTGCAGTCCGGCACGTATCCCCGGAACGACGTGACCTGGCAGTACCCGCCCGGCGCCGCCCTGGCGATCCTCTCCCCCGTGCTGCTGCCGTTCCTCGGCTACGCCCCCGCCTTCTTCCTGCTCGCGTTCCTGTGCGACGCGTTCGTCTTCGGACTGCTCGTCCATACGGGGCGCCGGCCGGGCCGGTCGATGCGGGGCGCCTGGTTCTGGCTCGCGGCGGTACCTCTCCTTGGGCCGACCGCCTACGCCCGTTACGACGTCATGGTGACGGCGGTCGCCGTGGCGGCTCTGCTGGCCGCCGTCCGCAGTCCGCGGGTACTCGGGGCGCTCGCCGGTTTCGGCGCGGTCCTCAAGGTGTGGCCGGCGCTGCTGCTCGTGGGCAGCCCGAAAGGCCGGGCGACCTGGTCGTCCTGGTCGATGGCGGCGGGCGGGGCGGCCGCGGTGCTGCTGCTGTGCACGGCGTGGATGCCGGGATCGCTGGCCTTCCTCTCGTACCAGAGCGAGCGGGGCACGGAGGTCGAGTCGCTGGGCGCGATGGTGTTCCACATAGCCCGGCACTTCGGCTGGGACGGCGAGGCACGGATGAACTACGGCTCGATGGAGTTCCTCGGCCCGTACGTCTCCTGGGTCTCGGCCGCCGCGATGGCGCTGACGGTCGCCGCCTTCGGGTGGCTGGCTCTGTGGCGGTTCAAGGCCCGGCGCTTCGCGACGTCGACGACGGCGGACGCGGCCTTCGTGGCGGTGCTGCTCTTCACCGTGACGAGCCGGGTGATCTCGCCGCAGTACATGATCTGGCTGGTCGGTCTCGCCGCCGTCTGTCTCGTCTACCGGTCGAGCCGGATGCGCCGCCCCGCCCACCTGGTGCTGTGGGCGACGGCCGTGACCCAGTTCGAGTTCCCCGTCTGGTTCTCGCATGTGACGTCCAGCGATCCGCTGGGCATCGCCGTGCTGTTCCTGCGCAACGGCCTGCTGATCGCCGCGGCCTTCTCCGCCTGCCGCATCCTGTGGCGGCACACCGTGACGGAGGCCGGATCGGTGCACATCCCGGTCCCGGCGGGCCGGCCCGAGCAAGAGAAGGTACTGGCCGGTTCGATCTGACCGGTGCGGATTAGCCGTACGACCTTCACCCGACCGGCCGAAGAGCTGTGCTGGTACTCTTGGGCACCTTTGTCTCCCTGTTAGGTTCTTCTGCCGACATGAATATCTCGAATCTCTCGGTCGACACGCTTCAACGGCGCACAGGGACCGGGGGTGACGAGAGAACCACAGAGGGATCATCGGAAGCAGCGGCAGGCACGTTCTCGAAGGCCTCCCTGCTGACTTCCGGCGCTTTCTTCCTGATCTATCTGCTTTTGTCGGCGCGGCGCCACGCGACAAACCTTTCGACTGGATACGACCTGGGGATCTTCACCCAGATCGCCAAGTCGTACTCCGAGCTCACCGCCCCGTATTCCGATCTCAAGGGGCCCGCGTACAACACGCTCGGGGATCATTTCCATCCGATCCTCGCATTGCTGGGACCGGCCTACAAGATATTCCCCTCCAGCTACACCCTGCTCGTTTGCCAGGCGGCACTCGTCGCCTTCTCCATAGCCCCCTTGATGAAATGGGCATACCAGGTCAAGGGGCGGAAGTTCGCCTACTGGATCGGTATTTCGTACGGGGCTTCCTGGGGCATCGCCGAACTGATCTCCTTCGACTTCCATGAAGTCGCTTTCGCGGTGCCGCTGCTTTCCCTTTCCCTCTGCGCCGCCGGGCAGAAGAATTGGCGCTCGGCCGCCCTGTGGTCGATTCCACTGGTCCTGGTCAAGGAGGACCTGGGGCTCACGGTCGCCGCGATCGGCGTCTACGTGGCATGGAAGGGGCCGAGGGTCACGGGGCTCGTCGTGGCCGCCTTCGGGGCGGGGGCGACGGCGCTGGAGATGCTGGTGGTCCTCCCGTACTTCAACCCGTTGGGGCAGTTCGCCTACTGGCCGCCCGAGGCCGCCCAGGAAGTGGGCCTGCTGATGCAGGTCACCGGAGCTTTCTGGCCTCCGGTGAAGTGGCTGACACTCCTCTTGATCGTCGCCCCCACCGGCTTCCTGGCCCTCCGCTCCCCGATCCTGCTCGTGGCGCTGCCGACCCTCGCCTGGCGCTTCACCTCGGAGAACCCCTTCTACTGGGGCACGGGCTTCCACTACAGCGCCGTCCTCATGCCCGTCGCGTTCGCCGCCGCCGTTCACGCCGTGGCCACGGGCGTGCCCTCCCGACGGGTCGTGCCCGCCTGTGTCATCGGAGCGGTGGCCACGAGCGTCACCTTCTTCACCCACCCCCTGCACGAGCTCGTACTGCCGCGGACATGGAGCGAATCCGCCCACGTCAAGGCGGCGGACGAGCTGCTCGAAGAGATTCCCGACGGCGCGACCGTGGCCGCGTCGAATCGCCTGGCCGCTCAGCTCGCGGACCGGGCCACCGTCAGCGAGGTGTGCCTGTTCCCGCGGTCCTTCCCGCCGAAGGAACCAGCCCAGTGGGTGATTTACGACGTCACCGACAACACGGACCCGGACTGTGCGACCGGAGCGCGGCTGGAAGCGCCCTCGCCGGGCCTCGCCGGGTATCGCGTCGTCGAGACGCGGGACGGGATATCGCTCCTCAAGAGGATCGACGACCGGAAGAGCGGGAACACGGGTCACTGACCCTCCGCTCCCCCTCCTACAGCGCCCGGCCGCCCGTGTGCGGCCGGGCGCCGTCGTTTCGCAGGCAGCCATTCTCACGAGAATTCGCCCGCACGATCGGCGATCGATCGCAGATTCGCATCCGGTACAACAAGAAGTCCGGCAACCTGCCGGCGGCCGGTTCGCGGGCGCGGGTCGGCTCAGCCGAGCCGCTCCCCCAGGTACGTCCGCCACGTGGCCGTGAACTCCTCCGGTGTGGTGTCCAGGACCTCCTGGAGCGCCTTCTCGACCGCGCCCTCCCGGCCCGGATGCGCCCCCACCGCCCGGTAGAACGCGGTCAGCTTCGTCTCGCCCCAGCGCTCCGCGATCAGCGCGCACGCGAGCCAGCCGCCCTCGTAGGCCCGCGCGAGCGCCTCCGCGTCGCCGCCGAAGCCGAAGTCCGCGTCCTCCGGAAGCCGGGCCGGCAGCTCGCCCGCGCGGACGGCTCGGCGCAGCTCGGGGGCCGCCTCGGCGGGCGTCCTGCCGGTGCCCCGGTAGCCGACCCAGTCGGCGAAGCCCTCGGAGAGCCAGACCGGGGTGGCCGGGGAGGTGTGGGCCCGGGTGGCGACATGGACCGTCTCGTGGGTGAGGACGAGTTGCCGGCCGAAGGCGCCGAGGAGCCCGTACGCCTCGGGGTTGACGATGACCCGGTCCGCGGGCGCGTCCGCCCCGCCCTCGGTCTCCCCCGTCGTGACGGCGGCGATCCCCCGGTAGGAGCTGCCCGGCGCCCCGAGGAGCCCGCCCATCGCGTCCAGCGAGCCGGGGACGAGGACGACGACCTCGCGGGCCCACTCCGAGGGCCAGGCCGCGCTCACGGCGGGGACCGCCCGGTCGGCGGCCGCGGCGATCTCCCGGAGCCGCTCCGGGTCCTGGCCGACGCCGAGGACGAGCGAGCGGGCGCCCCGCACGGTCCGCACGTCCCCCTGTTCCCAGAGCTGCCGCGGCGCGCCCTCCGCGGGCCGGTCACCGGTCACGTACCAGCGTCCGTCCCGCTCGGCCAGGTCCAGGACGCGGCCGCTGGTGACGGGCCCACGGTCGTGGCCCTGGAGGCGGTAGCCGAGCTCGGCGCGGGCGCTGACCCGGCCGTCGCCGGTGTGGTCGATCCCGGTGACCCGGTACGTCCAGTCGTCGAGCGGCACCTTCGCGAGCCGCCGGAACCCGGTCAGGGCGGTCGGCGCGTACGCGGGGTCGAGGGCTGCCCGGAAGCCGGGTTCGTCGCGGTCGAGGAGCGCCCTGGCGTGCCCGTCGAGCAGCGTCTGTATCTCCCGGGACGCCGTGGCCGTGGCCGGGTCGGGGGCCGAGGTCGTGTCGATGGGGCGGGCCGCGGTGCAGCCGGCGAGCCCCGTGAGCGTGAGCAGCAGGGCGAGCAGGCAGGCCACGGCCGGTCGCCGCGCTCCACACCCCTGACCTGCCACGCCTCCGATCGTACGGTCGGACCGGCCGGTACCGCTTCCGGTACGGCGGGACCGGCGCCCGGCCCGGGCTCAGACCCGCGTCACCGTCACGTTCGACATCATGTTCACCGGGTCGTAGCGGACCCGCGCCCCCGGATAGGGGGCGTGGATGACCTGTCCGTTGCCCGCGTAGATCCCCACATGGCTGGCGTCGCCGCGGTACGTGACCAGGTCGCCGGGCTGCGCCTGCGAGAGCGGCACCTGCCGGCCCGCGTACCGCTGGGCCGAGGAGGTGCGCGGCAGGCTGATCCCGGCCTGCCGGTACGACCAGACCATCAGGCCCGAGCAGTCGAAGCCCGAGGGCCCCGTCGCCCCCCAGACGTACGGCTTGCCGATCGCGCTGCGGGCGGCGATCACCGCGGCGGAGGCCCGCGAGGAACCGGGGCCGAGGTCGGCGAGGGGCGGCAGCTCCCCGGCTGCGTCCGCGCGCCCGCCGGAGCGGGAGGCCCGGTCGTAGTCGGCGCGCTCCTCGACGGTGAGGGAGGCGAGGACCCGGCGGGCCTCGGCGAGCTTGCGCTCGACGGCGCGCTTGTGGCGGGCGACGTCGGCGCGGCTGCGCTCCAGCTCGGCGAGGGCGGTGCGCGCCTCGTCCCGCTTCTGGTTCAGCCGGCGCTGCTCCCGCTGGAGCTCGTTGAGCGCGGCGCCCTGCCGGGCGGTGGCGCGGTCGAGGGCGGAGGCGCGCTCCAGGTAGCTGTCCGGGTCGGAGGAGAGCAGCAGCGCGAGGGCGGGGTCGATGCCGCCGGAGCGGTACTGGGCCCCGGCCACCGCGCCGAGGGCGCCCCGCATGTGGTTGATGCGCTCCTGGCCGCGGGCGAGTCCGTCCTGCGCCCGGGAGACCGTCCTGCGCAGCGCGTCCGTCTTCTCGTCCGCCTGGTTGTACCCCTCGGTGGCCTTCTCGGCCTCCTCGAAGAGGCGGTCGACCGTGGCGCGGGTGGCCGCGCTCGTGGCCCCCGGGTCGGCGCTCGCAGGGACGGCCCCGAGGGACGCCGCCGCGGTGGCCGCGGCGGCTGCGGTCAGGACGGTGACCCTCGCGGGTCGGCGGTGGGACGCCACTAATCGCGCTCCGTTCGGCTCGACGCAGACTGGCGCGGCAGACAGTAGCCGCTGATCACGTCGCGTCCAACGAAGGCGCCGGGCACACAAAGTGACGCCCCGCCGGAGATCACAGGTCACCGGCGGGGCGTCAGGTCAGCACGTGTCCGGGCGAACCACCCGTTTGGGCGGCATGCCGGGTCGGGGCGGGTCAGCCTCCGATGCGGACGCCGAACTGGAAGGTGCCCATGTAGCCCATCGACTCGTAGCGGACGTTGGCGCCCGGCTTGGGGGCGTGCAGGATCGTGTTGTTGCCCGCGTACAGGCCCACGTGCGACAGGCCGTTGAAGAAGACCAGGTCGCCCGGCTTGAGCTGGCTGCGGCCGATCTTCGTGCCGTCGTTCTGCTGGGTGTAGGTGACGCGGCTGAGCCTGGCGCCGGCCTGGGCGTAGGCCCACTGGGTCAGACCGGAGCAGTCGTACGAGTTCGGGCCTTCCTGGCCGGAGGCGTACGGCTTGCCGATCTGCGTGGCGGCGGCGGCGAGCGCGGCGGCGCCGAGGCCGCTCGCGGGGGCCTCGTTGCCCAGGTCGATCCGCTCGCCTGCGGCGCGGCTGGCCCGCTGCTCCTTCGCCCGCTCCTCCTGCTCCAGCTTGGCCTTCTCGGCCGCCGTGAGGGTGTTGAGGAGCTTGCGCGCGTCGGCGAGCTTGCCCTGGTACTTCTTCTTCTTCTCGCCGAGCGTCTTGCGGACGTCCTCGAGGTCGGCCAGCTTCGTGGTCGCCTCGGCGCGCTGCTGCGCGAGGGTCCGCTGCTTGGCCTGGATCGAGGTGAGGACGTCGGCCTGCTGGGAGCTCAGCTGGTCGATCGCGGACGCCTTGTCGAGGTAGGTGTCCGGGTCGGCGGAGAGGAAGAGCTGGAGCGCCGGGTCGATGCCACCGGAGCGGTACTGCGCGGTGGCGACCGAACCGATCTGGTCGCGCAGGGTGTTGAGCTCCTGCTGACCGCGGGCCACCTTGTCCTGGAGGTTGCCGATCTCCTCCTGGAGCTTGCCGCGGCGCTCCTCGGCCTGGTTGTACTGCTCCGTGGCCTCTTCGGCCTCGTGGTGGAGCTCGTCGACCTTCGACTTGACCTCGTCGATCTTGGGCTTGGGGGCCGCCTGGGCTCCGGACTGGGCGGAGAGTGCGACGGCGGCGGCCGCGGCCGCGGTGAGCACGGTCACACGGGCACGGCTCGGCTGCTTGGGTCGACGGTGGGACGCCACGAAGGCGAGCTCCTTCTTCCTCAGAGCCGCCCGACCCGTGAGGGGCAGGCGGTTCCTCCGCCGTCACCCCGGATGGGTGATCGACCGCGCGAAGGTTCGAAGCCTGACCCTAGTGACCAAGTTGTGATCAGTTCAAATCCCACTGGCAAAAATATCGCTCACGCGGCACTTTGTTTACACACACCGCACGGGCAGTGATGGCCACTTGACGGTGCGCCATCCAGAATTCGGGCATACCGCCCAGGAGTTACGAGGTGCCTACGAGAGCCGCGAAAGCCGCTTCAGCAACAAGGCGGACGCCACCGGCCGCGCCCCCGCCTTCGCCACCCCGTCGGCCACCTCGCGGTCGGTGGAGACCACCACCACGGGGCGCCCCGGCGGCTCGGCCCGCACCAGCTGCCGGATCAACTCGTCCGCCGTGACGCCGGGCTTGGAGAAGAGCACCCGCACCCCGCGCGGCGGCGCGAGCAGCACCGGAGCCGCCAGCTCGGCCCCGTCGAAGACACAGGTGACCTCGGCGCCCGACCGGGCCGCGAGGGCCGAGAGGCTGCCGAGCAGCCGCAGCCGCTGCTTCTCCAGCGGCATCGTCGGATAGCCGGTCTTGGTGACGTTGTAGCCGTCGACGACCAGATGGGCCTGCGGCAGCGCGAGCAGCTGGTCGAGCAGCGCCGGATCCGTCTCGGAGAGCGCCCGCGCCGCGATGTCCTTCGGGGACATCCGCCCCGGCTCCACCGCGTCCACGGTGTCCGCCGGATGCACGGAGACGGGCGGCAGCGCCAGTTCGCGGCGCAGCCCCTGGGCCGCGTCCAGCACCGTGTCGAGCAGCAGCCGCAGCCGCATGTCCTCCACCGAGCGGCCCTCGCGGGCGGTCCTGCGGCTCGCCTCCAGGGCCGATTCCACCTCGCCGAGCCGGGCCTTGAGCCGCCGGCTCTCGCTCTCGGCGGCCGACACCTGGGCCGCCGCCTCCGCCTTCACGGCGTCGATCTCGCCCTGCGCGCGGCGCATCGCGGCCTCGCCGCGCTTCACGTCGCTCTGGGCGCTGCGCAGCTTGCGGTGAAGCGATTCCGCTTCCTTCCGGGCAACGTCCAGATCGTGGCGCAACTGCTCCGTCTCGCCGCGGGAGCGGTCCTTGGCCGCGGCGAGCTCCTCGCGCAGCCGCTCCAGCTCGCGCCGCCCGGCCTCGTCGGCCCGCTCGGCGTCCGCCCGCTGGGCCTCCTCGCCCGCGGCGGCCACGAGCTTGACCCAGCCGGGCGGGCGCAGCACGTAGGCGGCCGCGGCCACGTCGACCGGGTCGGCGGCGGCGGGCGGGGTGCCCGTCTCGACGGCCCCGGCCAGTTCGGGCTGGGCCTGCTTGAAGCGCTCGCCGATCCGCTGCCGGAAGAGCGGGTCGCTCTCCATGGCGGCCGCCATGGCGTTGCCGGCGAACTTGGCCCGCCGGCTCGCGGTGAACCGGGCGTACTGCCGCAGGGGGGCCGGCAGCTCCGCGACGGTCAGCCCGCCGAAGGCCTCCGCGACCAGCGCGACGACCCGCCGACGTACACCTTCCGTCAGTGGGTGGTCGAGCGTCTCGGCAGCGTCACCTGCCGCGCCGGCCGGCTCTCCACCGTGCGCGGGCTGCTCCACGATCCGTCACCCCTATGTCGTCCGCGCCGTCCCTCAGGAGGCGGCGCCCGGCCTGTCCACCAGTTCGATCTGGTCCACCGCGTTGCACCAGCGGCAGCGGACCGACTCGATGGTCTCACTGACCACCTGTCGCTCCTCGACCGTCGGGTCGCCGGCGAGGTCCAGATGGACGTACTCCACGACCTTGGAGGAGCGGGTCACGTCGAAGCGGGTCAGATTGCCGCAGAGCGTGCAGCGCCAGCGGGTCTCGGCGGTCGGCAGGGGAACCGTCGTCATCGTGCCGTCCTTCTTCCTGTTGCGTGTACCAGGTGCGGGAGCCGCGGTGCGCCGTCGAACTGCGGTTGTACTGCCCGTTACCCTACGGCCTCGCCGGTACGCCGGGGCACGGCGAGGCACTCTGTCCAGTTCGGCCCCGGTACGCGATGATCTGTCCATGATCGACTGGCGAGCGACGGCACTCGGTGCCTGGCGGGGCACCCGCGGCGGCCCCACGGTGACCTACGGCCTGATCGCCGCCTGTTGTCTCCTCTTCGCGATGAGCCCGGTCTCCGGACTCAACCCGGTGTACGGCACGGGCGACGCCCTCCTGGCGGCCCAGGGCACGTACTTCCGCCGCTGGGGTGTGGTCCCCGCCGAGCTGATGAGCGGCGACCCCCACGCCCTGCTCACGCCGCTCACCGCGCTCTTCGTCCACGGCAGCTGGCTCCACCTGCTCGGGAACATGCTCTTCCTCTACGTCTTCGGCGCGATGGCGGAGGAGCGCATGGGCCCGGTCGCGTTCGCCCTCTTCTACCTGGGCACCGGCTATCTCGCCCTCGTCGGGTACGCGGTGGCGCACGCGAACAGCGAGCAGACGCTCGTCGGGGCGTCCGGGGCGATCTCCGGGGTGCTCGGGGCCTTCCTCTTCCTCTTCCCGCGCTCCCGCGTGACCAGCCTCTTCCCCTTCCTCTTCTTCCTGCCGCTGCGCTTCCCCGCCTGGATCGTGCTGATCTTCTGGTTCGTGCTCCAGTGGCTGGCGGCGCGGGCGGCCGGACCGGGACCCGGCGTCGCCTATCTGTCCCATGTGGTGGGCTTCTCCGTCGGCTTCCTCTACGCCTGGGGCCGCTACCGGGGTGGGGATAGAGTGAAGGCTCCAGCCGCGGCGACCGAGGGAGAAAGCCAGCCGTGATCACCGCGATCGTGCTCATCAAGACCAGCGTGGACCGCATCCCCGAGATCGCCGAGTCGATCGCCGCGCTCGACAGCGTCAGCGAGGTCTTCTCGGTGACCGGCACCTACGACCTGATCGCCATGGTCCGGGTGTCGCGCCACGACGACCTGGCGGACGTGATCCCCGGAAGCATCAGCAAGATCCCCGGCGTCGAGGCCACGGACACGCACGTGGCGTTCCGTACGTACTCCCAGCACGACCTGGAGGCGGCCTTCGCCATCGGCCTGGAGTCCTGAGGCCGCGCACGCGTCATGAGTGAAGGGGGTCTCCCGGTCGGGAGGCCCCCTTCACCCGTACGAGTGAGTGCTCAGCCGCGGTCCGGGACGCAGCGGCCGTCCTCGGTACGGTACTTCCACTGGGCGCCGTCGCGGACGAGCTCCTTCACGGCGCCGACGAACCGCTCCACGTGCTCGTCCGGCGTACCGGCGCCGAAGCTCACCCGGATGGCGTTGAGCGACCTCTCACCCGGGGCCGCCTCGGGGGCGCCGCACTCGCCCGGGTCCTGCGGGTCGCTGCCGAGCAGCGTGCGGACCAGTGGGTGGGCGCAGAAGAGACCGTCGCGGACGCCGATGCCGTACTCGGCGGAGAGCGCGGCGGCGAAGTGGGAGCTGTTCCAGCCCTCCACGACGAAGGAGATGACGCCCACGCGGGGCGCGTCGTCGCCGAAGAGCGAGAGCACCCTGACCT
This sequence comes from Streptomyces sp. NPDC058650, assembly GCF_042717315.1. Lineage (NCBI taxonomy): Bacteria > Bacillati > Actinomycetota > Actinomycetes > Kitasatosporales > Streptomycetaceae > Streptomyces > Streptomyces sp. NPDC058650. The sequence goes on from NZ_JBHXRL010000006.1 coordinate 392,545, forward strand.
CGGGCACCTCGGCGAGTCCGTCCCGGACCTTGGCGATCAGGTGCCGCTCACGCTCGACGAGGGTGTCGAATCCGGCCTCGGTGAGCGCCTTGCAGGCGGAGGCGATGGAGTAGACGCCGATGACGTTCGGGGAGCCGGCCTCGTGGCGGGCGGCGGTGGTGTGCCACTCCACGTCCACGCCGCCGTCGGCCCGGCGCGCCACCTTGCGGGAGGCACCGCCGCCGGCGAGGTACGGCTCGGCGTCCTGGAGCCAGTCGGAGCGGCCCGCGAGGACGCCCGAGCCGAAGGGCGCGTACAGCTTGTGTCCGGAGAAGGCGACCCAGTCCACGTCCAACTCCTGTACGGAGACGGGGTGGTGGGGCGCGAGCTGGGCGGCGTCGAGCACGATCCGGGCGCCGTGGGCGTGCGCGGCGGCGGCGAGCTCCTTCACCGGCCACAGCTCACCGGTGACGTTCGAGGCGCCGGTGACGCAGACCAGGGCCGGGCCGTAGCCCCCCTCGGATGTCACGGTGCGGTCGGCGAGCGCCCGCTCCAGGGTCTCGACGGCCTGCGCCGGGGTGCGCGGCGCGTTGAGGTAGGTGACGCGGGCGTCCTGCCACGGAAGGAGCGAGGCGTGGTGCTCGGTCTCGAAGACGAAGACCTCGCAACCGGCCGGGACGGCCCGGGCGAGCAGGTTGAGCGAGTCGGTGGTGGAGCGGGTGAAGACGACCTGGTCGCCGGGGCGGCAGTCGAGGAACTCGGCGACGGTGACGCGGCTGTTCTCGAAGAGGTCGGTGGAGAGCTGGGAGAGGTAGCCGGCGCCGCGGTGGACGCTGCCGTAGTAGGGGGCGTACGCGGCGACGTCGTCCCACACCCGCTGGAGCGCCGGGGCGCTGGCGGCGTAGTCGAGCGCCGCGTAGGTCACTTCGCCGCCGGTGACGAGCGGGACGGTGACGTCCCGGCCGAGGACGGGCAGCGGGGCGGCGCAGCAGGGGTCGGCGGACTCGGAGTCGGAGGTCTCAACGGCGGAGCTCTCGACGGCGGCGGTCTCGACGGCGGCGGTCTCGACGGCGGCGGTCTCGACGGCGGCGTTCGGGTATGCGGACATGGCGATATCTCCCGGCGGGCGGTGCGGAATGGCTTCGGTGATCCCGTACGCGGCCGGACACGGCGGGGTACGGGTGATGCCTCGGAGGACATGGGGGTACGCGAAAGTGACCCTGATCCGAGGGTGAAGAAGGGGCGGATTCGCCCTATCGCATTCGCTTGCTCACGGAAAAAGCTCCTCGAGAGACCAGGACCCCTGGTGTGTCGAGGGGCCCGCGCTTGCCGTGGACCTTGCTGTCCACGGCCTGGTCTTCACCCGGGGCACCCCGCCACGGACGGAGGGTTGCCGGACAGCAAGCCGGGGCTTCGTAGCTGTCACTCATGACCTGGCATGCATCCTGCCACATGATCGCGCATGCGCAAGACCCCGGTCCGCATGCTGGACCGGGGCCTCGGGGAACGGCTACGCGTTGCTGGCGGCGATCCAGCGCTCCAGGGCCTGGCGGGCCGCCCCGGAGTCGATCGCCTCCGCGGCCTTCGCGATGCCGGCCCGCAGCTGCTCCACGAGGGTGGCCTCGCCCGGTTCGAGCGCGGTGAGCGCCGCCGCGGTGTTGAGGAGCACCGCGTCCCGTACGGGCCCGGTCTCCCCCGCGAGCAGCCGCCGGGCCACGTCCGCGTTGAACGACGCGTCCGCGCCGCGCAGCGCCTCCAGGGGTACGAGGTCGATGCCCACGTCCCGCGGGTCGAAGCGCTCCTCGGTGACCGTGCCGCCGCGGACGACCCACACCCGGGAGGTGGAGGTGGTCGTCAGTTCGTCCAGGCCGTCGTCGCCGCGGAAGACCAGGGCGGAGTTGCCGCGCTCGGCGAAGACCCCGGCCACGATCGGCGCCATGCGCGCGTCGGCGACCCCGACGGCCTGGGCCCGGACCTTGGCCGGGTTGGTCAGCGGGCCGAGGACGTTGAAGGTCGTGCGGATCCCCAGCTGGCCGCGCGCGGCGGCGACGTGCCGCAGTGCCGGGTGGAACTTCACCGCGAAGCAGATGGTGATGCCGGCTTCCTCGGCGACCTCGGCGACCCGCTGCGGGGTCAGGTGCAGATTGATGCCGAGCTTCTCCAGCACGTCGGAGGAGCCGGAGGCGGAGGACGCGGCGCGGTTGCCGTGCTTGACGACCTTCGCGCCCGTGCCGGCGGCCACGATCGAGGCCATCGTGGAGATGTTGACGGTCTTGGCGCCGTCGCCGCCGGTGCCGACGATGTCGACGGCGGGGCCCGGCACCTCGATCACGTTGGCGTGCTCGTACATGCTCCGCACGAGACCGGTGATCTCCGCCACCGTCTCGCCCTTGGCCCGCAGCGCCACCATGAATCCGGCGATCTGGGCGTCGGTGGCCTCGCCGCGCATGATCAGGTCCATCGCCCAGGCCGTGTCGTCGGCGGCGAGGTCGCGGCCGTCGAGCAGGCCGTTCAGGAGGACGGGCCAGGAGCGGCCCGCCGACGTAGGTCCTCCAGCGGGGGTCGCAGCGCTCATGGCAGCTCCTGGATCGTCACGTAGGGAAAGACAAGAGCCACCCTATCGAGCCCGGGAGACGGCGAAGAGCCCCGTCCATCGAATGGACGGGGCTCTCACCGTGGCGACCTACGTCATCGGAAGGTCAGGGGATCAGTGGTGGCCGTGGCCGCTCTGGATCTCCTTGTACTCCTCCGAGGTGGGCTTGGCGATCTGGCTGTCCCCGCCGTAGTAGCCCTTGTTGAGCTTGACCCGGAGCTTCTCGATCGCGCCGATCTTGCGCTCCACGCCGTTCTCGTCGACGGCCGGCGGAAGCTCCGCGGGCTCGTGCTGCTCGTGCGCCGTGAGCTTGTGCAGCTCGCCCTGGCTCAGCGGCGTGTGCACCTCGACGAACTCACCGTGCGGCAGACGCTTGATGATGCCGGACTCGCGACCGTGCAGCACCTTGTCCTTGTCCCGGCGCTGGAGGCCGAGGCAGATCCGCTTGGTGACGATGAACGCGATGACCGGGCCGACGAAGAAGAAGATCCGTACGAACCAGGTGATCGAGTTGATCGACAGGTGGAAGTGGGTCGCCCAGAGGTCGTTTCCACCACCCACGAGCATGATCATGTACGCGGTGATCCAGGCGACACCGAAGCCGGTGCGCGTCGGAGCGTTGCGCGGGCGCTGCGCGATGTGGTGCTCGCGCTTGTCGCCGGTGATCCAGGACTCGATGAACGGGTACACCGCGATCGCGCCGAGCACCGCCGGGAAGATCGCCAGCGGGATCATCACGCCCAGGACCAGCGTGTGGCCCCAGAGGTTGATCTCCCAGCCCGGCATGACGCGGATCAGACCCTCGGCGAAGCCCATGTACCAGTCGGGCTGGGCGCCGGTGGACACCTGGTCCGGGCGGTACGGGCCGAGGGCCCAGATCGGGTTGATCGAGGCGATCGCCGAGATGACCGCGATGACACCGAAGACCAGGAAGAAGAAGCCTCCGGCCTTCGCCATGTACACGGGCAGCAGCGGCATGCCGACGACGTTCTTGTTCGTCCGGCCGGGACCCTCGAAGTGCGTGTGCTTGTGGACGAACACCAGGATGAGGTGCGCGACCACCAGGCCCAGCATGATGCCGGGCAGCAGCAGCACGTGCGCCGAGTAGAACCGGGCCACGAAGTCGCCGCCGGGGAACTCCCCGCCGAACAGGAACATCGAGAGGTAGGTGCCGACGATCGGCACCGACAGGATCGCGCCCTGCATGAAGCGGACACCGGTGCCGGAGAGCAGGTCGTCCGGGAGCGAGTAACCGGTGAAACCGGTGAACATGCCCAGGAAGAACAGCAGGAAGCCGAACAGCCAGTTGATCTCACGCGGCTTGCGGAACGCGCCGGTGAAGAACACGCGCATCATGTGCACGAACATGCCGGCGAGGAAGATCAGCGCCGCCCAGTGGTGGATCTGCCGGATCAGCAGACCACCGCGCACCTCGAAGGAGATGTGCATGGTCGAGTTGAACGCCTCGGACATCAGCTGTCCCTGGAGCGGGACGTACGGTCCGACGTACTCCACCTCGTTCATCGACGGGTGGAAGAACATCGTCAGATAGACGCCCGTCAGGATGATGATGAGGAAGCTGTAGAGGCAGATCTCGCCCAGCATGAAGGACCAGTGGTCCGGGAAGATCTTCCGCATGTTGGCCTTGGCCAGCGTGTAGATCCCCAGGCGACCGTCGGCCCAGTCGGCGACCCGCTCACCGGCGGGTGCCTTCTTGTTCGTATCGGTCACGGTGCTCATCCGCGCTCCCAGAAGGCAGGACCGACGGGCTCGTCGAAGTCGCCGAGCGCCTCCAGGAAGCCCTTGTCGTTCACACCGATCCGCAGCTGCGGAAGAGCGTGACCGGCCGGGCCGAAGATGACGCGGGCGCCGTCGGAGAGGTCGAAGGTGGACTGGTGGCACGGGCAGAGCACGTGATGCGTCTGCTGCTCGTACAGGGAGATCGGGCAACCCACGTGGGTGCAGATCTTCGAGAAGGCGACCACGCCCTGGTGCGACCACTCGAGCTCGCGCTTGTCCTTGATGTCCTCCGGCTGGATCCGGACGATCATCAGGGCGGCCTTGGCGATCTCGGTCTGGAAGTCGTGGTCGTGCTCCGACATGCCCTCGGGCATCGCGAAGGTCAGCGAACCGACCGCGACGTCCTCGGGACGCAGCGGCTCGTGCGTGTTCATGTTGATCAGCTGCTTGCCGCGGGCCCACTTGGTGGTCCGGAGCTTCTTCTCGGGCAGCGGACCCATGTCACGCAGGAGCATGACGCCGGAGAGCGGGACGAGCGCCAGCGCACCGAACATCGTGTTGCGGATGAGCTTGCGGCGGCCGAAGCCGGACTCGGCGGCACCGGCCGCGAAGTCCGCCATGACCTTCGCCTTGACCTCGGGCGACGCCGCCATCGGGTGACGCTCGTCGGCGACCTCGACGTCGGACATCAGGGTGCGGGCCCAGTGGACCGCGCCCGCGCCGATGAAGAAGAGGGCGAGGCCGAGCGTCCAGCCCAGGGCGAAGTTGAGCGCGGACACCCGGCCGAAGGGCCAGATGTACACGATCTTGTCGACCGGGAAGATCACGTACGAGGCGATGAAGCCGACCGTGGCCAGCATCGACAGCACGAACATGAAGGCGACCGCACGCTCGGACCGGCGGGCGGCCCGCTCGTCGATGTCCTGGATGCGCGGCTTGTGGGGCGGAAGGCCCGGGTCGGCGAACGGGTCGTCGAGGACCTTCACCGCGCCGTGCGCGGTGTCCTGCCCTGCCGGCAGGTTCTCTTCTGGAATCTCTTGGGTACTCATGACTTCTTGGCCTTAGCGGTGTGGGCCGCGACCCAGACGGCAACTGCGATGAGCGCACCCAGACCGAAGACCCAGGCGAACAGACCCTCGGAGACGGGGCCGAGGCCACCGAGCTTGAGACCGCCCGGGTTGTCGGCCTTGTCGCTGTTGACGGCCTGGACGTACGCGATGATGTCCTTCTTCTGCTTCTCCGGCATGGTCGTGTCCGGGAAGGAGGGCATGTTCTGCGGGCCGGTCTGCATGGCCTCGTAGAGGTGCTTCGGGCTCACGCCTTCGAGGTTCGGGGCGTACTTGCCGTTGCTCAGCGCGCCGCCCTCACCGGTGAAGTTGTGGCACTGGGCACAGTTGTTGCGGAACAGCTCGCCACCCTTGGCGATGTCAGCTCCGGCAGGGTTGTACTGGCTCTCGGTCGGCGTGATCGCACCGGCACCGAGAGAGGCGACGTACGCCGCGAGCTGATCGATCTCAGCCTGCGAGTAGATGACCTTCTTCTTCGGGACCTGGGCGCCCGGCTGCTGGGCCGGCATGCGGCCGGTGCCGACCTGGAAGTCGACGGCGGCCGAACCGACGCCGACCAGGGACGGGCCGTCAGAGGTGCCCTGACCGCCGGTTCCGTGGCAGCTGGCGCAGCCGACGGAGTAGAGCTTCTTGCCCTCCTCGATCGCGAGGGACTGGGCGGTTTCATCGGCCTTCGCCGTGCCCGCGGGCGCGAACGCGGCGTACAGCCCCCCAGTGGCCGCCAGCGCGAGTAGGAGGACGACGACCGCCGCCAGCGGATGGCGTCGTCGTGCGGAGAGCTTTTTCACGGATTACCCCGGTGTCAGGATCTTCTGCGTCGATGCTTGCTGGATGTCTCGGTCCGCCGGGAGGCGGGACCGATTACTTGATCATGTAGATCGTGGCGAAGAGGCCGATCCAGACGACATCGACGAAGTGCCAGTAGTAGGACACGACGATGGCGGCGGTTGCCTGCTCGTGGGTGAACCTCTTGGCGGCGTACGTCCGGCCGAGGACCAGCAGGAAGGCGATGAGACCTCCCGTCACGTGCAGGCCGTGGAAGCCGGTGGTCAGGTAGAACACGGAGCCGTACGGGTCCGACGAGAGCGAGAGGCCCTCGTGCTTCACCAGCTCGGTGTACTCGAAGACCTGGCCGCCGATGAAGATCGCACCCATCACGAACGTGATGATGAACCACGTCCTGAGCTTCTTCACGTCGCCCCGCTCGGCGGCGAATACGCCGAGCTGACAGGTGAGGGAGGAGAGCACCAGGATCGTGGTGTTGGCCGCCGAGAACGGGAAGGCCAAGGCCGAGGCCTTTTCCGCCCAGAACTCGGGACCGGTCACCGATCGCAGGGTGAAGTACATCGCGAAGAGGGCCGCGAAGAACATCAGCTCGGAGCTCAACCAGATGATGGTTCCGACGCTGGTGAGGTTCGGTCGATTGACCGACGGGTGCGCGTGCCCTGTTTCTACTGTCGTTACTGTCGCCACGACCGACATTATGTCGGTCGCTTATCCCGCCCTCACTCCGGGGGGTGCCGTTCGGAGTGTCAGAGGGGCGTGTCCAGCCCGAACGGCCCATCGGAAGCCCCTTCGAACAGGTGCTGAACGGGTGTTGACGGGGTGTGGACCGGAGTAGCATCCCGCGCATCGATCGACGACCTTCCCACGGACTTCCCCACGGAGGAACGATGCAGTCGAGTGCCACGGTCCTGGTCTACAGCGACGACGCGAACACCCGCGCGCAGGTGCGCCTCGCCGCCGGGCGCAGGCCCGCGGCCGACGTCCCGCCGGTCGAGTTCGTGGAGTGCGCGACGCTCCCGGCGGTGCTGAAGCGCCTGGACGAGGGCGGCATCGACGTGTGCGTCCTGGACGGCGAGGCGGTGCCCGCCGGCGGTATGGGCGTGTGCCGGCAGATCAAGGACGAGGTCTTCCGCTGCCCGCCGGTGCTGCTGCTGATCGGGCGCCCGCAGGACGCCTGGCTGGCCACCTGGAGCCGCGCGGACGCCGCGATCACCCTTCCGGTGGAACCGGTGGAGTTCGCGGCGTCCCTGGCCGCCCTGCTGCGCTCCCGCCTGTCGCTGGACGCGTAGCTAGATCGAGGGCCGCAGACGGGCTTTGGCGTCCTCGGTGGCGGTCGGGTCTCCGGACTCCTCCACCAGGGCGCTGCCCTTGCGCCACTTGTCCCACGGCATGTTCCAGTCGCCGAAGCCGTTGCCGAAGGTGTCCATCGTGTCGCCGTAGCTGTTGACGGTCCTCACGATGTCGCCGGGGCGGACGGTCTCGTAGAACCAGGCCGCGTTCCCCGTCGACATGCCGACACAGCCGTGGCTGACGTTCGCCACGCCCTGCGAGCCGACGGACCACGGCGCGGCGTGGACGTATTCGCCGCTCCATGTCACCCGGGTGGCGTAGTAGACCGGCAGGTCGTACGACTCCGAACTGCCTTCCGAGATGCCGATGCTGGTGCCCCGCATCCGGACGTAGTACTCCTTGCCGAGCACGACCTTGATGCCGTTTCGGGTGGAGAAGCCCGGCTTTCCGGTGGTCACCGGAATGGTGTTGATCACTTCTCCGTTGCGCCGGACGGTCATGTAGTGCGAGCCGGCGTCCGCGACCGCCTCGACGCGGTCGCCGATGGTGAGCTTCAGCGGCTTGGACGCGCCGCCGTAGAGCTTGTCGCCCACCTTGAGGCCGTCGAGGTTGGCCGTGGCCGTGACACGCGCGCCGGCGGGCCAGTACTCCTTCGGGCGGAAGTGCAGCTTCTTGTCGTCCACCCAGTGCCAGGAGCCTTCCACGGCGGGCGTGGAGCGGACCTTGAGGCCCCGCTCGACGACCGCGCGGGCCGCCCGGTCCTTCACGGGGAGGGTGAGGTCCGCGGTGATCGGCTGTCCGACGCCGTACGTGCCCGCCTCCGGCCCGAACGTGACGGTCAGGGCCCGTTTGGTCGGGGCCGTCTCGAACGTGTACGTACGGGCGCCTGGGGCGCCGTCCTCGTCTTCGGTGGCCACCCGGACCGTGTAGCGCGTGCCGGCCGCCAGGGCGGCCGTGGAGCGCCAGCGCTGCCCGTCCGCGGTGAGTTCACCCGCCAGGTGTCGTCCTGCGGCGTCGACGGCGGTGACGTCGGTGATCCGGCCGTCCTCGCCCTTGGCGGAGATCTCCAGGGGCTTCTCCGGGTTCGCCTTGGCGCCGCCGGCCGCGGTGCTGATGGCGAGCTGGTCCGCCGCGTCGTAGGGCTTCACGGACAGCGGGTGGCCGTCGGAGCCCGAGCACGCCGTGGCGGCTGCGGTGACGGTGACGACCAGAAGAGTGCAGCTCAGAACAGTCCGAATGCGCGGCGTGTCGTTCATGACTTCACGCTAAGGACATTCCTCGTGACCAGCGCGTTCGAGTACGGCAAACGAGGGGCCCGGCCGCTTCGGTGACGAAGCGTCCGGGCCCCTCGGGTGCTCCGTGACGGAGCGGGGTACCGCTTTTGCTGCTACTGGTTCTGGTTCTCACCGCGGTAGAACTCGAACACCCAGCCGAAGAGGCCGACCAGGATCAGCGGAGCCGAGAAGTACAGGATCCACCAGCCCATCGCGACGGCGAGGAAGGCGAGGGCACCGCCGACGGCCAGCGACAGCGGCTGCCAGCTGTGCGGGGCGAAGAAGCCCACCTCGCCGGCCTCGTCCGAGACGTCGGCTTCCTTGTTGTCCTGCGCCATCGCGTCGACACGCTTGGCCGTGAAGGCCAGGTAGTAGCCGATCATGATGGACAGGCCGAACGCCAGGAACAGCGCCGTCGTACCGACCGGCTCCTTCGACCACACGCCGTAGAGGACGGCCATGGCGAGGATGAAGACGCTCAGCCAGATGAACATCTTGCCTTGGATCTTCACTTGCCGGCCTCCTTCGCGCCCGTGAGGGCCTCGGCCACGTGCCCCTTGTTCTCCAGCTGGTCGACAGCGGCGATCTCGGGGTGGTGCAGGTCGAACGCCGGGGATTCGGACCGGATCCGCGGCAGGGTGAGGAAGTTGTGCCGCGGCGGCGGGCAGGAGGTCGCCCACTCGAGCGAACGGCCGTAGCCCCACGGGTCGTCGACCTCGATCTTCTTGCCGTACTTGGCGGTCTTCCAGACGTTGTACATGAACGGCAGGATCGACAGGCCGAGCAGGAAGGAGGAGATCGTCGAGATCGTGTTCAGCGCGGTGAAGCCGTCGGCGTCGAGGTAGTCCGCGTAACGACGCGGCATGCCCTCGGCACCGAGCCAGTGCTGCACCAGGAAGGTGCCGTGGAAGCCGATGAACAGCGTCCAGAACGTGATCTTGCCGAGTCGCTCGTCCAGCATCTTGCCGGTGAACTTCGGCCACCAGAAGTGGAACCCGGCGAACATCGCGAAGACCACGGTGCCGAAGACGACGTAGTGGAAGTGCGCGACGACGAAGTACGAGTCGGAGACGTGGAAGTCCATCGGCGGCGAGGCCAGGATGACGCCCGTCAGACCACCGAAGGTGAAGGTGATCAGGAAGCCGATCGTCCAGAGCATCGGTGTCTCGAACGACAACGAGCCCTTCCACATCGTTCCGATCCAGTTGAAGAACTTCACGCCCGTCGGTACGGCGATGAGGAACGTCATGAAGGAGAAGAACGGTAGGAGCACGCCGCCTGTGACGTACATGTGGTGCGCCCACACGGTCACGGACAGGCCGGCGATCGCGATGGTCGCGGCCACCAGACCGATGTAGCCGAACATCGGCTTACGGCTGAAGACCGGGATGACCTCGGAGACGATGCCGAAGAACGGCAGCGCGATGATGTACACCTCCGGGTGGCCGAAGAACCAGAAGAGGTGCTGCCACAGCAGCGCTCCACCGTTGGCCGCGTCGAAGATGTGCGAGCCGAACTTGCGGTCCGCCTCCAGGGCGAACAGCGCGGCCGCCAGCACCGGGAAGGCGAGCAGGACCAGGACACCGGTCAGCAGCACGTTCCAGGTGAAGATCGGCATGCGGAACATCGTCATGCCCGGAGCGCGCATGCAGATGATCGTGGTGATGAAGTTGACCGAACCGAGGATCGTGCCGAAGCCGGAGAAGGCCAGACCCATGATCCACATGTCGGCACCGACACCCGGCGAGCGGACGGCGTCCGACAGCGGGGAGTAGGCGAACCAGCCGAAGTCGGCCGCACCCTGCGGGGTGAGGAAGCCGGCCACCGCGATGATCGAGCCGAAGAGGTACAGCCAGTACGCGAACATGTTCAGCCGCGGGAACGCCACGTCGGGCGCGCCGATCTGCAGCGGCATGATCCAGTTCGCGAATCCGGCGAACAGCGGCGTCGCGAACATCAGCAGCATGATCGTGCCGTGCATCGTGAACGCCTGGTTGAACTGCTCGTTCGACATGATCTGCGTACCCGGACGGGCCAGCTCGGCGCGCATGAAGAGCGCCATGAGTCCGCCGATGCAGAAGAAGACGAACGACGTGACCAGGTACATCGTCCCGATCGTCTTGTGATCGGTGGTGGTCAGCCACTTGATCACGACGTTGCCGGGCTGCTTGCGCCGTACGGGCAGCTCGTTCTCGTACGAGTCCTCAGCTGCGGCGGCACCCTGGGTTTCGTTGTGGATGCTCACAGTTGGTTCTTCTCCGCATTCCTGGCCGGGTCCGTCTGCTCGATGCCAGACGGGATGTAGCCGGTCTGCCCCTTCTCGGCCAGCTCCTTCAGGTGCTGCTGGTAGCGCTCCGGAGAGACCACCTTGACGTTGAAGAGCATCCGGGAGTGGTCGACACCGCACAGCTCGGCGCACTTGCCGAGGAAGGTGCCTTCCTGCGTCGGGGTCACCTCGAAGGAGTTCGTGTGACCCGGGATGACGTCCTGCTTCATGAGGAAGGGGACCACCCAGAAGGAGTGGATGACGTCACGGGAGGTCAGGACGAACCGGACCTTCTCGCCCTTCGGCAGCCACAGGGTCGGACCCGGGTTGCCGGTCTGCGGGTTCCGGTCGCCGGGGATACCGGCGTCGTAGACACCGCCGGCGTTCTCCGGGAACGCCTCCAGGAACTTGTCCGGGATCGAGGCGAGGTTCTTGTCCGTCTTGGCGTCGCCCGTGACACCGGGCACGTTCTCGACGTAGTTGAAGCCCCAGCTCCACTGGTAGCCGACCACGTTGACCGTGTGCGCCGGCTTGGGGGTGAGCTCGAGGAGCTTCGACTCGTCGCGTGCGGTGAAGTAGAAGAGCACCGAGACGATGATGAGCGGGGTGACCGTGTACAGCGCCTCGATGGGCATGTTGTACCGGGTCTGCGGAGGTACCTCGATCTTGGTCCGGCTGCGCCGGTGGAAGAAGACTGACCAGAGGATCAGGCCCCACACCAGGATTCCGGTGATGAGCGCGGCCGCCCACGAACCCTGCCAGAGGGAGAGGATCCGAGGCGCCTCTTCCGTCACAGGGGTGGGCATACCAAGGCGGGGGAAGTCTTCCCAGTTGTACGAGCAGCCCGTGGCTGTCGCCAGGATCAGGCCCGCAGTCAGCACCTGCGGCAGCTTCCGCCGCATCGGGCGCCGCGACGAGCGGTCGGAGCCGTTGGGACTCACGTAGCGCCTTCCCGAGAGTCTCGGCCCGCGTTGGTCGGCCACGGCCGTCCGTCTCGCTGGTCGGTCGCCGCCCCGGCCGCGGGCAGGGGTTTGGATGTTTATGCGGACCAAACCCTACTGGACGCTATTTGGGGTCGCGCGGGGAGGGTGCCCAACGCGCCGTCCGAGTCCCCGAAGGGGTGGACTCCGGGGTTCCGGAGGGGGGACCCCGGCGGCCGTACGGCGGCCTGCCGTCGTACCGGGGCGGCCTTCTGACGTGTGCTCACGAGACGCGGACGGACGTACGGACGAAGGTGCGGGCCGGGCGAGTCGGGCGTGTCGGCCGGGCGGGCGGCGGGGGTCGGCCCGGCGGGTCGGGAGGGGCGGCCCGGCGGGTCGGGGAGGGGTGGCCCCGCGGATCGGGGCAGGTCGGCCCTACCGTGGGCGGATGCCGTACTTCGACGCCGCGTCCGCCGCGCCCCTGCACCCCGTCGCCCGCCAGGCGCTGCTCGCCTCCCTGGACGAGGGGTGGGCCGATCCGGCCCGGCTGTACCGGGAGGGGAGGCGGGCCCGGCTCCTGCTGGACGCGGCGCGGGAGGCCGCGGCGGAGGCGGTGGGGTGCCGGCCGGACGAGCTCGTGTTCACTCCTTCGGGAACGCGCGCGGTTCACGCCGGAATCTCGGGCGCCCTCGCGGGCCGTCGGCGTGTCGGGGACGGCCTCGTCGTCTCGGCGGTCGAGCACTCCTCCGTCCTGCACGCGGCGGAGCGGCACGCGGCGGCGGGCGGTTCAGTGACCGAGGTGCCCGTGGGCCGCTCCGGCGCGGTGGACGCGGCCGTCTTCGGAGAGGCGCTCGCGCCCGGCACCGCACTCGCCTGCCTCCAGTCGGCCAATCACGAGGTGGGGACCGAACAGCCGGTCGCGGAGGTCGCCGAGTCCTGTCGGGCGGCGGGCGTGCCGCTGCTCGTGGACGCGGCCCAGTCGCTGGGCTGGGGGCCGGTGGAAGGCGGCTGGTCGCTGCTCGCGGCGAGCGCGCACAAGTGGGGCGGGCCGGCGGGCGTGGGGCTCCTCGCCGTACGGAAGGGGGTGCGGTTCGCGCCCCAAGGCCCTTCGGACGAACGGGAGTCGGGGCGGGCACCCGGTTTCGAGAACCTGCCGGCGATCGTGGCGGCGGCGGCCTCGCTGCGGGCGGTCCGGGCGGAGGCGGCGGCCGAGGCGGCACGGCTGCGGGGTCTGGTGGACCGGATCCGGACGCGGGTGCCGGCGCTGGTGCCGGACGTGGAGGTGGTGGGCGATCCGGTGCGCCGGCTCCCCCACCTCGTCACCTTCTCCTGTCTCTATGTCGACGGAGAGACCTTGCTGCACGAGCTGGACCGGGAGGGTTTCTCCGTTTCGTCCGGTTCGTCGTGTACGAGTTCGACGCTGACGCCCAGCCATGTGCTGCGCGCGATGGGGGTGCTGAGCGAGGGGAACGTCCGGGTGTCCCTGCCGGCCGGCACCTCGGCGGCGGACGTGGACCACTTCCTCGACGTGCTGCCGGGGGTGGTCGCGGCGGTACGGGAGCGGCTCGGCGCCCCGGCGGCCCCGGCCGCGGTCCCGGCGGCCGGCTCCGGCTCGCTCGTGGTGGACGCGCTCGGCCGGCGCTGCCCGATCCCGGTGATCGAGCTGGCGAAGGTGATCGGCGACGTGCCGGTCGGCGGGACGGTGACCGTCCTCGCCGACGACGCCGCGGCCCGCCTCGACATCCCGGCCTGGTGCGAGATGCGCGGCCAGGAGTACGTGGGCGAGGAGCCGTCCGAGGGGGGCGGCGTCGCGTACGTGGTGCGGCGGGTGGCCTGAGAGCCACCCGCCGCACCTCGCACAGGTCCTGTCCGCCGGACAGGACCTAGGGGTGTCAGCCCAGGTGGGACCGGACCTCGGCGGCGGCCTCGTCGCCGTACGCCTTGGTGAAGCGGTCCATGAAGTTGGCGCGGCGCAGGGTGTACTCCTGCGTACCCAGGGTCTCGATGACGAGGGTGGCGAGCATGCAGCCGATCTGGGCGGCGCGCTCCAGGCCGACGCCCCAGTGCAGACCGGTCAGGAAGCCGGCGCGGAAGGCGTCGCCGACGCCGGTCGGGTCGACCTTGGCCGTCTCCTCCGGGCAGCCGACCTCGATCGGGGTCTCGCCGACGCGCTCGATGCGGACGCCGCGCGAGCCGAGCGTGGTGACGCGGTGGCCGACGCGGGAGAGGATCTCCGCCTCGGTCCAGCCCGTCTTGGACTCGATGAGGCCCTTCTCGTACTCGTTGGAGAAGAGGTACGTGGCCCCGTCGAGGAGGGTGCGGATCTCCTCGCCGTCCATGCGCGCGATCTGCTGTGAGAAGTCGGCGGCGAACGGGATCGACCGGGAGCGGCACTCCTCGGTGTGGCGGAGCATCGCCTCGGGGTCGTCGGCGCCGATCAGGACCAGGTCGAGGCCGCCCACGCGGTCGGCGACGGCCTTGAGCTCGATCAGCCGGGCCTCGCTCATCGCGCCGGTGTAGAAGGAGCCGATCTGGTTGTGGTCCTTGTCCGTGGTGCAGACGAAGCGCGCGGTGTGCAGGACCTCGGAGATCCGTACCGAGGACGTGTCGACGCCGTGGCGGTCGAGCCAGGCGCGGTACTCGTCGAAGTCGAAGCCGGCGGCGCCCACGAGGAACGGGCGGCTGCCGAGCTGGCCCATGCCGAAGCAGATGTTGGCCGCGACCCCTCCCCGGCGCACGTCGAGGTTGTCGACGAGGAACGAGAGGGACACCGTGTGGAGCTGGTCGGCCACGAGCTGGTCGGCGAACCTTCCGGGGAAGGTCATGAGGTGGTCGGTGGCGATGGAGCCGGTGACTGCGATACGCACGGCGGGGTGCTCCTGCGGGAAGGTGGTAATGACAGTTCACGCTACCGGGTGGTGGCTTTCCTGCCGAACAGTGGAAACTACCCCAGAGTAGGCCTTTTCTCCGGAGCACCGGGGTGCATACGGTGCGCCCATGAGCCTGCACCCCGCTCCCGGTGAGCGTCACGAGTCCGAGCTGAGCCTCGCCCAGCTGCGCGGCGACAGCGCGCGGATGGTCCCGCACTGGGTCACCCCGGCTCCGCCGGCGCCCGCTCCGGTCTCCCCCGCGCTGATCCACGGGGTCGTCGTACCGGCCGCCTCGGCACGGCTGATCGACGCCACCGCCGAGTACGGCGGCTGACGGACGGAACCGTCCGCCCGCCCGCTCCGTCCCACCGGTGTCTTCCCACAGGGATGCCAGGGTCCGAAGGAGCGATGCCGTGAGCGGTACGGAGAACGGTCGGAGGCGGCGGAGGCTGCTCACCGCCTCGGTGGCGGCGGGCGTCCTGCTCGCCGGTGGCGGCGGGGTGTATCTCGCCGTCGCCGCGACGGCGCCCGGCGAGGCCACGCCCGCCGGGGCCAAGAGCCGGGTCACCGACAGGGCGGCCGCGCCCCCGCCGCTGCGCCTGGAAGGCGACGGTACGGGTGGTGGCGACACGGGTGGCGTCGGTACGGGTGACGGTCCCGGTATCGCCCCCGGTGAGCCCGACCCCGGAGGCGGCCCGAACGGGACCGTCTACACAGCCAAGGGCCCACTCCCCCACGGGCCCTCCTCGGCCGCGGTCCACCGGCCCGGGGGCCTGGTCACCTCGGCGGAGGTGACCAGGCTGGCCGAAGCGCTCGGCCTCTCCGGGAGCCCCGCCCTGGTGGGCGAGGTCTGGACGATCCGGCCCGAGAAGGACGGCTCCGGAGCACGCCTCGACGTGGCACGGAAGGCGCCGGGGAACTGGACGTACTCCTGGTACGACGGCGGCCCGGCCGGCGACAGCTGCCTCAAGGGCAAGGCGTGTCCTCCGCCGGGCGAGACGAAGCCCTTCCCCGGTGGTTCGCCGGTGAGCGAGGCGGCGGCGAAGGCGGCGGCCGCGCCCGTCCTGAAGGCCATCGGCCAGGACGACGCCAAGGTGTCGGCGACGCAGGTGATGAACGGCTCGGTCCGGGTGGTCAACGCCGAGCCGGTGGTGGGCGGCCTGCCGACGTACGGCTGGTCGACGGGGCTCCACATCGGTTCGGACGGCCGGCCGGTCGCCGGGAGCGGGATGCTCAAGGAGCCGGTGAAGGGCGACACGTACCCGGTGATCGGGGCGGAGAAGGCGCTCGCCGAGCTGAACGAGGCCTCGAAGGGCACCGGCCCGATCGGCATCGGCGGCTGCGCCACCGCCCCGCCGGCCGGGGAGCCGGAGGCGGGGAAGCCCGACGCCCCGATGCCGGAGGCGGGGAAGCCCGGCACCGGAATGCCGGACTCGGGGAAGCCGACCGCCGGGCGGCCCGACCTCGGGGAGCCGAGCACGGGATCGAACGCCCCGGGCGCGCCCTGCCAGACGATCGTGGACATGGCGCCGCCGGACCAGGTGCCGGTGACGCGCGCGGTGTTCGGTCTGGCCGCGCAGGACGTGGACGGCGCACGGCTGCTCGTACCGGCGTGGCTGTTCACGGCGGACCCCGCGGACGCGGCGCCGTACACGGTGACGCGGACGGCGGTGGCCCCGGAGCACCTGGCGCCGCCGGCGAAGCCGTCGCCCTCGCCGACGCCGGAGCCCGACGAGGGCACGTCTCCGGCCCGGCAGATCGAGTCGTTCCGGACCGAGGGGGACGGCCGGAAGCTGACCGTCACCTTCTGGGGCGGGGTGTGCAGCGAGTACACGGTGACGGCGCGGGAGAGCGCGGACCGGGTCACGGTGCGGGTGAAGGAGACGCCCACCGAGCCGGGCAAGGCGTGCATCGCCATCGCGGTCGAGGTGACGAAGTCGGTGACGCTCGACCGGCCGCTGGGCGACCGGCCCGTCGTCGACGGGGCGAGCGGGGAGGCCGTGCCGCGCCGCTGATCCCCACCCCAGAGGCACATGCGCGAGGGCGGCGGCCCGGGAGTCCCGGGCCGCCGCCCTCGCGTTCGTGCTGGTGGTGCGACTTAGCTGAACGAGTCGCCGCAGGCGCAGGAGCCCGTGGCGTTCGGGTTGTCGATCGTGAAGCCCTGCTTCTCGATGGTGTCGACGAAGTCGATCGAGGCACCGCCGAGGTAGGGGGCGCTCATGCGGTCGGTGACGACCTTGACTCCGTCGAAGTCCTTCACGACATCGCCGTCGAGCGAACGCTCGTCGAAGAACAGCTGGTAACGCAGGCCGGAGCAGCCACCGGGCTGTACGGCGACGCGCAGGGCCAGGTCCTCGCGGCCTTCCTGGTCGAGGAGGGCCTTGACCTTGGCCGCGGCGGCGTCGGACAGGAGGATGCCGTCGCTGACAGTGGTCTTCTCGTCCGATACGGACATCTGCTTCTCTCCCGGTGTGTACGGAGACTGCTTGCCGACGGTGGTAACCGCCGGTGCCCCGGATTCATTCCGGGCCGCGTGGGGTGTTCCCTCTTTCATGCTCGCACACCCTGTCCCGGAGCGCGGACGGCGAATTCGTCACATCGACACTATGGACATCGTCAACGTGACGGGAAGCGGTTATGATAGATAGCGTCATTTCGACGAAAAGGTTTCCCCGAAGACCCCGAAGAAAGGGTGCGTGACGTGACCACCGCCCAGCCCCTGGATGTTCAGCCGACGCCGCTCGCCCTGCTCCTGCTCGGCCGCGAGGCCGACCCGAAGAGCGAGCGCGGCGTGGAGTGTCCGGGCGATCTGCCGTCGCCCTCCGACCCGGACCTCGTGGAGCGCGCCCGCGCCGCCAAGGAGAAGCTCGGGGACAAGGTCTTCGTGCTCGGCCACCACTACCAGCGTGACGAGGTCATCCAGTTCGCCGACGTCACCGGCGACTCGTTCAAGCTCGCGCGCGACGCCGCCGCCAAGCCGGAGGCCGAGTACATCGTCTTCTGCGGCGTGCACTTCATGGCGGAGTCGGCCGACATCCTCACCACCGACGACCAGAAGGTCGTCCTGCCGGACCTGGCGGCCGGCTGCTCGATGGCCGACATGGCCACCGCCGAGCAGGTCGCCGAGTGCTGGGACGTGCTGACCGAGGCCGGCGTCGCCGAGCAGGTCGTGCCCGTCTCGTACATGAACTCCTCGGCCGACATCAAGGCCTTCACCGGCAAGCACGGGGGCACGATCTGCACCTCGTCGAACGCCAAGCGCGCGCTGGACTGGGCCTTCGAGCAGGGTGACAAGGTCCTGTTCCTGCCCGACCAGCACCTGGGCCGCAACACCGCCGTCCGCGACATGGGCATGTCCCTGGACGACTGCGTGCTCTACAACCCGCACAAGCCCAACGGCGGGCTCACCGTCGAGGAGCTGCGCGCCGCCAAGATGATCCTGTGGCGGGGTCACTGCTCGGTGCACGGCCGTTTCTCGCTGGACTCGGTCAACGACGTCCGCGAGCGCATCCCGGGCGTGAACGTGCTGGTCCACCCGGAGTGCAAGCACGAGGTCGTCGCCGCCGCGGACTACGTGGGCTCGACCGAGTACATCATCAACACCCTGGACGCGGCCCCGGCCGGTTCGAAGTGGGCGATCGGCACCGAGCTGAACCTGGTCCGGCGCGTGGCCAACGCGCACCCGGACAAGGAGATCGTCTTCCTCGACAAGACGGTCTGTTTCTGCTCGACCATGAACCGCATCGACCTGCCGCACCTGGTGTGGACCCTGGAGTCCCTGGCCGAGGGCAACCTCGTCAACCAGATCCGGGTCGACCAGGAGACGGAGAGCTTCGCCAAGCTCGCCCTGGAGCGGATGCTGGCCCTGCCGTAACGGTTCTCCCGTACGTACGCCGGAAGGGGCGCCCCGCGCGATCGCGGAGCGCCCCTTCCGGCTGTCGCCGGGACTCGGGTCAGTCGAGGACGTCCAGCAGGGTGCCGTCCGCCGGGCTGACGTCCGCCTGCTCCGGGATCTCCGCCTGCTCGCCCTTCTTCTTGCCCTTCTCCTTGCCCTTCTCCTTCTCCGTCTTCTTCGTCGCCTTCTTCGCCGCGCGGCGCTCCTTGCGGAGCTCCACCATCGCGTAGAGCGTCGGGACGAGGAGCAGGGTCAGCAGCGTCGAGGTGACGAGACCGCCGATCACGACCACGGCGAGCGGCTGGGCGATGAAGCCGCCCTCGCCGGTGATGCCGAGGGCCATCGGCAGCAGGGCGAAGATCGTCGCCAGGGCGGTCATCAGGATCGGGCGGAGCCGGTGCCGGCCGCCCTCGATGACCGCTTCGACGACGCCCAGGCCCTGGGCCCGGTACTGGTTGATCAGGTCGATCAGGACGATCGCGTTGGTCACGACGATGCCGATGAGCATCAGCATGCCGATCATCGCCGGGACGCCCATCGCGGTGTCCGTGACCACGAGCAGACCGATCGCGCCGGTCGCCGCGAACGGGATCGAGACCAGCAGGATCAGCGGCTGGATCAGCGACCGGAAGGTCGCCACGAGCAGCATGAAGACGATCGCGATGGCCGCGAGCATCGCCAGGAACAGGTTGGTGAAGGCCTCGGTCTGGTCCTCGGAGACACCGCCGATGCTGGCGGTGGCGCCGTCGGGCAGGTCCAGCGCGTTGATCTTCGACTGGAGCGAGGCGCTCACCGCGCCAGTGTTGTCACCGGTCGGCTTGGCCGTGATCGTCGCCGCGCGGGCGCCGTCGATCCGGGTCATGGAGACCGGCCCGGGGACCAGCTCGACGGTGGCGATGTCGCCCAGCTTCACCGGGCCGAGCGGCAGGGCCTTGAGCTCGGCGAGGGTGGTGGCGGGCTTCGCCGAGGTGATGAGGACGTCCCGCTCGCTGTCGTCGAGGATCGCCTTGGCGGCCGGGGTGCCCCGGACGGCCTGGGCGACGATCGCGCCGAGCGAGCCGGTGTCGAAGCCCGCGTCGGCCGCCTTGGCGTTGGCCTTGACGGAGATGCGCGGGACGGACTGGGAGAGGTCGCTCTGGACGTCGGTGACGTCCTTCATCCCGGCGATCGCCGTGCGGACCTCCTCGGAGGCCTGCTCCAGGACCTTCGGGTCGGCGGCCTTGACGACCACGCTCAGGTCCTGGCTGCCGAAGCCGTCGCCGGCCGCGATGGTGGTGTCGCCGATGCCGTCGAGGCCCGCGAGGGACTTCTCGATGGAGGCGCGGGTCTTCTCGTACGCGTCGGAGTCCTCCAGGCTGATCTTGTACGAGGCCTGGTTGGAGCCGGTGCCGCCGCCGAAGGCCGCCATGAAGCCGGAGGAGCCGACGGTGACCTGGTAGTCCTTGACGCCCTCGGTCTCCGCGAGGACCTTCTCGATCTTCTTCGCGGCCTCGTCGGAGGCGCTCAGGCTGGTGCCGGGAGCCAGCTCCTGCTGGATGCTGAGCACCTCCTGCTCGCCCTGGTCGAAGAAGTTCGTCTTCAGGAGCGGGGCCATGCCGAAGGTGACGACGAGGACGACGAGCGCGATGCCGAGGCTCATGATCCGGCGCCGGGTCGCGAACCGCAGGACGGGCACGTACGCGCGCTGGAGACGGCTCTTCTCCTCCTTCTCCTCGGCCACCCTGCGGGCCTCCTCCAGGTCCTCCGAGGTGCCCTTGGGGGCGCGGAGGAACCAGTACGAGAGGACGGGGACCACGGTCAGGGAGACGAGCAGGGAGGCCAGCAGGGCCGCCGTGACCGTCAGCGAGAACGAGCCGAACAGTTCGCCGATCATGCCGCCGGTCAGACCGATCGGCAGGAAGACGGCGACGGTGGTGAGGGTGGAGGAGGTGACCGCGCCGGACACCTCGCGGACCGCGGTGATGATCGCGGCCTGGCGCTCCTCGCCGTAGCCCAGGTGACGCTTGATGTTCTCCAGGACCACGATCGAGTCGTCGACGACCCGGCCGATGGCGATGGTGAGCGCGCCCAGGGTCAGCATGTTGAGCGAGAGGTCGCGGGTCCACAGCACGATCAGGGCCAGGACGACCGAGAGCGGGATGGAGACCGCGGTCACCAGGGTCGAGCGGATCGAGGTCAGGAAGACCAGGATCACCAGGACGGCCATGACGAGACCGAGCGCGCCCTCCGTGGTCAGACCGGAGATCGCCTTGGCGACGGCCGGGCCCTGGTCGGAGACGACGGTCAGCTCGGCGCCCGCGCCGAGGTCGCGGCGCAGATCGGGCAGCTTCTCCTCGACGGCGTCGGAGATGGCGACGGCGCTGCCGTCCTTGTCCATCGTGGCCATGACGGCGAGGCTGGGCTTGCCGTTGGTGCGGGTGAGGGAGACGCTCGGCGACTCCTCCTGGCGGACGGTGGCGACGTCGCCGAGGCGGACCGCCTTGCCCTTGCCGGGGGTGGCCGACGGGATGCGCAGGTCCTCGATCTGCTGGAGGGAGGTGAAGCCGCCGCCGACCTGGATCGTGCGGCTCTTGCCGGCCTCCGAGAAGGAGCCGGCCGGCATCGTGGCGCCGCCGGAGCGGAGCGCCTCGGCGAGCTTCATCGAGCCGATTCCGGCCGCGGCGAGCTTCCGCTCGTCCGGGACGACGGAGATCTGGACGTCCTGGACGCCGCTGACGGAGACCTGACCGACGCCCTCGATGCCTTCGAGGGCGGGCACGACGGTCCGCTCCAGGAGGTCGGCGAGAGCCTGCGGGTCCTTGTCCGAGGCGGCGGCGAGGACGACGGTCGGCATGTCGTCCGTCGAGCCGGCCACGACCTGCGGGTCGACGCCGTCGGGCAGCTGGGCGCGGGCCCGGTTCACGGCCTGCTGGACGTCGGCGACGAGCTGCTTCGTCGACTCGTCGCCGTAGTCGAAGGAGGCCATGACGACGGCCATGCCCTCGGAGGCGGTGGAGGTGACGCCCTTCAGGCCGTCGACGGCCTTGAGGTTGTTCTCCAGGGGTTCGACGACCTGCTTCTCGACCACATCGGGAGAGGCCCCCTGGTACGGGGCGAGGATCGAGACCATGGGGAGCTCGATCGAGGGGAACAACTGCTGCTTGAGCTGCGGTATCGCGATCGCCCCGAACACGATCGCGACGATGGACGTCAGCCCGATCAGGGCCCGTTGCGCGAGGCTGAATCTGGACAGCCAGGACATGGGGTCTCTCTTCTGTGGCGTACTCGTCGACAGGCGGGAGCAGCCAAGACCCCGGCCCTGATCCGCTGGATCCGCCGGAGGTGCCCCCCGCCTATACGATCTGCCATCCGCGCCCGGAAGTCCTCGGCCCCCGGGCCCACATCCTTATCCCGCGCATACCGCGTCTGGAGTACGCCGGAGCCTCCGGTCACTCCACCCTCGGACGTACCAGTCCCGATTCGTACGCCGTGACCACCAGCTGGGCCCGGTCACGGGCGCCGAGCTTGGCCATGGTCCGGTTGACATGCGTCTTCACGGTGAGCGGGCTGACGTCGAGCCGCTCGGCGATCTCGTCATTGGAGAGGCCGCCGCCGACGAGGACGAGGACCTCGCGCTCGCGGGCGGTGAGCGCGGCGAGCCGCTCGGAGTAGGGCCGGTCGCCGCCCGCCAGGGGTTCCAGCCCGCCGCCCTGTGCGAGGAAGGTGGCGATCAGGCCCTTGGTGGCGGCCGGGGAGAGCAGCGCCTCGCCGGCGTGGGCGATGCGGATCGCGCCGAGCAGTTCCACCGGTTCGGCGCCCTTGCCGAGGAAGCCCGAGGCCCCGGCGCGCAGCGACTGCACGACGTACTCGTCGACCTCGAAGGTGGTGAGCATGACGATGCGTACGGCGGACAGCTCGGGGTCGGCGGTGATCGCACGGGTCGCCGTGAGGCCGTCCGTGCCCGGCATCCGGATGTCCATGAGGACGACGTCCGGCCGCTCGGCGCGGGCCAGGGCGACGGCCTGGGCGCCGTCGGCGGCCTCGCCGATCACCTCCATGTCCGGTTCGGAGTCGACCAGGACCTTGAAGGCGCTGCGGAGCAGGGCCTGGTCGTCGGCGAGCAGTACCCGGATCGTCACGCGTCCTCCCCCGTACGGGTCGTCACGGGCAGTATCGCCTGCACCCGGAAGCCGCCGCCGTAGCGGGGTGCGGCGGTCAGCGTGCCGCCGAGCGCGCTGACCCGCTCGCGCATGCCGAGGAGGCCGTGGCCGCCGGAGTCGGCGGGGGCCCCCGGCTGCGGGGTGCCGTCGTCGAGGACGGTGATCTCGACCGTACGGCCCACCCTGACGACGCTCACCTCCGCTTCGGCGTCCGGTCCCGCGTGCTTGCGGACGTTGGTGAGGGCCTCCTGCACGATCCGGTACGCGGCGAGGTCGACGGTCGCGGGCAGGGGCCGGTCGCCGTCGGCGCGGGCCAGGGCGACCGGGAGACCGGCCTTGCGGAAGGTGTCGAGGAGTCCGTCGAGGACGGCGAGGCCCGGGGCGGGCTCGGTGGGCGCCTCGGGGTCGCCGGACTGGCGCAGGAGGCCGACGGTGGCGCGGAGCTCGTCGAGCGCGGAGCGGCTGGCCTCGCGGACGTGCGCGAGGGCCTCCTTGGCCTGGTCGGGCCGCTTGTCCATGACGTGGGCGGCGACGCCGGCCTGGACGTTCACCAGGGCGATGTGGTGGGCGACGACGTCGTGGAGGTCGCGGGCGATCCGCAGCCGCTCCTCGGCGACCCGGCGGCCGGCCTCCTCCTCCCGGGTGCGCTCGGCCCGCTCGGCGCGCTCGCGTATGGCGTCGACGAAGGCCCGGCGGCTGCGGACGGCGTCCCCGGCGGCTGCGGCCATGCCGGTCCAGGCGAAGACGCCGAGGTTCTCCTGCGCGTACCAGTCGGTCGGGCCGAAGATCATGGCGGCGGCGGTGAGCAGGGCCATCGTGACGAGCCCGACGCGCCAGGTGGTGGGGCGGTCGGTGCGGGAGGCGACCGTGTAGAGCGCGACGACGGCGGCCATGGCGATCGGGGCGGGCCGGTTGTCGTTGACGAGTTCGAAGAGGCAGATCGTGACCGTGAAGCAGAGCACCGCGAAGGGTCTGCGGCGGCGGAGCACGAGCGCGGCGGCCCCGACGACCATGATCAGCACGCTCCACACGTCGGGCGGGTGGTCGCCGAAGGTCGGCCCCTCCCGGCTCCCGTGCGGGTCGGTGAAGGACCCGGCGATCATGCAGACCAGCGTGCCGCTCGCGATCACCGCGTCGAAGGCGAGGGGGTGCGCGCGGAACCAGTCGCGGAGGCGGGCGTAGAGGGTGCCGGTGGCGGGTCCGGTGGGGGTCACGTCGAGGAACGGTACGGGGAAAGCGGCGGCAGGGGGAAAAGCGCGGTGTCCCACCACCCCGGAAAGCACGGTGTCCCACCACCCCGGAAAGCACGGTGTCCCACCACACCTGGGGGCGGTGGGACACCGAAGGTCCTTCGTGGGCGTCAGCCCGGGATCAGGCCGTCGTCGGAGAGCATCTCGCGGACCTCGTCGAGACTCGCGTCCGGAGCGGGGAGGATCAGCTCGGAGGGCTCCAGGGCCTCGTCCGGGAGCGGCTCGCCGAGGCGGCGGACCGCGTCGAGCAGGGCGCCCAGCGTGCGCCGGAAGCCCTCGTCGTCCCCCGACTCCATCTCTTCGAGCAGCTCGTCGTCGAGCCTGTTCAGCTCGACGAAGTGGCTGTCGGCCAGCTTCCACTGGCCCTCCCCCATGATCCGTACGATCATGACGCGTCCTGTCTGTCGCCTACTTCTCGAAACGCGGGTGGGACCGCTGCTGCGTCTGGTCCTGCGGCGCGGCCTCGCCGCCGCCCTCGATCGCCTGCTTCTGCGCCGAAGGGCCTCCGGCCAGCTCGGCCTTCATCCGCTGGAGCTCCAGCTCCACGTCCGTACCGCCCGACAGCCGGTCCAGCTCCGCCTGGATGTCGTCCTTGGCGAGCCCGGACTGGTCGTCGAGGGCGCCCGAGGCGAGCAGCTCGTCGATCGCGCCCGCGCGCGCCTGGAGCTGGGCGGTCTTGTCCTCGGCCCGCTGGATCGCGAGACCGACGTCGCTCATCTCCTCCGAGATCCCGGAGAACGACTCGGCGATCCGGGTCTGGGCCTGGGCGGCCGTGTAGGTCGCCTTGATCGTCTCCTTCTTCGTGCGGAAGGCGTCGACCTTGGCCTGGAGGCGCTGCGCCGCGAGCGTCAGCTTCTCCTCCTCGCCCTGCAGCGTCTGGTGCTGCACCTCCAGGTCGCTGACCTGCTGCTGGAGCGCGGCCCGCCGGGACAGCGCCTCGCGCGCCAGGTCCTCGCGGCCGAGCGCCAGCGCCTTGCGGCCCTGGTCCTCCAGCTTGGCGGACTGGCCCTGCAACTGGTTCAGCTGGAGTTCGAGCCGCTTGCGGGAGGTGGCGACGTCGGCCACGCCGCGCCGCACCTTCTGCAGCAGCTCCAGCTGCTTCTGGTAGGAATAATCGAGCGTCTCGCGCGGATCCTCGGCCCGGTCAAGGGCCTTGTTCGCCTTCGCGCGGAAGATCATCCCCATACGCTTCATGACACCGCTCATGGGCTTCGCGCGCCCCCTTCTGACGGACTTCGGCTCCAGCTCTCAACAGGTCCACATTACGGGCCCTGTCTCTATTACCGCACTGTTCGGAGCGGGATGCGCTCCTCCCCAAGGACGACTGCGCGCGGTCTCCCTCCCGCCCAGGGTGTAGATGGATCTCGGGGGTGCCCGGTGGAAACCCCGAGCGTCCCGCGTACGTACCGCCGTAGACGCAGTCCGTTAGCGGATCGTTCCCGCCCGGGCTGGGGTCCATGCCCACCACCCCGTACCCTTGGGTTTTGTGTTCCGTAGCCGTTCGAAGGACGAGAAGGCCCCCACCGACAAGGTGACGGCGGACCCTTCCACCACTCAGCCCCGCGACCCCGAGGCCCCGAAGGGCCGCCCGACACCGAAGCGGAGCGAAGCGCAGACCCAGCGTCGGCGCGCCGCGACGGTGCCGACCGACCGCAAGGAGGCCGCCAAGCGTCAGCGCGAGGCGCGTCGCTCGGACCTGGCCCGGCAGCGCGAGGCGCTGGCGAGCGGTGACGAGCGCTATCTGCCGGCCCGCGACAAGGGCCCGGTGCGCAAGTTCGTGCGCGACTTCGTCGACTCGCGCTTCGCGATCGCCGAGTTCTTCCTGCCGATGGCCGTGGTGATCCTCGTGCTGTCGCTCTTCGGGAACGCGAACCGCGCCCTGCAGAACATCTCGCTGCTGCTCTGGCTCGGCGTGATCATCCTGATCGTGATCGACTCGATCGGCATCTGGCTCCGGCTGAAGAAGCAGCTGAACGAGCGCTTCCCGAACGAGCCGAAGCGCGGCGCCGTTGCCTACGGCCTCATGCGTACGCTCCAGATGCGCCGACTGCGGCTGCCGAAGCCGCAGGTCAAGCGCGGAGAGCGGCCCTGAGCGCCGACAGATCGGACCTCGGCGGGCACGCTTTCGACGAGGGCGCGCCCGAGGGGCGTGCGCTGGACGAGCATGTCTTCGGCGTGGACGCGTCGGCGACGGGCGGCGCCGTGCTGCCCGCCGTCGCGCACTGGCCCGCCGGACACGGCGGGCTGCGCGACACCATCCGGCAGGAGGTCATCGCCCGTCAGCTCGACGAGCAGATATCCGCGCGCTACCCCGTGGGGCAGCGGCTGCGGATCCTCGACGCCGGCATGGGCCAGGGCACACAGGCGCTGCGCCTGGCGCGCGCCGGACACACCGTGACCGGCCTGGAGGCCGATCCCGAGCTGCTGAAGTCGGCGCGCGAGTCGCTGGCGACGGAGCCCGCGGGCATTCGCGAGCGGGTCCGGATGATCGAGGGCGACGGTCGCGAGACCGGCGTCCACTTCCTGCCCGGCAGCTTCGACGTGGTCCTCTGCCACGGCGTGCTCATGTACGCGGACGAGCCGGACGCGCTGCTCGCGGGTCTGGCCCGGATGCTGGCCCCCGGCGGCCTGCTCTCCCTCGTCGTACGGAACGCGGAGGCGCTCGCCATGCGCCCGGGGCTCGCCGGCGACTGGTCGGGTGCCCTCGCGGGCTTCGACACCGATGTCTACACCGACGACAACGGCGTGAAGGTGCGGGCCGACCGGCTCGACGCGCTGACGTCGACCCTCGCGGGGATCGCCGCGCCGCTGCACGCCTGGTACGGCGTGCGCGTCTTCACCGACGGCGTCCCGCCCGAGACGGGCCTGCCGGCCGCCGAAGAGCTGGACCGGCTGCTCGCCGCCGAGGACCGGGCGGGCCGCACGGAGCCGTACCGGCGGATCGCGGCGCTGCTGCACCTCTGCGGCGTCCGGGGCTGATCGCGGGATCCCGGGTGAGCGCCCGTACCGGGCTGCTCCCCTCGCCGCCGACGACCTCCGGGACGAGGACCAGGCCGTCATCAAGATCGTCCTGGAGGGGTGGGGGGGGGGGGGCCCCCCCCCCCCCCCCCGGGCGCGGGGGCGGGCCCCCCGCCGGCAGGGGGGGGGGGGGCCGGGGCTGGGTGACGGCCACCCCCACGAGCACCCGGTGCGCCCC